>NZ_QUDY01000004.1:0-51510 GCF_003477745.1 Clostridium sp. AF35-15 | reverse complement strand
GGGTTTTTTTATACCCAAAAGCCGATGGCAGAACACGGCTATCTCTGCCTGGGACTGGCGGGAGTCGGTCTGCTGCTGTGCGTGGCAGGGATGGCATTCAGTGTCCGCAGCCAGGGCAATACGCCGGTCGGCGCGCTGTCGATGTGCTTTTCGAGCATATTATTTTCCGTGGCGTCGCTGATGTACGGATGGAAATCATTTAAAGAAGAAGAAAAAAATTATATATTCGCGAAAATTGGTACGATTTTGTCGGGGCTTCTGGTCATCTGGTGGATTGTGACGATTTTGATTGGCATCCGGGGCTAAGAATGAATGGTTTTTATGCATGGCTTGCCTGGAATGCCGGACCAATGGAACGCCGGTAAGAGCCTTTGCGGCGGGCGTGGTTTGAAAGTGAAATTTGGCGATGGCAGAAGGAGGGAAATATCTGAACATGAAATATTGGGAACTTTTGAAAGAAGAAAATGAGGCGGTTGCGGAGCGCCATGAGCTCGCGATGGAGCGCATCGGCCATATGAAAGAAGAAGCGACGGTTGGCGAGCCATACCGGGCATTTTTTGAGCGCACCGTCCAGTTTATCGAGCTGATAGAAGAAACCTTCCAGAAACAGATGGATGGGACGCTGGCGACGATGAGCCAGGAAGAGGCGGCAGAATTTAACCGGACACTTTATGCGGATATACTTCCAGGGGCGTATGGGAAGAGCTTTGCGAACCCGGACTATGCGGCAAAAGAGCTGGGAGAGGACTATGGTCCGTGGCTGTCATTTCTCTATACGGAGATCCGCAGCGCGATCGTTTACGCCTATGAGAGCCGTCTGGTGGATGTGACGGTGTTGGAGGAACTGTTTATTGAGGTTTACAACCTGTTTGAGGGCGGGACGCCGGAGCTGGCGGAGCTTCGCGAGCCGCTTTATTATTTTGTCAGCGATTACTGTGACCGGATGCTTCCGTGGCGGGTGCGTGAGACGCTGGATCCGTCGCTGGATTTTGGAAAATCGATCATCATGGACAGTGATTTAAACGATCTGCGTTATCTGTACCGGTTTGGCGAATATATCTCGGAGACAGAGCTTGCGACGGCACGTTTTATGAATGAGCTGCCGGAGGAGACGGTACGCCGGATGGCAGATACCTACACAGAAGGCTACCGCAAGGGATTTGCGGCGACCGGACGCAGCTATGAGGGCAAGAAAACGGTGCAGATCCGTTACCACATCGGATTTGAGCGCATGATCCGGATGGCAGTGGAAAATTTCCGCGAACTCGGTCTGGAGCCGATCATTGCCCGAGCCTCCATCGGCACGGTGAACCGGATGGCGGCGCGCACGAACGGTTACTATGGCACACCGGCAAACCGCCAGTACGAGTATGATCACCGCTACGACAATGCGGTTTACCTGGACAAGGCCTTTCGTGAGCGGAAATTGTCTATTTTAAAGGTGGCATATGAGACATACAAGGATCTGGCGTCGGTATATGCCGGTCCGGCAGTTGTGGAAACCTTCGGCGAGGCCGGATTTGAGCCGGTCAATGCAGCAGCAGCCTTTTCTTTAAGTGAAAAACAGGAGAAACTGCTGTTATCCTACAGCAATGAGGCGATGCAGATTGTGGACGCGTATATTCCGGGGACGGAGACGAGCTTCACAATCATTGCATTCCCGCTTCCGGAGATCGGAGCGGAGTTTGAGGCGGTTTTCAAGGAGACGATCCGCATCAATACGCTGGACTATGAGCTGTACCGCGACATCCAGCAGATCATGATCAACGAACTGGATCAGGCATCGCAAGTCCACATCAGCGGACGCGGCGGCAACCGTACCGATCTGACCGTACAGCTTCACACGCTTGCTGAGCCGACGAAACAGTCGAATTTCGAAAACTGCGTGGCGGATGTAAATATTCCGGTTGGAGAAGTCTTTACCTCCCCGCAGCTTGCTGGGACAAACGGGCTTCTGCATGTCGGCAGCGTCTATATCGGGGAATTTCAGTTCAAAGATCTGGAAATCCGGTTTGAAAATGGTATCGCTGTCTCCTATACCTGCAAAAACTTTGAGACGGAAGAGGAAAATAAGGCGTTAGTGAAACAGATGATCCTCAAAAACCATGAGACGCTGCCGATGGGCGAGTTTGCGATTGGCACTAACACAACTGCGTATGAGGTAGCGCTGCGCTACGGCATTCTCGACAAATTCCCGATTCTGATTGCCGAGAAGATGGGACCGCACTTTGCGGTAGGCGATACCTGCTACAGCTGGATGGAGGACTGCCCGGTCTTCAACCCGGATGGACGCGAGATGGTGGCGCGTGAGAATGAGATTTCAGCAAAACGCAAAGAAAACCCGCAGGAGGCATATTTTGGCTGCCATACGGACATTACAATCCCGTACTCCGAGCTGGATACGATCGAGGCGATTCATCCAGATGGAACGAGTGTAAAGATCATCGCGGGTGGACGGTTTGCGCTGCCGGGGACGGAGAAGCTGAATGAGCCGCTGGAAAAATAAAAAGAAAAAGTCATAGAAAAGAGGTTTATTCTCATATAATCTCCTGAAAAGGGATTCCGGAGCAGCCGGATGGGAGATAGAATCAGAAAATGGATAGCCGTTCTGCTGGCAGGAAGTATACTGGCGATGATTCAGTTGGTTCCGGCCGGCGGGGCGGTTTTTGTTCGTGAAAACATAGAAAATAAAGAGATTCTGGGAGAGAAAGAGACTTCTCTACAACAGACCCTTCACGCCCGCGCCTGGGTTCTCATGGATGCGGACAGTGGGCGTATTCTGGCGGGGAAAGATGCGGATACCGCTTATCCGATGGCAAGCACGACGAAGATTCTGACCTGCATTCTCGCACTGGAACAGGGAAATCCCGATGACTGGGTCGAGGTATCAGAGAAAGCGGCCTCCATGCCGGATGTCCAGCTCAATATGCGGGCGGGGGAGCGGTATCGCCTATCGGATCTACTCTATTCCCTGATGCTGGAATCCCACAACGACAGCGCTGTGGCGGTGGCGGAGCACATCGGGGGAAGTGTGGAAGGATTTGCGGAGAAAATGAACCGGAAAGCGCGGGAGATAGGATGTAAGAATGTTTGTTTCGTGACACCGAACGGTCTGGACGTTGCGGATGAGGATGGAAACGAACACAGCGCTTCTGCGGCGGATATGGCGCGGATCATGCGCTACTGCGCGTTCCAGTCGCCGTGCCGCGAAACATTTCTGGAAATTACCCGTACGGCATCACGGACGATTCAGGATGAGTCGGGAAACCGTTCATTTTACCTGGCAAACCACAACGCGCTTTTAAGCCAGTGCGCGGAGGTGCTGTCGGGCAAGACAGGATTTACCGGGAAAGCCGGGTACTGTTATGTGGCGGCGTTAAAAAAAGAGGGAAAAGCATTTACGGTGGCGCTTCTCGGCTGCGGGTGGCCGCCGCACAAGACGTACAAATGGGCGGATATGCGGAAACTCGATCAGTATGCATTTGATACATATAACTGGTATGATATATTTGACCGGGAGAAAACATTTCCGGAGGTGGAGGTGAGGCGGGGCGTGAAAGGAACGACGGCGCTCACACTGAATCTGCCATCGGAAAAACAGATGTTTCTGATGCTTCTGCGCGCGGACGAGAAGCCAGACATCCGTTATGAGTACCCGACCGAGCTGGAAGCACCGGTTCATGAAGGACAGGAGGTCGGGCAGGCATCCTATTATATTAATGACGAGCAGGTGGCTGCTTATCCGATCTATGCGGCAGAAACAGTGGAGAAGATTGATTATGGGTGGTGTTTAAGACGATGCGTAACTTATTTTGAAAGAGAATTTCAGTCAATGTGGCAGACATGGGGAGTTTGAGTTGTTATTACTGGGCACATATGCGTGAACAGCAACGACTTGTTCACAATACTTTTACAAAAATCTGCTTTATTTTGCTGGTTAATTTTGTTATAACTATAGATAGTGTGAATTACTGAGAATCAAGGATCCGGACACGGAAACGTGGAAAGAGAGGCACGGAGGATGAAACAGACATCACTGAGCAGAGAACAGGGGCTTGCGCTCCTTCGCAAGTATAATAAAGAACCATTTCATATTTTACATGGACTGACCGTGGAGGGCGTCATGGAGTGGTATGCTGAGCAGCTGGGATACGGGGACGAAAAAGCATTCTGGGGCATGGCAGGACTGCTGCATGACATTGATTTTGAACTTTATCCGGAAGAACACTGCGAGCGGGCACCGGAGCTTCTGCGCGACGGAGGCGCAGAGGAAGATTTAGTCCATGCGGTTGTCAGCCACGGCTATGGCATACGGGTGGATGTGGCTCCGGAACATGAGATGGAAAAGGTGTTGTTTGCAGCCGATGAGCTGACAGGGCTTATCTGGGCGGCGGCGAAGATGCGCCCGTCCAAGAGCACCAAGGACATGGAGCTTTCAAGTCTTAAGAAGAAATTTAAGGACAAGAAATTTGCGGCTGGATGTTCCAGAGATGTGATCCGCCGCGGGGCTGATCAGCTTGGCTGGGAATTAGACAAACTGATGGAACAGACGATTCTCGCCATGCGCTCCTGTGAGGATCGGGTCAACAAAGAGATGGAGGAACTGGAGTTTTGAGAGAAAATAAACCAATGAAACTGTTGTCGGTAGCGATTCCGTGCTACAATTCGGCGGCATATATGCGTAACTGCATCGAATCCCTGCTGCCGGGCGGCGATGAGGTGGAGATCCTGATCGTGGATGACGGTTCCACAAAAGATAATACGGCGGAGATTGCCGATGAGTATGAGAGAAACTATCCGGGTATCTGCCGGGCGATTCATCAGGAAAACGGTGGTCACGGCGAGGCCGTCAATGCGGGACTGCGCAATGCGACGGGCGTCTATTATAAGGTCGTGGACAGCGATGACTGGGTCAACGAAGAGGCATATATGGAGGTTCTGGATACGCTGCGCAAATTTGTCCATGACAATGTGACGCTGGATATGCTGATTACCAACTTCGTTTATGAAAAACAGGGCGCAAAACACAAAAAGGTCATGAACTACAACATGGCGCTTCCAAAACGCCAGCTCATCGACTGGAACGGTGCAAGAGGCTTCCGCTTGGGACAGTATATCCTGATGCACTCGGTTATTTACCGAGTAGAAATGCTTCGAAGCTGCGGTCTGGAATTGCCGAAGCACACATTCTATGTGGATAACATTTTCGTTTACCAGCCGCTTCCGCACGTAAAATCCATGTACTATCTGGATGTGAATTTCTACCGCTATTTTATCGGACGCGATGACCAGTCGGTCAACGAAAAGGTTATGATCGGTCGTATCGACCAGCAGATTCTTGTTACGAAGCTGATGTTAGGATATTATGATGTGACGAAGATTAAAAATCCGAAGCTGCGTCACTACATGGTCCGTTATCTGGAGATCATGATGACAGTTACTTCAATTCTGGCGATCCGCTCGGAGACAGAGGAGAATCTGAAGAAGAAAAAAGAACTGTGGCAGTATCTGAAACAGCAGAATTTCACGCTGTATATGCGCCTGCGCTGGGGCTTCCTCGGACAGGGCGTAAACCTGCCGGGAAAAGGCGGACGGAAGGTGTCGATCGCCTGCTATAAGATTTCGCAGAAGTTTTATGGGTTTAACTAAAAATAGGGCGGATTAGAAAAGAAAATCAAATCTGTCAAAAAATGCAAATTAAAAATCCGATCGTCTGGAAAATGGAGTGTTTCCAGATGGTCGGATTTTCTGATTCTTTGTCAATCATTAGATATGATTTGATAAGGGATTACCACGTGATGAATGTTAGAGACCTAGTTTTCGTAATTGCTGCGGCAGGGGGGATTTATCGCAAATAAAAAGCTGGCACCTGTCATACTTTGGCGCCAGCTTATGTTTACTTGTCTTGAGAAATCCTTCACCGAATATACTCTGGTTCGTTCTCTGTCTCTTCCTGCGTGCTTCCTGCATATACTAACGGATAGATAGCTGCGCTTAAAAGAATCGCGCCTGCGACGTCCAGAACCGAGTGCTGCTTCAGCGAGACAGTTGCCATGCAGATAGCGACCATCAGGATACCGGAAAGAATCCGGATTACTTTGTGCTTTTTCAGAGACTCACTCTTCATGACCGCGATGTGGGTTCCGATGGAATTGTACACGTGGATGCTTGGAAATACATTCGTGTTCGTGTCAGCCTGGTGGAGCATATAGACCAGACGGGAACAGAGGTTCTTGTCCGGGTTTACGGCGGTCCGCAGGTCAGTTCCATTCGGGAACAGGGTGCAGATTAAGAGTGACAGCGTCATGCCGGTAAATAAAAATGCACATAACCGGTAATATTCTTCCTTGTTCTTGAAGAACAGGTATGCAATCGCAGCGGTCACATAGGCGAACCACAGTAAATATGGGATGACGAAGTATTCATTAAACGGAATCATATCATCCAGCGATGAGTGCATGATATGGTAATTGGAGGTCACGGTTTTTTCCAGATGCATAAACCACGGAAGATAGATAAATCCGTATCCCAGAATCCATATATGCCCGTATTTCTTCAGGAGTTCCTTCAGAAAATGTTTCATATCAATCAACCTCGATTTTCTTTTTATCATAAATAAATTAACATTATTTTAACATCTCTCCAAGTTCGTCTGATTATAGCACACTCACCCGCCAACTTCAAGGCTAAATAGGGATTGTTATAAATATTAAGAAAAAGGTTATGGAATGTGAAATTTGTTAAACAAAAATTTTATGGATGGACAGGGACTTTGGATTTATATATTTTATGCGGCTGTATATATGTGTCAACCGTGAGGGTATATGCGCTATCGCCTTTCACATAGGAAGTTAGTTTTAGAGTGAATTTAGGCAAAATAAAAACAGCTTGCTCAACTGCAAGCTGCTTCATCAATAGCGAGAGGGGGATTCGAACCCTCGACACCGCGGGTATGAACCGCGTGCTCTAGCCAACTGAGCTATCTCGCCATATTAAATTTTAAAAGTGGGACCTACAGGGCTCGAACCTGTGACCCTCTGCTTGTAAGGCAGATGCTCTCCCAGCTGAGCTAAGATCCCGCTGACACTCGCACAAATCACGACTGCTTTGCAAGTATAATATAAATTTTCAAGATTGTCAACACTTTTGAGAAAATAATTTATAGAAATTTTCTTATCATTTAAAAGGAAGTATGGTATACTTATCTCATGCAAAATTGTAATGGCGCTGTATCCTGTGACAGGTATTCTGGCAGGGTAAAAGATAAAATATAACGCCCCAGCAGGGGAGTTTCTGTATTTTCGGAAAGCAGGGGACGTTATGGCAAAATATGAGGATGGAGTAATGTATTATTTCATTATTAATCCCGCTTCACAGAGTGGCCGCGGCTATAAGATATGGAAGAAAATAGAGCAGCGGCTTGTGCGGGACGGGGTTGAGTATCAGGCATATTTGACAGAATATGCGGGGCAGGCGACAGAGTATGCAAGGAAGCTGACGTCCCACTGCAAGGAGGCACGGGTGATTGTGGTCGTGGGCGGTGACGGGACGATGAATGAGGTCGTGGACGGAATCGTTTCCTGCGACATGGTGACGCTGGGCTATATTCCGGTGGGGACAGGCAGTGATCTGGCGCGCGGGCTCCGGCTTTCGAGAAGACCGATGCGCGGACTGCGCCGGATTTTTAAGGCGCGGCGGATCCGGCAGATCGATTATGGTGTGATTGCATACGGCGATGATGTGCTCCGACATCGGCGTTTTATCGTCAGCGCGGGGATCGGGCTGGATGCGGAAGTATGCCAGCATATGCAGCGTTCGGCGATCAAAAATATCTGCAACCGGATTCATCTGCGGCGATTGTCGTACCGGATACTGGGATTTATACAGTATTTGAAGGCGAAACCGATCCGGGGGTATATTTTGCTCGATGGAACGCGCCGGGTGGAATTTAATTATATTTATTTTATCAGTGCACAGATTCAACCCTGCGAGGGCGGCGGATTCTGGTTTGCGCCGAAGGCGGACAGCAGCGACGGCAACCTGGAGGTCTGCATTGTCAGCCATGCCTCGAAGCGGCAGGTGCTTGGAACCCTGCTCCGGGCGTTGTTCCGGCGCTCCCACAACCGGGGGCTTCGGTGCTTCAGCTGCCGGGAGGTCCAGATCTACACGGAACGCCCGATGGCAGTTCACGTGGACGGCGAGGGCTGTCAGTACCAGAGCAATCTGGAAGTCCGCTGTATTGAGCGTAAATTAAAAATTGTTGGATAAGTGTATATTTTTCAAAAGTATAAAATAATTCATCAAATAAAGTAACTGCGGGCAGTCCGGACAGTTACAAAATGATCAAGAAAGGAACTGGAATACGATGAGAATAGGACAGGGATATGATGTGCATAAACTTGTTCCGGATCGGGAACTGATTTTAGGCGGCGTGACGATCCCGTATGAGAAGGGGCTGTTAGGACATTCGGATGCGGATGTGCTGGTGCATGCGGTGATGGATGCGCTCTTAGGGGCGGCGGCACTGGGCGACATCGGACAGCATTTTCCGGACACGGATCCGGAATATGAGGGTGCGTCGAGCATCGAGCTTCTGAAAAAGGTAGGGAAACTTCTGCAGGAACGCGGCTATGTGATTGAAAATATCGATGCCACGATCATTGCGCAGCGCCCGAAGCTGGCTGCATACCGCCCACAGATGGCAGAAAATATTGCAGATGCGCTGGGGCTTCCGGTCAGCCGCGTGAGTGTCAAGGCGACGACCGAGGAAGGGCTTGGTTTTACAGGCAGCGGCGAGGGCATTTCCTCACAGGCGATTACCCTGTTGACGGAAGTGGAGAATTACTGTTATGATAGTGAAATGATGACGCAGGCAGCGGCTTGCGGTGGATGCGGCGGCTGTGGCGGCTGTCAGGCAGCACCGGAAGCAGATTTAAAATAGAAGAGGAGTAATGAGGTTATGAAAATTTTCAACACATTGTCCCGCAGAAAAGAGGAGTTTGTGCCGATCGAACCGGGCAAGGTTAAGATGTATGTGTGCGGACCGACCGTTTACAATTTTATTCATATTGGAAATGCAAGACCGATGATCGTATTTGATACGGTCCGCCGGTATTTTGAGTACAAAGGATACGAAGTAAACTATGTATCTAACTTTACTGATGTGGATGACAAGATCATCAGGAAAGCCATCGAGGAGGGCGTGGATGCGGAGACGATCTCCAAGCGCTATATCGCAGAGTGCAAAAAAGATATGGAGATGATGAACGTCAAACCGGCGACGAAGAATCCGCAGGCGACTCAGGAGATCGGCGGTATGATCGAGATGATCAATACGTTGATCGAAAAAGGACATGCGTATGTGGCAGCTGACGGCACGGTTTATTTCCGCACCAAATCCTTTAAAGAGTACGGAAAACTGTCCCATAAAAATCTGGACGATCTGCAGTCCGGCTTCCGTGAGATCAAGGTAACCGGCGAGGAAGGCAAGGAAGATCCGACCGATTTCGTTCTCTGGAAACCGAAAAAAGAAGGAGAGCCGTTCTGGGAGTCTCCGTGGTGCCAGGGCCGTCCAGGCTGGCATATCGAGTGCTCCGAGATGTCCAAGAAATACCTTGGCGAGTCCATCGATATCCATGCAGGCGGAGAGGATCTGATCTTCCCGCACCATGAAAATGAGATCGCGCAGAGCGAGTGCGCGAACGGCAAGACCTTTGCCAACTACTGGATGCACAACGCATTCTTAAATATTGATAACCGCAAGATGTCCAAATCTCTTGGAAACTTCTTTACCGTGCGTGAGATCAGTGAGAAATACGATTTGCAGGTTCTGCGTCTCTTCATGCTGAGCGCCCAGTACCGCAGCCCGCTCAATTTCAGCGCGGATTTGATGGAAGCTTCGAAAAACAGCTTAGAGCGCATCCGCACTGCGGCAGAGCATCAGGCAGACTGCCTGAAAGCAGCGAAAGAGGGCGAGATGACGGCAGAGGAGAAGCAGAATCAGGCAGCAGTCGAGGAGTTGGTTCAGAAGTTCGAGACGGCGATGGACGATGATTTCAACACCGCAGATGCGATTTCAGCTATTTTTGAGATTGTACGCCTGAGCAACTCCACGATTTCGGAAGCATCGACGAAGGCATATGTTTCTTATGTCAAAGAGACGATGGACAAACTCTGCGATGTGCTCGGTATTATCACGGAGAAGAAGGAAGAGATTCTGGACAGCGAAGTAGAAGACTTGATCGCAAAACGCCAGCAGGCGAGAAAAGACAAGAATTTCGCACTGGCGGATGAGATCCGTGGACAGCTTCTCGATATGGGAATTATTCTGGAAGATACGAGAGAGGGCGTCAAATGGAAACGGGCTTAAATGCGTTTAAGGAAGCGCTGCATTTAAAACATGTTGAGGCGGGGGAGTATTCCCCGCTGGCGCTGGCGTATATCGGCGATGCGGTCTATGAGCTGGCGATCCGCACCCTTGTCATGAACCGCGGCAATATGCAGGTCAACAAGATGCACAAGAAGACGGCGAACCTGGTCAAGGCGGACGCACAGGCACATTTTTATCTGCTTTTGGAGGAAGAGCTGACGGATGCGGAGAAGGCGGCATACCGACGCGGACGCAATGCGAAATCTTTTACGATGCCGAAGCACGCGACGATGAAGGATTACCGGATGGCGACCGGATTTGAGGCGCTGATGGGCTATCTCTATCTGACCGAGCAGTTTGACAGGATGGCAGAACTTCTGGGAAAAGGGCTGGAACAGATGGGAGAATTAATATCGTTATAAATCATGATGAGGAAAATAGATGGAACAGGAAAATAAGCAGGAAAATAGATTTGAAGAGACGATGATCGAAGGCAGAAACGCCGTTTTAGAGGCATTCCGTTCGGGCAAGACGGTGGATAAGCTGTTTGTGCTGGATGGCTGCCAGGATGGACCGGTCAAGACGATCACGAGAGAGGCAAAAAAGCAGAATACGATCATCCACTATGTGGCGAAGGAGAGACTCGACCAGCTTTCTGAGACCGGCAAGCATCAGGGCGTGATTGCACAGGCAGCGGCATACCGCTATGCAGAGGTGGAAGATATGCTAAAGCTGGCAGAAGAGAAAGGTGAGCCGCCGTTTCTCTTTATTCTGGATGGCATTGAGGATCCGCACAATCTGGGTGCGATCATCCGTACTGCCAATCTGGCAGGCGCACATGGCGTGATCATCCCGAAACGCCGCGCAGTGGGACTGACATCGACGGTTGCGAAGACCTCGGCGGGAGCGCTGAATTATACGCCGGTGGCGAAGGTAACCAATATTTCAGCCACGATCGAGGAGCTGAAAGAGAGAGGACTCTGGTTTGTCTGTGCCGATATGGGAGGAGAGAGCATGTACCGCCTCGACTTAAAAGGACCGATCGGTCTGGTGATTGGCAATGAGGGCGAAGGTGTCAGCCGTCTGGTGCGGGAAAAATGTGATTTCATCGCATCGATCCCGATGAAGGGAGATATCGACTCCCTGAACGCATCGGTGGCAGCTGGCGTGCTGGCATATGAGATTGTGCGTCAGAGAATGATGTAGGGTAAGTGAAAGGTATCGGGCAACCGATTCCGCTGCTCCCCTCCCCGTTGGAATCATATAGAAATATGAAAAGATAGGAAATGAGAATCGGATGTCTGCGAATGAAAACGGAGGCATCCGATGAAAAAAACGGGAAATTTAAAAAAATAAAAAAAATTCAAAAAAACCGTTGACAAAACGATTGTATCATGATAAACTAATCGAGGCTTAGAGATGAGCCGAAAACAAAAAGATGCTGCTGTAGCACAGTCGGTAGTGCGTCGCATTGGTAGTGCGGAGGTCACGGGTCCGATTCCCGTCAGCAGCTCTGCTAGAAAAGAACGGAAGCCTTTGATTTACAAGGGTTTCCGTTTTTTTTATTCTCTACTTGCAATTCATTCCAGTTGTGCTATAATGATAACAGTTTGGACGGGGACATAGCTCAGCTGGGAGAGCGTTGCGTTCGCAACGCAAAGGTCGCGGGTTCGAATCCCGTTGTCTCCATGATAGAGAAAGCCTTGAAAACACTGGTTTTTCCTTTGTTTTCAAGGCTTTTTTGTGTTTTTAAGATTTCAAGCGGAACAAAATATTCCGTTATAGGTACACACGTTTCGGTGCAAGGATTACACGAAAGATTACACGGACTTTCAGTATCGATGAATTTGCCGCACATTTTTTCTAAAAGAACTTTCGAAAAAATTCAAAAAAATAAAAAAAACTCTTCCATTTTGAACTACCCTATGTTATAATAAACTCACTTGTGAGTCAGAAAGACAAGCAAGCGGGCATGGCGGAATTGGCAGACGCGCCAGATTTAGGTTCTGGTACGAGAGTGTGCAGGTTCAAGTCCTGTTGCCCGCACTAGAAATTACGCAGAAGTGGCGGAATTGGCAGACGCGCACGGTTCAGGTCCGTGTGATGGCAACATCATGAGGGTTCAAGTCCCTTCTTCTGCATGATTAGCTGTAGAACCTGAGTGCAGCGTGGAACTCCCAGAGATGATTTCTCCGGGAGTTTTTCTTTTTCTATAAAAGGAATCAAAAAGGGGCAGACGCGCAAGCGAAAGCCCCTTTTGTGATTCGGATTTGTAATATAAATCAAAAAATTAGAATTTCTGAAATTCTTCTACATTTATTACAAAAACGGTTGCTCCGCCGACTTTCATGTTCATCGGAACGGTCATATTGACGGTCGGGCAGCAGTTTCCGGCCATGGTCGGCGGCGTGTATACAAGCTGCTCGCGGGCACCGGACATTTTTTTGATGATGGAAATGGCGTCCTCGACGCGTTCATCTTCGACACCGAGCATCAGGGTTGTACTTTTCTTTTTCAGAAAGCCGCCCATCGTGGAAAGCTTGGTGACAAAGAAGGAGTGCTGGTTTAATTCATATACTAAATCATCGGCGTCCTCACTGCCAATGATTGCGATAATCATTTTCATAAGCGGTACCTCCTGAAAAATTTTCTATTATTGTACCATTAATTTATGAAAATGGAAATAAAAAAATGAGAAATTTATGTTAAAATATAAATGATTATGATTGCTTGCAGGTGAGAATTTTTTGGACTGAAAATTCCATCTGACGCAGGAATGGCGGCAGATTTGCGGGAATAGAGAAAGGCAGAAGTATGATTCGAAATATAGTATTTGATATGGGAATGGTTTTACTGGAGTATGATCCGGTCAAGGTGTGCTGGGAGTACACAGATAATCCGGAGGATGTGGAGTGGATGCGCCGCGAATTGTTTGATTCGAAGGAGTGGTCGCTTTTAGACGAGGGAACGCTGACGGATGCACAGGCGCTGGAGCGGGTTCAGAAACGCCTGCCAAATGAACATTTGCGCTGGCTGGCGAAGGAAAGTCTGGAACACTGGCATGAGTACAACATCTGGGCAAAGCCGGGGATGGGAGAGCTGGTGAAGGAACTGAAAGAAAAGGGCTGCGGCATCTACCTCTGCTCGAATTGTTCCGTGCGCCTGCGTGTGTTCGAGCAGGAGATTCCGGGCATTGAATATTTTGATGGCACGCTTGTCTCAGCGGAGGAGAAGCTGGCGAAGCCGAATCCGGCGATCTATGAGAGATTGTTTGAAAAATTTCATCTCAAAGCGGAAGAATGCTTTTTCATCGATGACCGTCAGGATAACATCGACAGCGCGAAGGGCTGCGGCATGGATGGTTACTGTTTTGCGGACGGGAATGTGGAGAGGCTACGGGCGTACATGGGGAAGATGGAAATATTATAGAAAAGCAGTGCAAGGTGCCCGATAAAAAGATTATTTTCCTAAAAAACACCGGGAGAGTCATAAGCTGATGAAAAGAAAGTGAAAAGGTTTTGGAATCAGGTACTTATGGTCTAAAAAAAATACAAAATCAGAAAGAAATTTGATTGATAATAATATCACAATATGAGATAATGAAGAAGAATGGGGAAAGATGCATTTTTAGTAAATTCCCCTGGAAGATGCATGTGAACAGGCAGTTTTTTGACCGGGAATCTCCGGTGAAAGGCTGCGTCTGTTTTATAACGGATAGTGAGGAGGTCATTATATGAGAGTATCGATTTGTATCGGAAGTGCCTGTCATCTGAAAGGATCCCGCGAGGTAATCCAGAAGCTGCAGAAGCTGGTTTCAGAGAATCATCTGGACAGTGAGGTGGATTTAAATGGAGATTTCTGCAGCGGCAACTGCCGTAAAGGTGTCTGTGTGACGGTAGATGGAGAACTGTATTCCGTAAAACCGGAGACAACTGAAGAATTTTTCCAGAAGGAGATTCTGGGACGCCTGAACGCGTAATCGTTTACATATAACGGCAAAAAGAGAGGGAGAGTCTATGCCGATTATTGATTTTAAGGCGACGATGTGTAAGCATTGTTATAAATGTGTGCGGGGCTGCGAAGTGAAATCAATCATGATCCGGGATGGTCATGCATATATCATGCCAAATCGCTGTATTCTCTGTGGGCAGTGCCTTTTGAACTGCCCGCAGTCGGCAAAACGTGTTCCGAGCGAACTTTCCAAGGTCAAAAAGCTGATTGAGAGCGGCGCACCGGTTATTGCATCGCTGTCGTCTTCCTATATGGGGGTTCTGCCGTATAAAAAGCGGGGGCAGGTCAAGTCAGCATTAAAAAAGCTGGGATTTACGAATGTTTGTGATGCGGCGGAGGGCGCCGCGCTGGCGACGGAAGAGTATGTCCGTTTATTAGAGCAGGGCGAGATGAAAAATATCATCACAACTGCCTGTCCGAGTATCGTGAACCTGATTGAGATTCATTATCCGGAACTGATCAAATATCTGGCACCGGTGCTGATTCCGTCGGGGATCCATACGCGCATGCTGCACGCGGAGTTCGGCGAGGCGGCGAAGGTAGTCGTGATCGGACCGTGTATCGCGGAAAAAGAGAAAAACAGGGTTGTGAAGCCCGATGCAGTCCTCACATTTGAGGATTTAAAACAGTGGCTGTCAGAGGAACAGATCGAGATCGAAGCATGTGAGGAAGAACCGTTCGAAGATCGTGAACCGGGCGCGAACCTGCGTTATCCGGTCAGCGGCGGACTGCTTACGGCGGTGACGGCGACCCAGAAGAAACCGGACAAGTACCGCAAGTTCTACGTCAGCGGCGTTAAGGACTGCCTGGATGTCTGTGAGGCGATGAAAACCGGCGAGGTGGCTGGCTGTTTCATCGAGATGAACGCTTGTCATGGAGGCTGTGTCAATGGACCGTCCACGGCGACCTCAGTGTCGAGTTTTAAAGTTAAGCTGGATCTGGAAGCGATGCTTCCGAAGGAACCGGCAGATCTATCCCTGATGCATGAGGCGGCGCGCCAGGTGGAGATTCACCGGACGTTTGTGGATCGTTCCCAGAAGGAGCGGATTCCGACCGAGGAAGAGATCCGGGAGATCTTGAAAAAGACGGGCAAGATGACGCCGGAGCAGGAATTAAACTGTGGTGCGTGCGGTTATCCGACCTGCCGGGAGAAGGCAATCGCTGTTTTCCAGAAAAAGGCGGAGGTCGATATGTGTATTCCGTACCTGCATGACCGGGCGCAGTCACTGTCTCATCTGGTGATGGATACGTCCCCGAACCTGATCATGATCATCGACGATGATATGCGGATCCAGGAGTGTTCGGTGGCGGCAGAAATGTATTTCGGCGTCAAACCGGAGGCGATCAAGGGAAAACCGCTGGAGGACTTTATCAACGCCGAGGATGTACGCGAGGTATTCCGGACGCACACAAGCGTCCACAGCCGGAAAGTGATCTATCCGGATCGGAATCTTGTGACGCTTCAAAACATTGCGTATATCGATGACGGCAATTTTGTCATTGCCACGATCATTGATGTGACGCGCGAGGAAAAACAGGCAAAACAGGAATATGCCAAGAAAAAGGCGACCATTGATCTGGCACAGAATGTCATTTACAAACAGATGATGGTTGCACAGAATATTGCCGGACTCCTGGGTGAGACGACGGCGGAGACGAAGACAACCCTGATGAAGCTTTGTTCCCTGATTGACGATGAGAGCGAAAGTGAGGTCCGATAAATGGGAGTAACCGTAGATGTCACGTTTAAAAGTCTGAATAAGTATTCAGAGATCCTGTGCGGCGATACGGTAGAGTGCCTGAAAACGGAAGATTCGGACGTTATCATTCTGGCGGACGGCATGGGAAGCGGCGTCAAGGCGAATATTCTTTCGACGCTGACGGCAAAGATTCTGGGTACGATGTTTTTAAATGGAGCCACGCTGGAGGAATGTGTGGAGACGATTGTGCAGACGCTTCCGATCTGTCAGACGAGACAGGTGGCGTATGCGACGTTCTCGATTCTCCAGATTTTCAACAACGGCGAGGTATATTTAGTTGAATATGATAACCCGCGATGCATTTTTTTGCGCTGTGGTCATGTGGTGGAGCTGCAGAAATACAAGCGTCTCGTCAAGGACAAGGAGATCAGCGAGTGCCGGTTCCAGGTTCAGAAGGGTGATGCGCTGGTACTTGTCAGCGACGGCGTGACGCACGCGGGAGTCGGAAAGAGCGGCAAATATAAATTTGGCTGGCCGTGGGAGTCGGTGGCAGAGTTTGTTTCGGAACAATGTCTGACCTCTCTTTCGTCGGCACGTATGGCGGCGGCACTCTGTGCGGAATGCAGCCAGATTTACGAGGGAAAACCGGGCGATGATACGACGGTTGTGGTAGCTCGGATCATTGACCGGAAACCGGTCAACCTGATGACGGGACCGCCGCTCGACCGCAATGACGATGAGACGATCACGGCGGATTTTATGAAAGATGAGTCGGCAAAGCACATTGTATCGGGCGGAACCAGCGCGACGATCCTGTCGCGGGAGCTGGGACGACCGCTGCGGGTATCAATGGATTACAGCGACCCGGATATTCCGCCGATCGCTTTTATGGAAGGCATCGATCTGGTGACGGAGGGAGTCCTGACGCTGCGGAAAGCGATCGAACTTCTGAAACGCTATCTGATCGAATGCGATTTAAGTTCTGAGTTTTTCAGCGAGTTGGACAAGAAAAATGGTGCGTCCATGATCGCGAAGATTTTGATAGAAGACTGCACGGAATTACATATGTTTGTGGGAACGGCGGCGAACAGCGCCTACCAGAATCCAGGGATGGCGTTTGATCTGGGAATCCGCCAGAACCTGGTCAAACAGCTAAAAGAAGCAGTCGAAGGTATGGGAAAGAAAGTTACGGTAACGTATTATTAATAAGGAGGATAAACCATGGTAACGAATGACGCGACAATTCTGCGCATCAAACATGAGATACTTTATGAGGTAGCAAAGCTTGCCTGGAATGATCAGTTAGAGGACGGAAGAGACGATATTCCGTACAAAATCAGCCCTGGTCCGCAGGCACAGTACCGCTGCTGTGTATACAAGGAGAGAGAGATTGTCCGCCAGAGAATCCGTCTGGCAGAAGGTAAATGTCCGTCTGACCGCAATACAAACAACGTCGTACAGGTTATCAATGCAGCCTGTGAGGAGTGCCCGATTGCGTCCTACACAGTCACCGATAACTGCCGTAAATGTATGGGTAAAGCCTGCCAGAACTCCTGTCCGTTTGGAGCGATCAGCATGGGAAATACCAAGGCGCACATCGACCCAGATAAATGCCGCGAGTGCGGAAAGTGTTCCCAGGCATGCCCATACAATGCGATTGCCCATCTGGAGCGCCCGTGTAAGAAGGTCTGCCCAGTGGATGCGATTACCTACGATGAGTATGGTATATGTGTGATCGATGAGAAAAAATGTATCCAGTGTGGCGCCTGCATCCATTCCTGCCCGTTCGGTGCGATCGGTTCCAAGACCTTCATGGTCGATGTGATCCGCCTGATCAACGCAGGCAAAAAGGTCGTAGCGATGCTGGCACCGGCGACCGAAGGCCAGTTTGGACCAGACATCACGTTTGCAAGCTGGAAAACAGCTTTAAAGAAGATTGGATTTGCAGATATGATCGAGGTTGGTCTGGGCGGCGATATGACCGCGGCAGCCGAGGCAGAAGAGTGGGCGGAAGCTTACAAAGAGGGCAAGAAGATGACGACCTCCTGCTGTCCGGCATTTGTCAACATGATCAAACAGCATTTCCCACAGCTGCTTGACAATATGTCTACGACGGTTTCCCCGATGTGTGCGATCTCACGTATGCTGAAGGCGCAGGATCCGGAGGTTGTCACCGTCTTTATCGGACCGTGTATCGCGAAGAAGAGCGAGACGCTGGATCTGAATATCCAGGGCAATGCGGACTATGCGATGACCTACGGAGAGATCCGTGCGATGATGCGGGCGAAAGACGTAAATCTGGAGCCGGAAGAGAACAGTATTCAGGAAGCCAGTGTATTTGGAAAACGCTTCGGCAACGGCGGCGGCGTAACAGCGGCGGTATTAGAATGTCTGAAGGAGTCTGGTGAGAATACCGATATCAAGGTAGCACGCTGCAACGGTGCGGCTGAGTGTAAGAAGGCCCTTCTTCTTCTGAAAGTGGGACGTCTGCCGGAGGACTTCATCGAGGGTATGGCGTGCGTCGGCGGCTGTGTCGGCGGACCGAGCAAGCACAAAGCCGAGCTGGAGGCGAAGAAGTCGAGAGACAAACTCATCGCCGAGGCAGATGCAAGAGAAGTACATGAGAACCTGAAGGCGTATGATATGTCGTCGTTCTCGATGCATCGGCATTGATGTGGGATACCCTTGGGAGAATGTGGCTGAGATAAAATAAATAGGAATTTATATATGAGTTAGTGGGAAAGTGTCTGCTCTGGAAAATGAAATTTGGGATATGAATTTTATTTTCTGGGGCGGGCGTTTTTCGTTGTGAAAATTCCAAAAGAGTTCTTGCATTTAGAGAATAGATGTGTTAAACTCAATATATCTTATCGAAATGAACTGCGGTCGCAGGTGGTTTCGTTCTAATTTATCTTTTTATTCTGGTAATTTGTGAGGTGCGTTTCGCACAGAATTCGATGATTTAGGAAAATTTGGGAGAATCGGATAACTGTATCGTTATAAAAAATGTGCAATATATTATATGATATATGCAATGCAAAATGAAAGCTTTTTATAGACGGAAAGAACCGCTGTCTGACTCAGAGTGAGAGTGTGTTTTGAATCAAATTAGAACTTATATAGTTACTGTTCACAGGTAGGCACTTTTGGAACCGAAAGTGCCGTAAGAAAACGTGGTGGCAGCAGGAATTTGCCGTATTTAAATGCGAAGCCACGGCAAATTCCGTTACTGGGCACGTATGCGTGAACAGTAACCTTATATAACTTGCGAAAGAGGATAAGAAAAGGGATGTGAAAAAGATTTGAGGGGGGAGGTTTGAGTTGTTAAAAATAAACATGGGGGCTCATAAAGGGTGTCGCTGCCGGAATGGTACCATTTTGGGAATATCACTGATATTGATATTTTCATCCGGTAGAATGGCGCTGGCAGCTGAAAATGCAGTGAAACAGGCAGAAAAAGCTGTCATAGTCGGCTACAGCGTTTCATTTATAGATGCTGAGAATGCAAATCATCTTATATTTCATACGCAGACGGGCAAAGTTTTGGAAGGAACTTCCCTGAACGTATCTTTCCCAGAGCAAATCATAGGGAGCGACGGGCATATCTGGAAATCAGCGGTACAGTCACCGCAAATATTTGAACTGTATGGAACAGGAACTGAAAAAATTTATATCAAATATGAAAGAGGCGGCAAGGTTCCAGAAATGGGAGCAGAGGAGGATGCCGCCATGCTGGCGCTTCGGAAACGCCTGGAACGATGGAAACAGAGTGCATGGGAGGCGGAGTGCGCCATATTTGGGCGCGAGGATGCGGCGGTATCGGGCAGCGGTTCCGGTCTGACCGTTCAAAATCAGTCGGAAAATGATGCCAGGATCCGGAATCTGGTATCTGCGATCGGGGATGCAGCGTGGCATGAATTTTATCTGATTGGTCAGGATTTTACACCGTCGGCAAAAACAATCGGGGTGGAATACGACGCAGTTTATTCTGAGGTAGAAGAGGATTCCTTTTCGGTGGATGGAAAGGAATATATCATCACGCGCATCCGGGTGCGGAGAAACTGGGATGACCGTACTTGTACGCATCAGTGGAGCCAATGGGAGTGGGAGGAAAATGATTGCTTAAAGAATGGGCGGGCAGTGTATGTCTGCGGACGATGTCAGAAAGAAAAGATAGAGCGCCTTCCGGCGCTGGGGCACCTGGATGAAAACGGGGATCAAATCTGTGACCGCTGTGGAAGCGTGGATTGGAGTGAAAGTGAAATGCCCGAAAAAGTGATCTGGAAGGAGGGCGATGTCCAGATGCGCGAGGTGGGCGGAGAGATTTTGTCATTTACCTGTATCGACGACGATTACCATGACTGGCAGAATGAACACCGGAAAGCAGCGCTGTTTCTCTGTGACCGCGTGATCCGGGCGGATGTGGACACGGCACCGGGAAAAAAGATGAAGATTTTCTCGTTTGGCAAAGACAATAATTATAAAACTTCGCAGGTGCGCGCATGGCTGCAGAAAAACAGTCAGAACAGCAGTTTCTGTCTGGAACCGATCCATACGGGAATCCAGACCGCGTACACGGGAAGCACGGCGGCTGGTGCATTTTCGCAGACGTCCGGGCGGGAACTGGCGCGTCATGATATTGGTTTTCAGTTTATGAACGACCAGCTTTTCTGCCTGTCATTGGAAGAGGCACTTGCGTACCGGGAATATCTATGGCGGTTTGATTCCGGGGATGATAACCCACAAAGTCAGGTCAGTGCCTATTCACAGGGATATTATCTGCGGACGCCTTTTTATTTGCAGGATGAAAACGGGAAATTCATTTATAATCAGCAGATTTATGGCGTTGATCTGGTAAATGGCTGTCTGCGTCCGGTGAGGACGGACAGTGAGACATATGGAGTACGTCCGGCATTTGCACTGTCACAGATGTAAAAAAGAATACTTGTTGAGCTTGGAAAGCGGGAGTGAAGCTGTTTGGCAGTTTGATTAGGAGAAAAGATTGGACAAGGGGAAATCAATCTAATGTTTGGGGAAAGAGGGGAACGTGTATGGGGAAAAAGAAGATGAAAAAAGTGATTCCATTTGCGGTGATGACGACGATGCTTTTGTCGGCGACGCTGCCGGCGTTTGCGGCGAGCGGGTTTGTGTTTGAGGATTGGGATTTGGGGATTGTTTCGGAAAGGAAGGAAAAGTTGGATGATACAGACGATGCCATAAAAAGGCGGAAAGAATGGCAGAAACGGGCTGCATCGTCCAGTGAGCTTATGAATGCGGATGTGAGGGCAACTCCTTCTGAATTACGTTCTTCCAAAGTCATAGAGGCAACTCCTTCACAATTAATCATGCCGCGCGTTAGCGTCAGCGCCAGCCTCGGAAATCTCTGGGAAAACTGGGATGTGGCGGATTTGAGCTTTCTGGATGGAACACATGGACTTGGAACGAAACAAAAACCGTATCAGATACGCACGAAACATCAGCTGATGGGACTTAGCTTCCTGGCGGCGTTTGGCATGCAGCCGGATTACGGCGAGGTGGAAGAAGAGATCGTGGGGGATTACCGGGGCGCATGGTTTGAGCTGACGGCGAACATCGATCTGGGAGGAATGGACTGGAATCCGATCGGTTATTACCGGGATGATTCGGAATTTTCAGGGGAGGTGACGCACCCGTTTACGGCAAATCTGGATGGAAACGGTTATAAGATTTCAAATTTCCGGTTTGCAGGAGGCAGTTCGCCGAATGTTGGATTCTTTGGAGCGCTGGAAGGGGCGGAGATCCGAAATCTAACGCTGGAACCAGGAAAGCCGGTCAAAGGAGTGCGTCAGGTGGGAATTTTGGCAGGAAATGCGAAGGATTCCAAGATTTTTAATTGTCAGGTAAAAGGCGATGTGGGAGGAACCGGAGCGGTCGGTGGAATGATCGGGCACATGGAAGGCAGCACGGTGGAAAACGGAATGGCACAGGTAACCGTCCGAACGACGGGACGTGCAGCCGGAGCGCAGGCACTTGCGGGCGGAATCGCCGGGGAAGCGGCGGATGATTCTCGTATCATTGACTGCCAGGTCCGCACCGGGGATAACAGTACCTCGCGGATTCAGGGAACGGATGCGACTGTCGGCGGAATCGTGGGGCTTCAGAATGGGGCGGCTCTCTACAATACCTATGTAAATGGCACGATCGGCGGTTCTGGCAGCCAGAATGTCGGAGGACTCGTTGGAGAACGAATCAGCGGAGACTTGAAAGTGGGGCGGTTTGAGGGAATGATCGGTCAGTCGGGAACCGGGGCTGCCGGACACAGAGGAACCTTCATCGGATACCGCGCACCAGCTAATTATTTTAAATATGGGGATGACATCGCGTACCTGTTTGCGGATACGGAGGCGAAAATCGCAAACAATGTCTGTGGAAGCGGCATTTCAGATGATAATCAGTATACATATGCGGCGCACATCGGATATTCCCACGCGAAGGACAATTTCTTCACGCTGGTATCCGGCGGTGTCACGCGGGATGTGGACGAGCGATATTTTTATGAAGAACTGGAACAGGGGATTCTCTCGATTGTGGATGAAGAGCTAGGCGGGGAGATGGATGCGGAGTCGGTGGGGTATGATCTTGACCATTTTGCACCAAATGATGCGGGACGCCCGGTCCGTGGTTATCTGATTACGATTCCGCAGATCGATACCGTCTCCAATGGAACGAATTATTACGATGTGGCAGTGCTGGAAGCACGGGGAAATGGCGCGTATTACCGGACACTCGATAAAAAACACCGAGGTGCGGTGGCACCGGGAAAGACGGTGACGGTCAGCACCTCGGCAAAGCAGGCGGAAAAAGCGCGCTTTCAGATGGAGGGAGTTCCGACGTATACGCGTGGGAAGAGCAGGAAAGATACTACTTATGTAAATGGTGGCGAGTATTGTTTTACGATGCCGGAGGAAAATACGCAGGTGTCGGCGGTTTATAAAAAGGTGGCAGTTTCGGTCGGGCTGACGCCGGGCGTGACGAAATTCCAGGTGGTGCAGGAGCGGACCGGAAACCGGAAACATCCGACGAAAGTCACACGCGTGATGGATGGAAATGGAAAATTAATTGCGACGTACATCCATGGAAATCTGCAGGCGGGAACACAGGTGCAGCCGGTGATGGTGCAGGCGATTGTGGATCGGAATAATGATGTGGCGGATGCATCGGTGCGCTGGAGTATCGATGATTCAGATTTGATTACGTTACTTCCAAATGACGATGAGGAAAATGGTTATACGAAAAAGAGCGCGTCAGTCCAGGTAAATTTAAATAGTTCGTTTATCACTGATATAGTCCGGAAACTGGAAAAAGAGCAGGCAGACCGCGGATACCAGTATGCGATCGGAAGCGACATATACGGAGCAGGGTATCAGAACGGCGGCGTAGCGGTGCTGACGGCAGAGACGAAACCGGCGGCGAGCTTTGATGGGAAGCCGTGCCGGGGAAATGCGCGGATTGAGGTTACGTTCCAGATCAAGGATCAGACCTATGTAGCCAATGAGGGTGCGGCACTAAATCAGGATCAGTTGAAATTTGAGGTGGTGCGGACATTAAACGGAAATCGGAAACATCCAGATGAAACGATCCGGGTTACGGCACCGCAGGTCTTGAGTGCGTCTTTTACACCCGATTATTTTGACCGGAAAGATATATCGTGGACTGTCGGTGACGCAGCACTGATTTCGGTGGACGGAGAGGACAAGTCTGCCGGTGTGCAGGCGAAAAAGGATGCAAAATGGATCCGGGATCTGATCGCGGCAGATCAGGGCAGACATGTGAATACACCGTATGAAATACAGACAGCTTCCGGCAGCCGCACGACGAAGGTGACAGTGATCGGCGATGATATGCTTGGAAACCGGCAGACGGCATCGTGCAGAGTACAGGTGGATTTCCGGACAGTGGACGAATCGAAGATTTGTGTGGAAGGCATCAGCCTTATACCGAAAACGCTGCAATACGAGATCAAACGCACCCGGACGGGGGCAGGTTATCGTCCGGTGGAGGCATGGACGGGAACCGGTGCGAAAAAGCTGGCAGTGTCGGTATTTCCGGCGCAGGCGTTTAACCAGAAAGTGACATATCAGGCAAGTGATGATTCGCTGTATGTATCATCGGATGGAACCGTGACGGTCAATACGACGGCTTCCTGGATACAGGAGCTTGACCGTCAATACTTAAAATCAGGCAGCCATACGGCATATGTGACCGTGAAAACCGAGGATGGTGGCTTCACGGACCGTGCGGCAGTCACAATTCAGTATGAGGCGGTCGATCAGACATACAGCGGAGGTTCCCATTCGGGCGGAGGTTCTCATTCGGGCGGCGGCTTGGGTGGAGGCTCTTCTTCTGGAAAGGGGGCAGCGGCAGGAAGCAGTGCAGCGAATGCAACCGGACCGGCATCGGGGTTCAGTGGTTTGACAGGAGCGGGTATTGGAAATCTGACAGAAGGACAGGCATGCCCCGGGCAGAATGCGGATGCGGCAGCCATACCGGAATATGTAGTAGCTGGAAACTGGCGGAAGAATGCAGATGGAAGCTGGCAGTTTGAAGCGGGCGGTAGAAGCTATGCTTCTGAGTGGGCGGCTGTCCACAATCCATATGCCGATCCGGCAAAGGGGCAGAGTACGTTTGACTGGTTCCGATTTGATGCAGATGGCAGGATGGTGAACGGCTGGTATACGGATGTGGATGGAAACACATATTATCTCTGGAAGGAAATGGATGGAACACAGGGGCGTATGCTGACTGGCTGGAACTGGCTGCCGGGAAGCGATGGAGTGTTTCATTGTTACTATTTTCAGGAAAAATCTGATGGAATGAGGGGACGTTTGTATCGAAATATGCACACCCCCGATGGGAATTTAGTCAATGCGGATGGTTCCTGGGTGCTGGACGGAATAGTACAGACGAGAAGCTGAGAGAGGAGGAGAGAAAAAAACAGAGGCAAACAGGAAAATGAAGTGGAATGACACGAAAAGAATAAAAAATGGGGGTATAAAAATGAAACAGGATAAGAAAACAACCAATAAATCGGGATGTACAGCCGTACTGGCAGCAGCCATGATCGCAGCCGGAGGTTTCAGCGCTTATGCGGGCAATCAGGGGACGCATGGCGGTGAATGGAAGGACACAGAGAGTCTGAGATGGGAGTGGCAGAATGGAGAGATGAGTTTTTATGGAAATGGAAGTATTTTTTCAGAGCAGCACCCAGAGATCAGTGATCCGGAATATTACCTGAAAGAGGCAGTCCGTTATCCGGGGGAAGCAAATCCAGGGTGGAATACGAAGGGAGAACCGAAAGCAAATTATAGCTGGGCTTCGGTCGAAGAACTGCAGAAATTTGTCAATAGTTTTGACTGGATTCATTTGGATGAAAAAACGCGTCTTCTGTATGTGCATAACCGGATTGCAAACGGAGAGGGAGGTTTTAACCAGAATCATTACGGTTCGCCGGAAGAGGCAAAGGATTTCCCGGTTTTGGAAGGAGGCGTTGGCGTCTGCCGGGATTTCGCGGAAGAATTTCAGTTCCTATGCCAGATCGTAGGGCTGGAGTGTGTGACCTACACGCCGGAATATCTCCATGATGCGTGCCTGGTGCGGATCGGCACGCAGTGGTATGCGACGGATCCGACCTCCAGCCTGCCGCTATTTTCAAATGCGAAAACATATCCGGTTGACTTTGAGACGGAGTTTTACCGCTATGAGAATAAGGAGCGGGAGCAGAGAAGAAAGGAGTATGAAGCGGATCCGGACAGTCTTGCCAATGTGCTGGCGCTGACCTTGAGTATGCGGGGAGAAGGGACGATTTCCGAGGCTGCCTGGGAGAAAATACAGGCACCGATGGGGCAGATAGAAGAACAGTGGGGACGACAGGAAATATCAAGACAGGAGTATGAAAAGGGGATTATCTCGCTGCTGAAATCAGTTTGGGGAACTGAAAAATAAAGAAAACGAGGGACTGCCGGTGTTAAGGGGCGCGGGGCAGTAAAAACGAGGAGGAAGTTTATGGGGGAGTATCGGTACAGAGAGAATGCGAAACGGGGGATGGCGTTTGTACTGGCAATTATATTGGGAGGAATGGCTTTTTTGCCAGGATTCCCGGTTTTTCCGGTGAAAGCAGCACCTGCGAGCGGTCAGCAGACAACACTGACGACAGCCCATGGCGATACGCTGCTGGGACACAAGCTTTATTGTATCGATAAGGGCGGTTATGCGATCTGGGGAATTGCAGAAAAAGGGGATCTCTATGAAGCACACCGTCCCTCCCAGGCATCTGTTCCGCTGAGCAGTCAGGAACAGAAATATGTATTTTGGGCGATGCTCTCGCTCAGAGCAGCGCTGGGGGATGAAAAGGCAAATACATTTATCCGGGCGATCAATGTGGCAGCAAA
This sequence comes from Clostridium sp. AF35-15, assembly GCF_003477745.1. Taxonomy (NCBI): domain Bacteria; kingdom Bacillati; phylum Bacillota; class Clostridia; order Eubacteriales; family Clostridiaceae; genus Clostridium; species Clostridium sp. AF35-15. Next base: position 25,003 of record NZ_QUDY01000004.1, on the reverse strand, counting down.
AGCACAGGGAAAACCGGAAATTATCAAGATGGTGTCCGAGGAAGATCTGAAAACAATCCTCTATGTTCCAGCTGTGCGGGCAAAATATCCGTGGCTGGAGGCAGCTGCGTCAAATAGTGAGGCGTACATGCAAATGGGAGGAATGCTGTCTGGCGGAGGCAGCGGAAAGGAAAATACCGGTGTCGGCGGCGGAAAGATTCCTAATGTGATAGCTTCCAGCACCTCGCTGGGAACGGCAAAACAGGTAGATGCGGCGACTCTGACGCTGTCGTTTGCGCCGGATGGCTCGGATTGGGATTTTATCCGTTCTGTACCGCTTGAATTTTCAAACAATGACGGTGTTTCATTCAGCCCGGTTCCGACCGATGGATGGACGTATACAAAAACCGACTCGCAGATCATATTTAAAAATCCAAATCCAAAACCGTCGAAAGCCCTGATTCGTTTCCGGGTGGAAGGAACCCCATACGCTTTGGGCGGCGGGGGATATGCTTCGGCGGAGGAGGCGATTGACCAGTCGCTTCAAATCTGGGAGTGTGTGACCTGTTCGGGGACACACGGAGGCGGAACGCCTGCCAAAAGTGATCCGTGGATTCATCAGCGGATGGCATGGATGGAGCTCGGAATGGTTCCGGTCAATTATTTTGCTGAATTGGCGGGCGATCCAACCCCGGTACCGGAGCAGGGAGGCATTCAGTTTGAGGTATTTAGGCATGAAGAGGATTTTACTTCCACCTATAATCTGCAGATGTATAAATACGATCATGAGACAGGGAAAGCGCTGGAAGGGGCGCGGTTTGGCTTCTTTGAGCGCTTTGACGATAAGAACAGGGTAAATACTGAGCGGGATGGAGCTGCCGAATTGTATGAGGGCGGAGAACCATATGCCAGTCATTATCAGGATGAGCCGGTTCTCTGGGATGGTTTCAGACAAGTGGGTTCGGCGGTAACGGATGGCGATGGCTACGCCTCCCAGACGGTGGAGCATGGTTATCACTATGACAAGACGTTCTGTGACGGTCATCCGGCACCGACCTTTGTACCAGTTCCAGAGGACGAGGAGGACGAAGAGGGAGAAGTCATCAATGAGGATGAGATTGAGGCGGCGCAGGCAGAAAATATCCGCCTGGCAAATAGCTGGCTTTTGTGCGAAGAGGAATGTGAAGGAAAGGCGGGCGGAGACTTTGAGGGCGTCCATTTTCACTGGATGATGGAGGAGGTCGATGCAGGGGAGATAGAAGGTATCGCGTCAGACGGCGGCTCCGAGGGAGAAACACCCGATGCGGGACCGACGACAGGGGCAGACGGGGAAACTTCGTATGCAAAGTCTGGCTGCCAAGAGGACTGTGGGCAGACGTATGAGAAGTTCATTTCCATGAAGTACAGTTATACCTGGAAAGAATTTAAAGCGCGGGATGGATATATTCTGCATGATGAACATGCAGATGACCTGCCAATTGAGATTATCACAACCGATGCATCTGAGCATGGGGCAAATGCAGCCTTTGGAGGCGGATATTCGCGTGATGTGGTGCTGGGAACGAAGAGTGTGAGAAGGAGTCAGGGCATCGGAGAGGCTTCCGGAAATCAGAATGGAGAAAGTGAGGCGAAGGCAGGAATTTCTGGAAAAAATGGCTGGGAGCGTCGAAGTGCGTCTGGCTGGACGATCCGGGAAAATTTAGCGGCTTTTCTGGGGGAGAGTCCTGTATTTCCAGGGCCGCTAAAAATGCGTGTTTTGCCGCAGAGGGTGGTTCTGTTTACGGCATTGGATGCAGCGCTTCTGGGGAAAGCGACACCGTCGGAGGCGGAGATAGGAGAAAAATCGCAAGATACAGGAAACAAAGCGGGGAGAAAGAGGAATAAGACAAGTGAAAACGAACAGGACATAAATGAAAAAGACAGAAAATTGACACAGGAGAAGAAGGAAGCAACTGCCTCGGAGATGAAAGTATCTATTTCGGACCATCTGGTAAATCGTGTCCAGAAAGGGTTTGTGTTTATTGATGAAGCGGATGATGATTTAGAAGAAGCAGAAAAAGCGGAACGTGAAAGTATTCGGCGATATATGGCAACCGGCTCAGATTTATTGACAACCGAGGCAGGTTTTTATACAAGCTGGCATTCACCTTCTTTGTTGTATCAAAATCCGCAGTTGTCACAAAGAACGGAAACACTGGCGGGTGCGGCAGCAGAGTCACTATTTTTCCCTGCCTATGAATCGGCGCTTGTTTCCGCGAGTGTGGGTTCAGTGATAGAGCCGGGAAGTGCTGGCAATTTCAGCCATTGCAATGGGGCAGACGGCGAGAAAGATGCCTGGAGGATCTATGATCACCGGACAGAGGGCGAGGTACATATCAATAAAAAGGATCTGGATCTGAAAAAGGGCGAAAATGAGTCTTACAATGCGCTTGGGGACTCACAGGGGGATGCAACGCTGGAAGGTGCAGTGTATGGCTTGTTTGCAGCAGAAGATCTGCTGCATCCGGATGGGAAAACAGGGGTAGTTTACCGGGCCAATCATCTGGTGGCGGTGGCGACGACAGACAAAAATGGAGATGCCTCGTTTCTGGCATGTACAGAGGCGCCGGGGCGAACCTATGATTATTCGAAAGGGTCGATTGTGGATGCAGCAGATGGATGGCGAAAGAAAGCGCCGGGAAATCTGTATACACAAGATGCGGCGATCGATGATTATACGGCAGATAAAGCCTGGGAGCGGATTTATTATAACAATACGTCAAAGAATGGGAATGCCTGGATTGGACGCCCACTTCTGATGGGGGAATATTATGTTAAGGAATTAAGCCGATCCGAGGGCTTTGAACTTTCGATTGGAAATAAACTTCACGCAGTTACAAACCTGGGACAGGATCTGGAGGCGGCGGTCCTGGAACCGGGAGAAGGATATGCCCATATTTCCATGCAGATGTATGGGGAAGAGCAGGCAGGCGATGGCGGAGCTGATACGAATGAAATTTTCTTTTCGGCAGAGTCAAAGGACACGAAAGAGGGAGTTTATGAGATTGTGGTGTCAGGGCTGCCGGAGGGCGTGAGCTTTTATCGAAAAGACGAGGGAAAAGGAACGGTTTCGGTGGAAGCTGGGACAGGTGAGTATGAAAAAGTTTATACCGGGGAACTGGCAGTGGCAGAGAACAACTATCAGTATCCAAAGTACAATGCGGATGGCACGCCGATGAATAAAAAGGTTCCGATTGAGTATGCGGCGGGGTGGATGCGCCAGGTCCGGGTGCAGGAACTTGTGCCGGAGACAGTGGAAGCAGTTCTTTTGCAGGCAGAAACGGGAATGACCGAGGAAGAAAATGCGGACAAGCTGGCAAAGATATTTGATGTGGATGACTTTTGTTATTTGAAAGGGAAAGCCGAGCGGGTACTCCGCAGACATGCGAAAATAACACCGAGGACACCGGGAGCAGGAGAAAATGCATATTCCAGTATCTATACCGGCGTATTTGACCGGGGCGTCCGGGAAGGAGAGCGGGACGTGTACGGCGTCAGCGGTGTGACACCGGGAGAAAAGGCAGAAAAAACGGTGTATGGTTCGCCGGTCCAGACGATTGCGGTGCCGAAAACAAAAGATGGAATCTCAATGACAGTGGGAGACGTGATCACTTCCGTTCTGGATTTTTATCATACCCATCCATATATCAGCTATGGCGGTCTGGACGCGGTGCAAGAGTTTTCGGATTCGTTTGAATTTACGGTATATGCAGGAATTTTAGGAATACCGGAGAATTTCATGGTACTGGGAAGTGATCCGGAGAAAGACAGCCTGATTTTTCACCGGGCAGAGTGGCTGCCGGAGAATATGGAAATGTGTCCGCGTTATGTGTATATACCATATTCAAATAATCGAGGGCGGGACGCATTTGGAACGTATACTGATTATAGGGAAACTACCGTTGGAAATCAGGTGATGGCATCGGCACTTTTGCAGACAGATGCTGTGATTGAGGGAGATGGTACGATTGTTCCGAAGGAAAATGAGGTAAATGTCTATTACAAAACCGGGGAAATTCCGCACGATGCGGATGGGCAGCCGATCCAGGTAGTTGTTTACCGGGAAAAGACAGAAATACAGCAGCGGGAGGTAACGGAGACAAAATGGGTTCATCAGGCAGCAGCCCGGAATGCAGATGGGAGATACATACTGCGGGTCAATGCGAATTTTACCGACAGTTTTGGCGTGAAAAAAACAAATGCAGGCGTGCTGGAAGAGCTGGGATTTAAGGCGGTATTGAAAGAGAAGAAGGTTACACTGAACGAGGAAGAAGCCGCAATGCTGGGAAATGGTTTCTTTGCCGGCCACCAGATGAACAGTTCCAGCTATTACACGTGGGTAAAACAGGCGCGGGCAAAGGCATATATCGATTCTGGACGTTCCGGCTTGATAGGGGATGATTCTTATGTGGTCCCGGTGGCACTGGCATACCCTGGGCAGGAGACCACCTATCAGGATGCCGGGACAAGAAAAGAACCGCTGGGTGTACTGGAGCGTGTGATCCGCCAAAAGATAAAAATCATCAAAGATATAGCGACGACACCGGAGAACACCTATGCACATAACACTTATGCGGAAAGTGGACATACCGATCTGTTTACGGAAAAAGAGGGAGGGAAGGAAAATGTCGCTTCGGCACTGCCAAATTTCCGTTTTAAGCTCTATTTGAAATCCAATCTGGAACGTCTGTACCGGAATACGGATGGCGAAATCGTGTGGATGAATCGGGATGGGGAAGTTGTCTCGTTGCCGGAGGTAAAAAAGAATTTTCCGCTGCTTATAGAATCCTTTGCTCCGGTTCGGAAAATTTTCACGCAGGTAACTCATAAAAAAGATTCCCAGACGGCTGGTTCCGTCAATAACAATGTCTGGGACAGCGCAGTGACGGCAAATGATCGTCTGTACGAATATGGAAAAGACGGGCAGATCGCGGATTCGAAAGAGGTCAATCAGGGATATACAAGACTTCTTGAGACAGTCATGCGGATCAAGGAAGATGGAGCGGGAGCGGTACGGGAAGTTCCAGGCTATCAGTATGAGAAATTTTTCGATGCGATGGCGGTGGCGAACCGGGATAAATGGCAGCAGGCAGATGCAGCAGATACATCCTTTAAGCCGTTTGCATGGATCCGTACGGGTATTTTTGGAAGCAGCGGCGGAGAAACAAAAGATCCGGTGCATCATAACAATGCGGCGATACAGAATCAGAGCCGTGCGTCAGAAGCAGCCGTAGAAAATGCAAAACGGTCGGATGCTGTCCGTCAGTTTGCGATTGACTGGTATTTGAAGAATGAGGTAAAGAAGCAGAACATTCAAGCATCGGGAGAACAGGAAAGCTATCCGGATTATATCTATGATGAAGCATTACATCAGGCAATTTTAAAAGCAGAGGAATATTTGAAGCCGTTTTTCTCCTATGATTTGGACGATTTATACGCGATTGAGTGGGACAGCGCGGAAAATGGAGGTTCCGATCGGGACAAAACAACGTTGTCAGCAGAAAAATTAAAAAAATCCGAGGAAGGTTATTATTATGGCATTTCGAAATACCTTCCTTACGGAACCTATGTGGCAGTCGAGCAGCAGCCGTATTCGGGAGCACTGGAAGATTTCAAAAACCAGCATTATCGGATCGACCAGCCGAAAGAAATAGAAGTCCCGTCGGTTTATGAGGCAGGTGGAAACCTCGTATCTCCGGAAAAAAAGTCAGCGGATTATCAATATGACGCCTCGGCATCGCCGGAAACGCTGGCGGCGAACTATCAGATCCGGATGAATGAAGAGTGGGGAGATACAAATCAGGCGGATTTGAGGAAATATGTGATCCGCGCACATGGACAAGATGGAACTTATGAGATTTATAAGTATGGTCTGGATGCGGATAAACGGCAGGGAACGATCTCCTATCCAGGCGGAAGCTATGACTACAGCGGATTTTCGCCCGCTCAGAGGGAAATGGCGCCGTACAAGGACATTTATCGGTCTGAAAATGCAAACAGCCGGTACCGGAGCAACGAGAAGGTAGAAAGCTATTACCGTTATGGTTCGATCTCAGAGCAGGCAGGGTGGGCAGATTCAGTGGAATATCCGTATGGAGAGAAGACGGATGATAACAATCCGGCGGGATTTTATCTGAAAGATCATGTCAGGACAATCACCGGGGCGCTGACCGGGTTTGACGGGCGGTATTTTCAGGGATTGGTGCCTTACAGTGTGACAGAACCGGCGGCGGAGTCCGCCTATGATGCGTTGGGATTTACCGGCTACGCGGATGGAAAATATCGGAATACGTTTTATGCTGCAAAGCTTCGGATTGAAAAACTAGATTCGGAGACGGGAGAGAATATTCTGCATGATGATGCAGTGTTCGCTATTTATGCCGCCAGCCGGGATACGTCGAAATACAGCGAGGGGGAGGTGCAGTTTTATGAAAAAGATACACAGGTGACAGCCAGCCGGGAATTTTTGGAGGCAATGGGGGCAAAGAAAATCGCGCCGGTTGATTTGAAAACGCTAATTCCGTCAAAATACCCCTGGAAAGCACCTTATACAGGAAAATATACAGGCATAATCCCGGCAGGAACTCCGATTTGCAGTGAAACCGATCAGGTGGTGATGCAGGATGCCTTTGGGACGCGGACGGGCACATTCCGGGTTTATTCGACGCTGCAGGATTTTGGTGGTTTGGGGGAAACTCTGCCGTCCAACCAGAATACAGGATATCTGATCACGCCGCAGCCGCTGGGAGCAGGAGCCTATGTGTTGTGTGAATTATCTGCACCGGAAGGATACGTGAGAACGAAACCGATAGCGGTGGAAGTGTATTCGGATGAAGTGACGTATTATCGGGACGGAGAGCGCGGTCAGCGGGTGGCAGCTGCCGTGTATAGAGAAATGGTAACCCGGATAAGCAGCAACGGAGAAGCAGTCCAGAATCCGGATGGAACGAAGCCAAATGGCAATAAGCCGCAGGACCGGGGGGATGTGGCGCGGATTTATGTAGGAAATACGCCGATCCGGCTGGAAATCGCGAAAGTAAAACAGGAGGAAACGGAGATTCTGTTTGAGTTGAGCGATCGACGAGAGGGAACTTTGACCGAGCTTTCGAACCGTTATGGTCTTGAAAATCTGGAACTGGCGTACAATGCGTCGGGAACGTTCCTTGGGTATGGGTGGTCAAAGGGCTGGCTGGATAGTCTGAGGGCAAAACAGGAAGCCGGGGAGTGGATTGACCTGATTTATGAGGATCAGGTTTTTACTGGAAAGGCGATCTGGCATCGGGTTCCAGATACGGCGCACGCACTCAACCGCTATCTTCCAGGTGCATCAATGTGCCTGTATGATGCGATCGAGGTAAAGAAGAACGGGGACAGTGAGGACCGGGCGTATGCCGGTGTCAATGTGGTGCGCGATTCGTTTGGAAATGTGATCCGGATGTATGTGCAGAAAGGTTATGCGGGAAACCGGCTTCTGTATGTGAAGGATAAAGAACAAGAGGGGGAAGATAACAAAGGAGAAAATAACAATTATACACGATATACGCAGGATGACCGGTTCAACGACCAGGGGAAAGGCAGATGGATTCTCAAGTGGGTTGAACGTGAAGATACAGACATTTTATATTACGATCTCGGGGCTCTGGAGGTATTTACGACACTCCGGGGCGTGCGGTATGCCTATAACGAAAAGGGCGAGACGGTGCGTCCCAAAGACGGCGAACCGATCTATGCGATGAAAGACGGCGTTCCATTTCTGGAAATTGTAAGCCCCAGCTATGAAGAACTGGCGTACAGCCGGAAAGAAAGGCGGTTTGAATACGTTCCGTCCGGGACAAAATTCTATCATCTGGCGTCAGACGGAAGCCGGGACAGCGAGGTAGAACCGTACACGGGAATGGCATATGTGACGGAGGAGAAAACCGGCAAAACATTGGTGTGGGTGGTCCGGGTATCGAAGGATCGCTATGAAAATGTGATTGCCAGGGATAAGATAAAGACTGGCCGCGTGGCAACGATGTATGCTGATACGGAACAGGAATACACGATTGGGACATATGACGGAGGTCTGCTGCAGCCCCATGTCAATCCGGTTTTGAATGAAAATGGGCTGCCGGTTTATTACCAGCGTTCCGATCAGACCTATATCAAAGGATATCCCGTTTATGATCGGGATGGCGATTATGTGCGTTACCGATACAGCGATCTTCTCAGAGCTTACAATGCCAATGCATGGGATCTGCAGTTGAAAGCAGCGCTCTATGATATTGGAAATGATCCGGAAAAACGGGAAGATGACCGACCACTGTACCATCGTCAGGGTGAGGCGTATCTGATGGAAAACAGCTGGATAACCGGGGATGAAATGCCAAACGATCCGTTCCATACACGGATCAGAGATGGGCAGGTGGACGTTTTAAAACGCGTCCCGGTGGGAACGTATATTTTAGAGGAGACGCGTGCCCCATCCGGCTATGCGAAACGGATGCCGGCAGGTCTTACGGTAGAGGAAACCTGTGAGGTACAGGAGCTGTACCTTACTAACCGCCCGATCACGGTGCAGATCGAAAAGATCGACGCGCCAGAACAATATCAGCAGCCAGTCCGGGACTATGATCGCATTTTGAACGAATCGGATTCTAAGACCTGGGAGGAAGGAAAAGGGGGGTATACGTTTTCAAGTGTGGAAGGAGCCGTGTTAGCGCTCTATCCGGCAAAAAGAGTTGCGAGTGATGATTTGGAAGCACATCCGTCCGGGTATTATCTGGAAAAGAAAGGGGAACTTCCGGCGAACTGGACGGTACTAGATGAGAGAAACCAGAAAAAGACAGTGACTGCGAAATGGACCGTCGGAAAGACGCCAATGGCATGGGAGGGGATTCCGGCAGGCGATTATATTCTCGGGGAGATAGAGACGCCTCCGGGATATCTGACAAATCAAATAGAGGTGGAAATCCAGGAAACTTCTAAGCTGCAGATCATCACGATGCAGGAGGATCATATAAAAACCGCCTTTTTCAAATATGAGGAGAAGGATGGAAAAAAAGAATGTCTGCCGAATGCATATGCGGCGGAGCTGACCCTGTACGAGGCAGTGACAGATGAAAATGGAATTGTCATGGAAGCGGATGGAACACCGCGCTATGACCGGGAAAAACGGGTGACGAGCTGGAAGACCGAAGATGCGAAAGCTTACAGCCAAGGAAGCGACAGCTTTGCAGCCCGCTATCAGAAGCTGTATGCAGAATATCACACAAGGTTTAACACGGTTGCATGGTGTGGATATACCGCTGAAAAACAGGAAGAAACGGCGACAGAACAGGGCGAATCAGTGCGTCAGCTCTGGAATCTGGGAAATGGTTCGCAGGTGCTTGTTCAGGTAACGAAAAATCTGCAGCCGGATGGAAAAGCAGGCTACAGCTATGATTTCCGCTGGAATTACCAGATGGAGGAGACTCTGGTCAGTTATGATACCTCCGATGGGATTCACCGGATTGATTATTTACCGCTGAATCCGACGAAAAATGATTTGGCTTCGAACAGAAAGAAAGGCTATTACGTTCTGGTGGAGACGAAAACACCAAGCGGCTATCAGAAAGCAGCACCGAAGCCGGTGATTGTCGAAGAAACTGCTGAAATTCAGCTTTACGGGCTGGAAAATAGGGCAAAGTCTGTCTATATTTCCAAGCTGGGAAGCTCAGGAGAGGCATCCGAAGAGGCAATTTATCTGGCAGGCGCAGAACTTGCTGTTTTCCGGGCGGCACAGGATGGAAGCCTGATGCAGGAAAAAGAATATTTAGTGGAACGCTGGATTTCTGGATCGGATGGAAAATTTACAGAGGAAGAAGCAGAAAAACAGGAGATTCCGGCAGGATGGAAGGCAGGGGACTGGAAGCCGCATCGGATTTCTCCGATTGCCTATGGAGTGTATTATCTGGTGGAACTTTCGGCACCGGCAGGTTATCGCCTCATGGAACCTAAGAAATTTACGGTGGCGGCTGCTTCGGGGGAGACAATCGAAGCGGTTAATACGTTGAAACAGGGACGGGTTCGGGTTGAAAAGGTGGATGAGAGAAAGCCAGAGGAAAAACTGGCAGGTGCGGTGTTTGAAGTGAAAAACAGAGAGACGGGAGAAAAGGTTCAGATGGAGACAGACGAGAGCGGTCAGGTGGAAAGCCCGTTTCTGCCAATCGGAACGATAGGGGAGAATGGAAGCTGGATTCCGTACCATTACGAAGTCCGTGAGACGATGCCGCCGGATGGATATCAACTTATTCCGCGCGTGTACGAGGTGCTGATAGAAGATCAGAAGGAATGCGAGGTGCTAACGTATGATCTGACGGTGCCGAATGAAACAACGAAAATCAAAATTTCCAAGCTGGATTTCGATACGGGTCTCTTTGTGTCAGGAGCAAAGCTGGCAGTGTATGAAGCGGGATTTTTGGATGGTGTGTACACTGAAGCGGGTGAGGCATTGGAAACCTGGATCTGCGATGGGAAAACACACGTGATAGAAGGAAAGCTGATTGCCGGGCACACGTATCTTCTGAAAGAACTGGAAGTGCCGGATGGATACACTGTGCAGAAACCGATGATTTTCACGGTGTCAGATACAGGCAGGGGGATTAACGCAGCCAGAGATGGTGCAAATGCGCTGGAGATAGAGACAGCAGACGGTTTATTTGACAGCATAACGTCTCTGCAGGTGCAGGGAAGAAAAGCGCTTCGTCTGGTGAGAACTCTGTGGGATTTGGACAGTGGGGAAGAATTTGTACTTGCTTCACTGATGGAAGCTTCTGTGCCTTATCTGGAACGAGAAAAATGTGAAAAAGAGGGGGTGGCGGAAGGACATCGTTTCGAACTGCGGGAGATCATTGAGTTCAGTGACGGCAGCCGCCGGACGATAGAAAAAAATACATTCCGTCTGAATTGGGATGAGAACGGACATTATCCGCTGACGCTTAGAACATTAAAAGGAACGAGGTATCGTCTGGAAGAATATCATCAGAAAGAGACAGATGGCAGGGAAGTGGAAAGCTGGATCCCGGAAAACAGAGATGGCTTGGGATATATCCATGAAATACGAAATCCGGAATACAGCGACCCTTGTGGCATCCGCGCCGTTTCCCCGATTGGAAAAGACGGAGCAGCGGTGCTGCCGGGAAGTGTAATTGTATATGAAATTACATATCGGAATCAGTCAGATAAAAAAGAAAATATGAAGATTGGACTGGAAATTCCAGCTGGGTGTGAACTAATGACAGCGGCTTCGATGGGCGGAGCGGAACAAATAGGTGAATCCTGGTATTGGAATATAGAGAATGTGGCAGCCGGATCAGGAGGCATTTTGCGGGTGGCTGTTCTGGTTGGAGAGCATATAAATGAAAACGGACAGGAAAATCATTCTGGTATGACGGTAACGGCAACGATATGGGGAAAAACGGGCAAAAGCTATGAATCCTTCCATCCAATTCTATCTCCGGGCGCAATTGCTATCGCCGGGCGGGTGACGGGAACTGCCGCGGCGTTGTTAAGGCAGATAGATATAACATATACGTTATACTTAAAGAATGCGGAGGGAAAAGAGCTTCCAGGCTTGATTTCGTACACAGGTTCTAAATCGGGAACGCTGCGAAGTGGAGGAAGCCTGACGCTTTCTTGTGGCGAATCGGTTGTTTTGACAGGAATGCCGTGGGGAACCAACTATGAGGTTCGGGCACAAGTTCCGGCACAGACTCCGGATGGACTGCCGATCGAGTGGAAGAGTACAGGAAGCACGGGACGGACCTCCCGGCAGGGAAATACAGCGCTCTGGGAATTTCATCAGAATGATCGGTCGGTGCGTGAAGTGCTCAAACGTGGGAATAGATACCGCCTGGTTGAACTGCTGGAACTGGACGGTGGAAAAACGGAAGAGGTGGAGTCGAATCAGATGATTTTTTCTCTGGGGGACGATGCACAGATAGATGGAATTGGAATGATAGATTCCCCGACAAAGCTGGTCTTTTCAAAGACAGATCTGGGCGGAACGGAGCTTCCGGGTGCTCAGATAGAGATTCTGGATCAGTCTGGAAATGTAATCGAATCATGGATTTCTGCGGATCATCCTCATGAGATAATTGGAACGTTGACACCGGGAAAGAGTTATATAATGCGCGAGACGGGAGCGCCGGATGGATTTGCGTATGCGGAAGAGATTCCATTTACTGTTTCCGAGGATGGAATGGTCGAGCGGATTTCCATGCAGGACAAGCCGACGCACGTGGAAATCACAAAATACAGTGTGACGGGAGAAAAGGAACTGCCGGGGGCGCGGATGGAACTCTGGGAGGAGAAGGAAGGCGGAACCTTGGTTGATTCGTGGGTATCTGATCGGGGCGCCCATGTGATAAAAGGTAAGTTAAACGCTGGAAAAAACTATGTGCTGGTAGAAAAAACAGCGCCGGATGGGTACTGGAAAGCAGAAAAAGTGACATTTACGGTATCACTGGACGGTCGAGTCGATCAGGTGAAGATGTATGACAGACCGACGGAAGTGCAGGTGGAGAAGCGGAAATGGAGGGAGCAGAAAGGAGATAGCGAATTTGTAAAAGGTGCCCACCTGAGGATTTCGGATGAGACTGGAAAGGTAATATTGGAATGGATTTCTGAAGAAAAGGAGAAATGTATACAGGGCATTTTAAAGGAGGGCTGCCGCTATATTCTGGAAGAGCTGAAAGCGCCGGAGGGCTACGAAAAAGCCGAACCAGTTTCATTTACGGTTTCAGAGGGCGGAACGGTGACGGTTGTGCAGATGTATGACCGTTTGAAGCCGGAGAAGCCGGGGCGACCGGGGCACGGTCAGCCGGAACATCCAAAGAAAGTGATAGAAGAGCTGAAAGAGGGCTATTTAACAGTTCACGTGCCAGAGTCGATCTGTGGAGAGGGGAAAATTGTTCTCGACGGCAGACAGATGAAGCCGCTTCCGAAGATGGGATATGGAGAATCAGCCACCTGGGAAGTAGAAGGTGCTTATCAGATCGAGGACGAAAAAGAGCGTCTGAATGAAGCAATTTCACTGATTTGGAAGTGGAAACTGGTGATTGGACTGATATGTATGAGCGCTGGGGCAGGACTGGCGCTCGCAGAGCGGCGAAGAAAGGAGGAAAATATAAAAAAGAATATGGAGAGGAATGATAAGGGCAAGGAGGAGTAAAAAATAAGAGAAAAATCAAAATCGATCAGATGGCAGAAAAAGGGAAGGGAGGGATTTTATGGATCAGATGGCGAAAGGGCTGCTCTTCGGAGCAGCCGTACTGAGCCAGGCGGCTGCGGGATGTTTCCCCGCTGCCGCGGCATCCATCGATCGGGTCAGGATTCGGCTGTCAGCAGAAGAGCTGGATGAAATGGGAATGCCTGTTTTGGAGGCGGAAAGCCGGGACAGGGCATATAGCGTCACTGGTGTGGAACGAATCTCCGGTGATCCGGCAAGCGGACCGGCGATGGATAGGGCAGAGGTGGGAAAAAAGGAAAATGAACAATATAAAGGGAGCAGACAAGCCGACTCTGAAAATATAGGTACCAAAGAAGTGTCTTTAGAAGAACGAAAGATAGAAGAAATCCATGCAGAAGAACCTGCTCCGGAAATTCTATACGAAATAGAACTGGAATCCGATGCAGATGATTCTTTTTCCGTCCTTCGCCAGGAGGACATCCAGTTTTCAGGGCTTGGCGCGGTATGCAGCAAGGCAGTTCGGAAAGATAATGGCACTACGTTGCTTTTGACGATCGAATTACAGGATGCCGGAGAGATAATAGGAACGGTGGATGCAGCAGTCTGGGCGGAAAGAGGAATTGGCAGGTGGAAGAAAGCGCCGGGGGCTTCGGCATATTTGGTGATGCTTTACCGGGATGCGAAGCGTGTCGGACATCCGCATCGGACGAGTGCTGAACAGTACGATTTTGTACCGTTGATGCAGACTGCGGGCGTATATCATTTTAAAGTGATTCCTCTGACAAAGCAGGGAAAGCGTGGTCAGGCAGCAGAATCGGCATGGAGGAACGTGACGGAGGCAGAGGCAGCTCAAAACCGAGAAGAATGGGGAAGGAAAAAGCCGGGATGGCAGCCAGAAGGGGAAATTCCATCGTATATTTTAAAAGACGGTGCATACCCGCAGATGGATTCTCTTTTGATTGGGGAAAAGTATGAGCAGTTTAATGAAAAGGGGGAAAACGTGTCGCGAACCGTAATATTTTGAGGATTTTCGTATAATTTATAAAAATCAGTTGAAAAAGCAGAAGAAATGTGATAGCATACCTCACATAAGTTCGTTCCTGTTTACTGAACCGTCCTGACGAGTGATCGAAGGTCAGTCAGGCAGGGACACTCTGGAGAGTCTCCAAGAAGGAGCGCCGAAGGTGTAAGACGGATGCACGTCCATGGTATTCGTTGATCTCTCAGGCAAAAGGACAGGGCATACAACCAATCACAATGGAACCAGGGGATGAGTTCTATTGTATGCATATGTTCTACTCTTTGGAGAGCTGATTTGTATCAGCTCTTATTTTATTACTCGATCCCGGATTTATAAAAGAGCCGGAATCGTAACGAAAACATAGAGGAGGATAAAAAATGGACACGATTTTGACACTGGTAAACAAAGGCAATGATTTTCTGTGGAGTTTTCTTCTGCTGATTCTGCTGTGTGGAACGGGCATCTATTACACGATTCGTCTCAAATTCATCCAGGTAAGAAAATTTGGCGAGGGCTGCAAGCATGTGTTTGGACATTTCAGCCTGAACGGAGAAAAACATGAAAAAGGGGAAATGAGCCCGTTTCAGTCGATCATGACGGCGATCGCAGCACAGGTTGGTACTGGTAACCTGGCAGGTGCGGCGACAGCTCTGTTTGGCGGCGGTCCGGGTGCAATCTTCTGGATGTGGCTGAGCGCGTTCTTCGGAATGGCGACCATCTACTCCGAGGCGGTTCTGGCACAGACCTACAAGACAGAGGTAAATGGTGAGGTGACAGGCGGACCTGTCTACTACATCAAGGCGGCATTTAAAGGTAATTTTGGAAAGGTATTATCCACTCTGTTTGCTATCTTTATTGTTTTAGCACTTGGGTTTATGGGCAATATGGTACAGTCCAACTCGATCGGTGCTGCGTTTACAGAGGTATTTCAGGTATATGGAATCAATATTCCGCCGATCACGATCGGCCTTGTGCTGGCAGTACTGGCAGGATTCATTTTCATTGGTGGAACCAAACGTCTGGCAGCTGTGGTAGAGAAGGTTGTGCCAGTTATGGCAGGCGTTTACATTGTAGGAAGCCTGATTCTGATTTGCCTTCATATCAATCACGTGCCGACAGCATTTATGATGATCATCAAGGGCGCGTTTGATCCGAAAGCGGTAATGGGCGCTGGTGCTGGTATCACCGTCCGCGAAGCAATCCGTTTTGGTGTAGCGAGAGGACTTTTCTCCAATGAGGCAGGTATGGGTTCCACACCGCATGCTCACGCACGTGCGAAAGCAGAAAGCCCGCATCATCAGGGGCTTTGTGCGATGATCAGTGTCTTTATTGATACATTTGTTATTTTAAATCTGACCGTATTTGCAGTCCTGACAACGGATGCGATGAGCTCCGGCAAGGATGGTACAGCGCTGACACAGGCGGCATTCATGCAGAGTTTTGGAAACTTTGGTTCTATTTTTATTGCGATCTGCCTGCTGTTCTTCGCATTTTCGACGATTCTGGGATGGCATTTCTTTGGCCTGACGAATGCGAAATATCTGTTCGGCGAGGGCGCGGCAAAGGTTTATTCCTTCATCGTTGTGATTTGTATTGTCATTGGTTCTATGTTAAAGGTAAATTTAGTATGGGCTTTGGCAGATTTCTTCAACGCGCTGATGGTTATTCCGAACGTTTTGGCATTACTTGCATTGAGTCATGTGGTTGTGGCGGCTGACCGGAAAGCGGAAGCGATCACGAAAAATGTGACACAGGCATATCAGATTGCGGAAGAAAAGTAAGAGCAAATAAAAAGAAGATAAAAGGTAACTGTTCAGTAGGTCTGCGCGTGACTGTGAAGGTACTGAACAGTTACGATAAAAGTGAATTGTAAGCGTAAAAAGCGAGCGTTAAACAATCATTCAAAAAAAGACCTGCTTATGTAGTGAAATACATAGGCGGGTCTTTTTTAAACATAGGAAACTTCGTTCTATGACAAAGAACGCTCCGCGGGATGCGCACTCGCGCGAAGAAAAAATATGTCGCAAGCGACCGAGCGAGACGCCCGAATGTGCCAAGGCACATTCTTTATTCTTGAAAATGAAAACAAATAAAAAACCAAAAGTCCCTAAACAGCTGCCATTACCTTCCGCTCTCTGTAAAAATAAGGAGTCTCTTTCTTTGCTGTCTGCTTTTTAAGCGTTTCATCGGTCAATTTGCGGACAGACTGCAAAATCCTCAGATGCGTCTCCAGAGGGAGTGCATCAACGGTCAGTTCCGCTTTTTTCGTGCATCCATCCACACCGCCTGCTGCCACAACCCGGCGGAGCAATTCTGTCTCGGTGCGGTCAGAGGGGAGAAGATTCCGTCCTAATTCCAGGGAGAGCAGGGAGGCAATGCCCCAGCCCCACCAGTTGGAAACGCCGCTTGCCAGCGTCAGGTCTGCTGCTTCTGCGGTGCAGATAAGTTCGCCGTGTGGAACACCTGCGAGAATTTCACGGCGGAAGGTCCCCATTCCCATCTCGTTGCCGCCATCTCCGATGGAAATGACCGTGGCACCAGCTTCTCTGGCAGCAGACAGGAAAAGAGCCGAATCCGTGATCATGTCATCGAGCTGTTCACCGCGCATGCTGTGATAATGTCCGTTTTCAGCTTTACCTGGGCGCTCCAGGCTGATCAGATGGGTCGGTTTTGCATCACGGATAAAGGTGCGGATAAAGTTATCCGTATTCTGTTCCGGCAGACGGATCAAGGTTGCCTGCGGAGCGCGGAAGCGGAGAGCCGCTTCCAGATGCGGATAAGAAGACCAGTCGGTTACGACTGACACGCCGCAGCCAGCTGCCGTCAGCGCTGCTGCGAGGTTGGCAGTTCCGGAAGGTCCATCCGTCTCGCCGGTAATAGAACCGTCTGGCATTCGAACCGGGAAACCGGTCAGAAGAACGGCCCTTTTCGCATGGGCGAGAGAAGCAGACACAGCCGCAAGTGGGGAAGCAGGCAGAGATGCTAAAAGTCCGCGACCGCCAAAATCCTGTTTCATAATTGAATCTAAAGTTTCATAAAAAGTCATGGTATCAATCCTCCAGGTATACTGCATTGTGCAGAAATTGACAGGGGATTTTCTATCTGGATGATTCGAGCGCTTATTTACTGGATAATTTCCAAATCAAAAAAGATTGGCAGCAATCCGGTATGGTAGCTGTATCGGAATCATGTGCAATAAAAAAAGACCCACGTATCCTGTAAGATTCATGGCTCTTATTTACGAAGGGAGCATCCGGGCAGGAGTCCCGATAAATAAAAGAATCTGTTTTGTTATGATTATATTGTAAATGAAAAATATCAGACTGTCAATTCCAAATTCATTTTACGGCTGACAGAATGCAAAATTTGGAATATAATAAAAAAATAGGCATATAAACAAGCTCAGAAATAAAAGCAGACAAGAAAATGGATAGAGAGAATGAAACGAGAATCAAATGAGATAAAAAAAGAAAATGACCGCGCCGCATCGTTCATGCGCTTCTGCGAGGTAGTCCGCCATCTCCGTGCCGAGGACGGCTGTCCGTGGGATCGGGCGCAGACGCATACATCGCTGAAACCGTACTGCATTGAAGAAGCGGCAGAGGTGATTGGCGGTATCAATATCTGGGAGGCGACCGGCGATGCGGAGAACCTGAAAGAAGAACTGGGGGATTTAATGCTGCAGATTCTTCTTCACGCGCAGATCGCGGAGGAAGAAGGACTATTTACGATACGGGAGGTCATGGATGGCGCCAGCGAAAAAATGATCCGCCGCCATCCGCACGTGTTTGGTAAGTCGATGCTGTCCGAACAGGGAGAACCGGTCACGGATTGGGATGCAATCAAGAAGCAGGAAAAAGCCGGAAAAGAGTGGACGGAAGCGTATCTTCCGGGAGCGCTGGAAGAGGCGGAGAAACTGCTCGAGCGGGCAAAAGAACGGAAAGGCATCAAAAAATAACATTTGAGATGCTTCAATACTGAAATAAATAGAAAAATCTACATATAAAAAGGCATTCGGTCAAACTGGAATGCCTTCGTTCATTTATAAATGCTAATTCGTACTTTTTGGCAAAGACGGACTTTCCTTTACCAGATCTTCTAAAGTAATATTATAGAAGAAATTGTGTACAACCTGATCAAAGCGTTTCCACATCGGCAGGGTCACACAGCTTGTCTGACGTTCGCACGGCGGCGCATCCGGTGCAAGGCAGGCAACGGAAGAGAGAGAGCCTTCGGTCAGTTCCAGAATCTCTCCGGCGGTATATTCATTAATCGGACGGGTCAGACGGTAACCGCCGCCTTTGCCGCGCTGTCCTTCCAGTAATTTATTTTTGACCAGAACCTTCAAGATGATTTCCAGATACTTTTCAGAAATCTGCTGACGGGTGGCAATTTCATTCAGTGGTATATATCCAGCAGAATTTTGTTCCGCCAGATCGATCATAACGCGCAGGGCGTATCTTCCTTTTGTTGATATCATTCGGTAACCTCCTTACTATTAACCAATTATAACGCAAGGTAATAGGACTTTCAAGGAGAAAAGCGTGGAAAACAAAGAAAAAAAGTTTTTTCCTAATACCTATTGACAAAGTTGGTTTATAAGAGTATCATTAAGCCATCGAGTTCGGAAAGAACATGAAAATGAAAAGGAGGCAGATACAATGGCAAGACAGAATATTGTATGGAACGGAAATCTGATGTGTTGTTGTCGAATGTGTAATTCCCGGGCATTTTATATGGTCAGGTAAATTTGCATATCTGCCGTTCAAGAGAATGACAACGATTTAAGATGCAAGCCATTTGCCCGGGAGCTTAAAGAAGATTAAGCGGTCCGGCTTTTTATTTATCCAAAAAGCCAAATATACATTTGCATAAGCAAATATGGTAATGCGGAAAAGCAATTATTTTATAGAAAGCTTGAAAATAAATGGAAAAACGCTTGCTCAAATAAAAAAATGAATATAGAATAAAAACGAATTTACATACTAGGAAATAAACTCCCAGAAAAAGAAAGAGAGGTATTTTGAGATGGGAAATTATAGATTTGAGACTCTTCAGTTACACGTAGGTCAGGAGCAGCCGGATCCGGCAACCGATTCCAGAGCCGTTCCGATTTATCAGACCACTTCTTATGTATTTAAAAATTCCGCCCATGCGGCAGCACGTTTTGGCCTGGCAGATGCCGGTAACATTTACGGACGTCTGACCAACTCCACACAGGATGTATTTGAGAAGAGAATCGCAGCACTGGAGGGCGGCGTTGCAGCACTGGCAACCGCATCCGGCGCAGCTGCTATTACATATACAATCGAGGCACTGGCAGCAGACGGCGGTCACATCGTAGCACAGAAGACCATCTACGGCGGCAGCTATAACCTTTTAGAGCATACACTTTCCCATTTCGGTGTATCTACAACTTTCGTAGATGCTCATAATCTGGAAGCGGTAGAAGGTGCAATTCAGGAAAATACCCGTGCTATCTATCTGGAGACTCTCGGAAATCCGAATAGTGATATTCCGGACATCGACGCGATTGCTGAAATTGCACACAAACACGGACTTCCGTTAGTCATTGACAATACATTTGGCACACCGTACCTGATTCGCCCGATCGAGCATGGCGCAGATATTGTCGTACATTCCGCTACCAAGTTCATCGGCGGACACGGAACCACTCTGGGCGGCATTATCGTAGATTCCGGTAAATTTGACTGGAAAGCAAGCGGCAAATACCCGGCAATCGCAGATCCGAATCCGAGCTATCACGGCGTATCTTTCGTAGAGGCAGCAGGTCCGACAGCATTCGTCACCTACATCCGTGCTATCCTTCTGCGTGATATGGGCGCTACGATTTCCCCGTTCAACGCATTCCTGCTTCTTCAGGGAACTGAGACACTGTCTCTGCGTATCGACCGTCATGTAGAAAATACCAAGAAGGTTGTTGAGTACCTGTCAAAACATCCGTTAGTAGAGCACGTTAATCATCCGTCTCTGCCGAATCATCCGGATCATGCACTGTATGAGAAATATTTCCCGAACGGCGGCGCTTCTATATTCACCTTTGAGATCAAGGGCGGACAGGCAGAAGCTCATAAGTTCATCGACAACCTGCAGCTCTTCTCCCTGTTAGCAAACGTAGCAGATGTAAAGAGTCTGGTTATCCATCCAGCAACAACAACCCACTCCCAGCTGACTGACGAGGAGCTGGCAGATCAGGGCATTAAGCAGAACACCATCCGTCTGTCCATTGGTACCGAGCATATCGACGATATCATCGAGGATCTGGAGCGTGGATTTGCAGCTCTGAAATAAGCAAGAGTGTGTCGGGCTGAGAATCCGAGGCATATACATAATAAATGGTAAATTGATAAAATGCGGTGTCATCTGCCAACTCTTCTTTAAGCAGGGAAGAACGGCAGATAACGCTGCATTTTTATTATTCCATTTTGGAAGAAAACGGCGTAGAAAAATTCATACCAAACCGCCTTCCACAGGGTAAAATGCTGAATTGTTGGGATTTAAGGAGGAAACGGGGAGGCGAGTCTTGACAATAAGGGCGGGTAAGTGGTAATTTATCAGATAGAAGGATACAGAGCTGTACATTTGTGATATAGGGGGGCTCTGGATTCCACCATAAAATTTAAGAATGAGGTGCAAAAAATGCAGGAGATGAAACCGATTAAAGAAGGAAAAGTCCGTGAAATCTATGACAATGGAGACAGCCTGATTATGGTTGCAACGGATCGTATCAGTTGCTTTGATGTTATCTTACATAATGAAGTGACAAACAAAGGCAAGGTACTGACACAGATGTCCAAGTTCTGGTTTGACCTGACGAAAGACATTATCCCGAATCACATGATTTCCGTAGATGTAAAAGACATGCCGGAATTCTTCCAGCAGGAGAAATTCGAAGGAAAGAGCATGATGTGCCGTAAGCTTGAGATGCTTCCGATTGAGTGCATCGTCCGCGGTTATATCACAGGAAGCGGCTGGGCAAGCTACCAGAAGACCGGAAAGGTTTGTGGAATTGAACTGCCGGAAGGCTTAAAAGAGTCTGACAAACTGCCGGAGCCGATCTACACACCGTCCACTAAGGCAGAGATTGGCGATCATGATGAAAACATCTCCTATGAGCAGAGCGTAGATCATCTGGAAAAATACTTCCCGGGCAAGGGAAAGGAGTATGCAGATAAGCTGCGTGAATACACGATTGCACTTTACAAAAAATGTGCGGAGTACGCACTGGAAAAAGGTATCATTATCGCAGATACCAAGTTTGAGTTCGGTCTGGATGAGAATGGCAACATCGTTCTTGGTGATGAGATGCTGACTCCGGACAGCTCCCGTTTCTGGCCGGCACAGGGCTACGAGGCAGGACATTCCCAGCCGTCCTTCGACAAGCAGTTTGCACGCGATTGGCTGACCGCTCATCCGGGCAATGACTGGACACTCCCGCAGGAGATTGTGGACAAGACCATTGAAAAATATCTTCAGAGCTATGAGATGCTGACCGGCGAAAAGCTGGCATAAGCGGATCGCTCGATGCAGCCAGTCAGGCAGTGGAAGAAAATGCATTGAATAAAAGTAAAAAAGCTGCTGTGAAAAGAATGAAATTCTTGTTTCACGGCAGCTTTTATATATGGAAATAAAAAACAAATATATCGCTAGTTCGTAATCTGCAGCAGAGGGGCTGTTTACAGATGTGTGCTTTTGAAAGGGAAAATAAAAGATGCGCGATTTTATGGATTTATTTAGCTTAAAGGGGAAAAAAGCGATCGTCACGGGCGGAACCAGAGGACTCGGCTATGGCATGGCAGAGGGACTGTGCAGAGCTGGGGCGGAGGTTACTATTTTGGGAACAAGTGAGAAGGTGCGGGAGAGCGCTGATGCGCTTGCACGGACAACCGGTGTGGTGGTTCACGGAATAGTGGGAGATCTGGTAAGAGAAGAGGAGGTTCCGAATATCTATAAGCGTCTGGTGGAAAGCCTTGATGGTCAGGCGGATATACTGGTAAACTGTGCGGGAGTTCAGCACCGGTGCGTGGCAGAAGATTTTCCGATGGAAGAGTGGAATCGGATTCTGCGAGTAAATTTAGGTGCTATGTTCCAGATGTCTCAGCTGGCGGCGCGGGATATGCTGCAGCGTGGATACGGCAGAATTATTAATGTGGCATCGATGACCTCCTTCTTCGGAAGTGTGATGATACCGGCATACGCGGCAAGTAAGGGCGGTGTGGCGCAGCTCACGAAAGCCTGCTCCAATGAATGGTCATCGCGTGGTGTGACCGTCAATGCGATCGCACCTGGTTATATGGAGACAAAGCTCACATCGGATATGAAAGCCAAAAATCCGGATCAGTATGAAGAGGTAACGGCGCGGATCCCGATGCACCGCTGGGGGAAGGCGGAGGATCTGGCAGGAATTACCGTGTTTTTAGCGAGTGACGCGGCAGAATATATAACGGGAGCGGTAATCCCGGTGGATGGCGGCTACCTGGCGAAGTAAACGAGAGAAAAGGAAAGAAATATGAATCTATTTGATATAGTAGGTCCGGTGATGGTCGGACCGTCCAGTTCCCACACAGCGGGCGCGGTTCGGATTGGATTTGTGGCGCAGAAGCTTCTTGGGGAACCGGTTAAGCGGGCAAGGATTGGTCTGTACGGCTCATTTCTGGCAACGGGAACCGGACACGGAACCCAGAAAGCGCTGATTGCGGGACTTTTAGGAATGGTGCCGGACGACATGCGGATTCCGGACAGCTTTCACCTGGCAGAGGAGAAAGGAATTGAGTTTTCCTTTGAGGAAGCTAATTTAAAAGAGGCGCATCCAAATTCGGCGGAACTGGAGCTTGAGGGCATTTCTGGGCGCAGTCTGACGGTAGTAGGTGAATCACTGGGCGGTTCCCGGATCAATATTGCGAAGGTCGATGGGATTGAAGCCAATTTTTCCGGTAGTTATCCAACCTTGGTTGTCCACAACGACGATCAGCCGGGACATGTGGCGGATGTGACGGCGATGCTGGCGCACAAATCGATCAATATTGCGACGATGCAGCTCTACCGTGCGGCGCGCGGCGGCATGGCAGTGATGGTTATTGAGTGCGATCAAGAGATTCCGGAAGAAGGGCTTGTGTGGCTGCGCCGTCAGGAGGGTATCCGAAAGGTAACATATTTAAGTCTTCGATAGGAAAGGTTCATATAAGAAAAGGAATGGAACGGGAAAATGGAAATGTTATATCATTCAGTGAGTGATCTGGTCCGCTTAGCGAACGAACATCAAATTCCGCTCTGGAAGGTGGTTCTTCTGGCAGATGTGCAGGAACGCCAGGTGACGGTGGAAGAATCGTTTGAAACAATGCGGCAGATGTATCAGGCGATGCGCCAGGCAGATCAGGAATACGACGGCTCGATCGTCTCGGCAAGTGGAATGGCGGGCGGCGACGGAGAAAAACTGCACGCATACAATGCCTCCGGTCGCAGCCTGGCGGGCGAATACATGGGGCTTGTGATGGAAAAAGCGGTGAAAATGGGAGAGTCCAACGCCTGTATGAAACGAATCGTGGCGGCTCCGACGGCGGGCGCATGCGGGGTGATTCCGGCGGTATTTTTGTCGTATGAGGAATATTGTAAGGAAACGGAGAACCGGATGGTCGAGGCGCTCTTTGTCAGTGCAGGAATCGGTGCGGTTATTGCAGAAAATGCGAGCATCGCCGGTGCATCGGGTGGATGCCAGGCGGAGATTGGTTCAGCAAGTGCGATGGCAGCAGGAGGGCTGGCATATCTGCAGGGCGGCGATGCGGAGTGTATCGCGAATGCAGCGGCATTTGCCCTCAAAAATATGTTGGGACTAACCTGTGATCCGGTCTGCGGTCTGGTTGAAGTTCCGTGTATCAAGCGGAATTCCGCCGGCGCCGTCAATGCGGCGGTCAGCGCGCAGATGGCAATGGCGGGAATCAAGAGCGCGATCCCGGCAGACGAGGTCGTCGATTCCATGCGCCGGATCGGCAATGCGCTTCCGGCTGCTTTACGCGAGACGAGTGAAGGCGGTCTGGCCGTGACCGAGAGCGCCAGAAAGATAGCAGAACGGATGGGAAAGAAGGAACACATTGCGTAGAAAACCCGGGAAGGCAATGAAAATCAATAGAGCCAGACAGCACGCGATTGCAGAACCTGTCAGAACTGTTCCAGCTGCTGATTAGAAAATAAAATTGTAGAAGAAAGAACAGCAATATAGAAATAGCTCTGTTTAAATGATGCCAGAATATTCTTAAAAATCACAAAAAAACATATAAAATAGCAAATTTAGAAAAATGCTTGACTTTCCGGGAATGCTCTGGTATCATAACATACGTCCTCGAGACAAGGACAAAAACAAAACACGAAACGAAAGAAATGATTTGAAGATTCTTGATGAACTCAGAAAAATTTCAAAAAAACGTGAATTTGTAAAAAATAAAAAAGTGTTGACAAAAGCAAAAACTTTTGATAAACTATAAAAGTTGCTGCTGAGACAACAACAAAGAACCTTGAAAACTGAACAGTATGTAAAACCCTGAAAATTCTAAGAACAAAGGCTTTTGGTTAAGCCTTGAAGTTCAAGAGAACATTCAGAACAAAACCAAAACAACAGTAATAACGGTTAAAATTAGCCAAGCGAATTTTGACTGGAATCAAAACTTTAACATGAGAGTTTGATCCTGGCTCAGGATGAACGCTGGCGGCGTGCTTAACACATGCAAGTCGAACGAAGC
>NZ_QUDY01000031.1:301-556 GCF_003477745.1 Clostridium sp. AF35-15 | reverse complement strand
GGATCACCTCCTTTCTAAGGAAGAAGAAGTAAGGGTTTTATATACTGTTGAGTGTTTAAGGTCCGTAAGTGCACCTCGCGAACAAGTTCGCTCGGTCGCGGCGTTCGCCGCTTATAAAACCGAAAACCAAAAACTGCTTATGAAAGTAAACTTTCAACACAGTTTCTGATTTTGTTTTTGCACTTACTCATTACAACACGAAATTTCCGGTGTCGATGCGCTTAGGGGACACACCCGTTCCCATCCCGAACACGA
>NZ_QUDY01000031.1:0-291 GCF_003477745.1 Clostridium sp. AF35-15 | reverse complement strand
AAAGATTTCCGGTGTCGATGCGCTTAGGGGACACACCCGTTCCCATCCCGAACACGATGGTTAAGACCTAAGCGGCCGATGATACTATGCTGGAGACGGCATGGGAAAGCAGGTGGATGCCGGATTCCATTAAAAACAATTCGCTGAATGCGATTTGAAATAGAACGGACACATCGGAATGGATGAACTATCTGTGATGAGGATGTGTTAACCTACACCAGCAGGGAAATGCTGTTTTATATAACTGGTTTTTACCAGTGATTCATAAGTTCGAGCTTATCGAGGTTGTGA
>NZ_QUDY01000030.1:380-581 GCF_003477745.1 Clostridium sp. AF35-15 | reverse complement strand
GGCGCGAAGCGCTTTTCTTTTACACCCTCTAGGGTGTTTTCTTTTAAATCATTATCATACTCATTATCATTATCAGCTTTTTTTGCTTTTTCAGAAAAGCATTTGCTTTTTTTGCTTTCCTCCGAAACCATTTGCTTTTTATCAGAAGCATTTGTTTTCGGTCTTCCGCCTTTCTTTCCTGCTTCCGATCTGGCTGCACAC
>NZ_QUDY01000030.1:0-370 GCF_003477745.1 Clostridium sp. AF35-15 | reverse complement strand
TTTCGGTCTTCCGCCTTTCTTTCCTGCTTCCGATCTGGCTGCACACGCTTCTTTGTAGCGCTGGCTGTCCGCATCCAGCTGCTGTTTAATAAGCTCGAACACAAACGCCAGCGCCGGATCCTCCGGAACAGCATCCGGGTCTTTCTGATAGGCGTAGATCGCTTTAATGAGTTCGCCCGCCTGCTCGTTGCTCATCTTTTCGATGGCAGCGCCCCAGCTCTCATACATGACAAAAGACTTCTTATCACTCATCCAAGCCCATCTCCTTTCCCGCCTGCCAGTCACGGTAATAGCAAATCCATGTATCCAGCAACAGGGTAATGATTCCACCGCGAATCTGCGCTTTCAGCTCATCGAAAATATCATCCGA
>NZ_QUDY01000003.1:0-297177 GCF_003477745.1 Clostridium sp. AF35-15 | reverse complement strand
CTTAGATGACCTGCTTCCATGGTCGAAAAAGTTGCCGGACGTTGTCAGAAAACTGAAAAAGCAATGAAGTAGCGCCGCGGAAGCGGCTTTTAGCTTATAGGGTACTTGGTATGGAGCGTTTACTATCATTCCGTATATGCTTGCTGGAAGAAATTCAAGAAACGAAGAAAAATGAAGGAAAATGCGTGATTTTTTTAATTTCCACTTGCATGTATACCTTGCCTGTGATATAGTATAAAGGCTGAAAATTCACGCCGGTCGGATTTGCGCAGGACGGTGCTCATTATGAGTCCCCGCGGAAAGCATGAGAAGACGGCGGAAGAAAAACCAAAATTGGAGGAAAGAAACATGAGCGTTATTTCAATGAAGCAGTTACTTGAAGCAGGTGTACATTTTGGACACCAGACCAGAAGATGGAACCCGAAAATGGCTCCGTACATCTACACCGAGAGAAATGGTATCCACATCATCGACCTTCAGAAATCTGTAGGTAAAGTAGATGAGGCTTACAAGGCAGTATCCGATATCGCAGCAGACGGCGGCACAATCCTGTTCGTTGGTACAAAGAAGCAGGCTCAGGACGCTATCAAGACCGAGGCTGAGAGATGTGGTATGTTCTATGTAAACGAGAGATGGTTAGGCGGTATGCTGACAAACTTCAAGACCATCCAGAGCCGTATCGCTAGATTAAAACAGATCGAGGCTATGTCTGAGGACGGAACTTTCGACGTTCTGCCGAAGAAAGAAGTTATCGAGCTGAAAAAAGAGTGGGAGAAGCTGGAGAAGAACCTGGGCGGTATCAAAGATATGAAGAAGATCCCGGATGCTATCTTCGTAGTAGATCCGAAGAAGGAAAGAATCTGCGTACAGGAGGCTCATACTCTGGGTATTCCGCTGATCGGTATCATCGATACCAACTGTGATCCGGAAGAGCTGGATTATGTAATCCCGGGTAACGATGATGCTATCCGTGCCGTAAAACTGATCGTTTCCAGAATGGCAGACGCTGTTATCGAAGCTAAGCAGGGCGAGGCTGAGGCAGCTGCAGCAGAGGGCGAAGCAGAGGCTACAGAGGCTTAATTAACCCCAAAATTAAAAACTGAAACCAAAAGACCAGGAGCACGCCGCGGTTTTCCGCATAAAAGCGTGCTCCGCGCGGGTATACGAACGTGTACCTGAATTTATATACACGGAGGGATTTAAGATGGCAGTTACAGCCGCAATGGTAAAAGAGTTACGTGAAATGACAGGCGCTGGTATGATGGACTGTAAGAAAGCTCTTGCAGCTACAGATGGCGACATGGACAAAGCTGTTGAGTTCCTGAGAGAAAAAGGACTTGCAGGCGCTACTAAGAAAGCTGGCCGTATTGCAGCAGAGGGTATCGTTATGACTAAGGTTACCGCTGATGAAAAGAAGGCAGTTGTAGTAGAAGTAAACGCAGAGACAGACTTCGTAGCTAAGAACGAGAAGTTCCAGAACTATGTATCTGATGTTGCTGAGCAGGCGCTGAACACAAGCGCAGCAGATATTGACGCATTCCTGGCTGAAAAATGGGCAAAGGATCCGTCCCTGACAGTTGCAGAGGCTCTGTCTTCCCAGATCTCCATCATCGGCGAGAACATGAAGATCCGTCGTTTTGCTCAGTTAGCTGAGGAGAACGGTTTCGTTGCTTCCTACATCCATGCAGGCGGCAAGATCGGCGTTCTGGTAGACGTTGAAACTGACGTTGTAAACGATGCAATCAAAGAGATGGCTAAGAACGTAGCTATGCAGGCTGCAGCTCTGAAACCGCTGTACACCAACGACAGCGAAGTAGATGCAGATTACATCGCAAAAGAGAAAGAGATCCTGACTGTAGCAGCTAAGAACGAGAAGCCGGACGCAAACGACAAGATCATCAGCGGCATGGTTATGGGTCGTATCAAGAAAGAGCTCAAAGAGATCTGTCTTCTGGATCAGGTATATGTTAAGGCTGAGGATGGCAAGCAGAGCGTAGCTCAGTATGTAGCTCAGGTTGCTAAAGAGAATGGCGCGAAGATCACTGTTAAGAAGTTCGTTCGTTTCGAGACTGGTGAAGGTATCGAAAAGAAGGAAGAGAACTTTGCAGAGGAAGTTGCAAAGCAGATGGCACAGTAAGCGAACTACTTGTTGTAACTTCATATAACTTATTAGAAAGTGCTGAAACCCAGTATTTATGTAGGGTTTCAGCACTTTTTTGTGTACTGTTTTTTGATACTTTTTTATATAACTTGTTGCAATTTATTATATCTTCTTATGCGAATTGTGTAAAAAAGTGTGTAGTGAGTTGTGTAGAGGTTTTGGGGGATTTGTGTAATAACACGAATGGAACGCCTCAGCTGATTGCAGACGCGCCTTTGCAGTCTGCTCAGCATTACATTTACCGGTCTCAGGATCCCATTAGCGATTCTTTTGGGTGGCATTATGGGACTCACCGGAATCTGGCGGGCGCTTACGCTGACCTTGATCGTGAAAGGATAGGGGATAAAAGTGTACCAGAAAGTCATACTTGAAAATTCCGCCAGATGCGCTATAATAAGTCTGGCGATGGTTCAGCAGGGAAACATTGCAAATTTGATAAAAACAGGGGAGCTCGTTGGCGGGCTGAGAGGAAGTAATCGAACTTCGACCCTTTAACCTGATGCGGATAATGCCGTCGTAGGAAGTCATGAGATGAATTTTTACAGGAGATATCCGCAGGGGTATCTCCTGTTTTTTCATATAACAGGAAAATCCGTTGAAATTTCCTGTTATATAAAAAGCCCTACCGGGCGGGATCGCACTGCGGCGGAAGGGAATCATGTCGCAAGCAACCGCGCTCGGCGCGGGAATGTGCCAGGGCACATTCTTTTAAAATTAAATTCTTTGAAAGGGGGAACGTATTCCGCATGTGTGCGGCGAGCTGAGGGGGAGCGCCCTGGGCTTTGTAGGCAGCGATGGGAAGCCGTGTTCCGGCGTGAGAGGATACCAGAGAGTATCGACCGAATTTCATGCAGAAAACGTAAATTGTTCGTAACTGTTCAAGAATATCAAAGAAACAGAACAGTTGCAAATTTTCAAAGAAGGAGAAGAAAAATGAATAAGACAAACACGAAAAAACTGGCGATTGCGGCTGTATTCTGTGCCGTTGCCGTCGTAGGAAGTTTATTTTCCGTTCCGGTGTTCGGAAGTAAGTGTTCCCCGGTACAGCATATGGTAAATATCCTGTGTGCCGTTCTTCTGGGACCGGGCTA
The DNA here is from genome assembly GCF_003477745.1 of Clostridium sp. AF35-15. Lineage (NCBI taxonomy): Bacteria > Bacillati > Bacillota > Clostridia > Eubacteriales > Clostridiaceae > Clostridium > Clostridium sp. AF35-15. Next base: position 293,925 of record NZ_QUDY01000003.1, on the reverse strand, counting down.
TGGACTGGGAGCGGCCTTTGCAGCGGCGCTGATCCGAAATCTGTTAGGACTTGGAAGTCTGATGGCATTTCCGGGCAGTATGTTTGGCGCCCTGATCTGCGGACTGGTTTACAAGAAAACGCAGAGTGTGTTTGCAACTTTGATCGGTGAGGTGCTTGGAACGTCCATTCTGGGCGGATTTGCGGCATATCCGGTGGCGGTTTTCCTGATGGGAAAGAGCGCGGCGGGACTGGCTGTCTATGCCTATGTGGTTCCGTTTTTGATCTCGACCGCGGGAGGCGCGATCATAAGCGCGGTTCTGATTTTAAGTTTAAAGAAAGCCAATATTTTAGCAGGAATGCAGGAAGCACTGAGAGAGGAGAAGCCAGCACATGTTTAAAGAAATATTTGATAATGTAAGAGAAAAATGTCCGTTAATCCATAACATCACGAACTACGTGACTGTCAATGACTGTGCCAACGTGGTACTCGCATGCGGCGCGTCCCCGATCATGGCGGATGATAAGGACGAAGTTTCGGATATCCAGACCATCTGCGGCGGACTGAATATCAATATCGGCACATTAAACAGCCGGACCATCGAATCCATGCTGCTTGCCGGAAAGCGGGCAAATGAGCTGGGTCATCCGGTAGTTTTAGACCCGGTAGGCGCCGGTGCGTCGAAACTCAGAACAGAGACCGCCAATCAGCTTTTAAAGGAAGTCAGGTTTACCGTGATCCGCGGGAACATTTCGGAGATCAAGACACTGGCACTTGGAAATGGAACGACGAAGGGTGTGGATGCCGATCTGGCAGACCGGGTGACGAAGGAAAACCTGGACGAGGCGGCAGCTTTTGCGAAGGCATTTGCTGGAAAGATGAACGCGGTCGTTGCGATTACCGGTGCGATCGACATTGTGGCGGATGCGGAGAAGGCATACTGCATTTACAACGGTCGTCCGGAGATGTCTTCCATCACGGGAACCGGCTGTCAGCTCTCGGCTCTGACGGCGGCCTTTGTGACAGCCAACCAGGAACAGCCGCTTGAGGCAGCTGCTGCGGCAGTCTGCGCGATGGGACTGGCCGGGGAGACGGCATACGCCCGTTTAAGTGAACTGGACGGCAATGCGACTTATCGGAATTATATCATTGATGCTATTTATCGCATGAACGGAGAAGCGCTGGAGGCTGGAGCAAAATTTGAAGTAAGATAATAGAGCTTTAGTGTCCGTTTTTATAAGAACAGCTGAGAGAAGGAGGAAATGCAGATGAACTGCAGACCGGAAGATATGCTGCTTTACGCGGTGACAGACCGCGCATGGCTGAAGGGGGAAACTCTGGAGAGTCAGGTTGAGAAAGCTTTGAAGGGCGGGGCGACGTTTGTCCAGCTGAGAGAAAAGGAGCTTGACGAGGCGGAGTTTCTGGAGGAGGCAAAGAAGCTTAAAATGCTTTGCAGAAAGTATCAGGTTCCGTTTGTGATCAATGACAACGTGGAGATTGCCCTGGCGGTGGATGCGGACGGCGTCCATGTGGGACAGAGCGATATGGAAGCGGGAAAGGTCCGGGAAAAGCTGGGACCAGATAAGATCATCGGCGTTTCCTGCAAAAATGTAGAACAGGCGCTTCTTGCGAAAAAGCATGGGGCGGATTATCTGGGAGTCGGAGCCATCTATCCGACGGGAACCAAAAAGGACGCCGATGCCGTGACGCCGGGGATGCTTGCCAAGATCTGTCAGGCAGTCGATATTCCGGTTGTTGCGATCGGCGGACTGAATAAAGAACATCTGGAACTGTTAAAAGGAACAGGTGTGGACGGCATTGCAGTGGTCAGCGCCTTGTTTGCGGCCGATGATATTGAAAAGGCAGCAGAGGAACTGAAGGAAGCTGTAAAAAAGGTTCTGTAAAGATGAAAACGTTGTCATTTTGTCAAAAAAATGGCATGAAAAAGTTTATGAGAAAAAGCTTGTGAAAAAAGCTTCATTAAAAAATGGTAAGAAACTTTGCAAAAAGTTTTTTATGGCGGCACATTGGGGGCACCACCTTGTGTCGCCTTATAAAAGTTATTGATGCCTGAAAGGAGTTAATTATGAAGACAGCATTAACAATCGCTGGAAGTGATTGCAGCGGAGGCGCCGGTATCCAGGCCGATTTAAAGACGATGATCGCCAATGGAGTATATGGAATGAGTGCGATCACGGCGCTGACGGCCCAGAACACAACCGGCGTCCAGGGGATTTTTGAGGTAACCCCGGAATTTCTGGAACAGCAGATTGACAGCGTATTTACGGATATTCGTCCGGATGCGGTAAAGATCGGTATGGTTTCTTCAACCGGACTGATCAAGTCGATTGCGAAGAAGCTTTGTGAGTACCAGGCAGAAAACATTGTTGTGGACCCGGTTATGGTGGCGACGAGCGGAGCAAAGTTAATCGGCGACGACGCTATCGACACCTTGAAAGAATCGCTTTTTCCATTAGCGGCGGTTCTGACACCGAACATTCCGGAGGCAGAGGTCTTATCGGGAATGAAAATTAAGTCTGCCGACGATATGATTGCGGCAGCAAAATGGATCAGTGAAACGTACCATTGTGAGGTTCTCTGCAAGGGCGGACATCAGTTAAATGATGCCAACGATCTTTTATACCGGGACGGCGGATACCGTTGGTTTAACGGAAAACGCATCCACAATTCCAACACCCATGGGACGGGCTGTACCCTGTCCAGCGCGATTGCATCCAATCTGGCGAAGGGCTATGATCTCGACACCGCGGTGGAGCGTGCCAAAGCATATATTTCCGGCGCACTGGGAGCGATGCTGGATCTCGGCAAAGGATCCGGTCCGATGGATCATGGATTTGATTTCCGGGGAAAAGGATTTGCGGAGGAACGCGTATGACAATGACAGAGAGGCTTTTGGAAGCCACAAAGGAGATCTGGGCTGGTTACAATGAAAAACCGTTCGTAAAAGGCATTGCGGACGGCAGTCTGGATCATGATAAATTCAAATATTATATGATACAGGATTATCTGTATCTGATTGATTACACAAAGGTGTTTTCCATCGGGGCGGCAAAATCAACGGATCTCGCATTTATGCGCCTGTTTGCCGGATATACCCACTCGATTCTGGATGGGGAGATGGATATTCACCGTGCTTACATGGAACGTTTGGGGATAACCAGAGAAGAGGCGGAACAGACGCCGGTCGCTCTGGATAACCTTTCTTATACTTCTTATATGCTTCGCATCGCTTATGAGGGGGGCGCGCCGGAGGCGGCAGCAGCGATATTGTCCTGCGCCCTCAGCTATGAATGGATTGCGAAGAAAATCGCAGCAGACAGACCGGATGCCGACAAACATCCATTTTATGGGGAGTGGATCCGGGGATACGCTTCCGAGTCTTACCACAAGGAAAATGAAGTCCTTGTAGAGTGGATGAACCATCTGGCAGAGGATCTGTCTGAGAAACAAAAGAAACATCTGGTGGATATTTTTGTGGCCTGCTCCCGCTATGAAGCGGCATTCTGGGATATGGCGTGGGAAATGAGGCGGTAAATATGCTTACATTTGACAACGTGCGTTTCCAATATGCGGTAGAGAATTTTTCGATCATTGACCATCTGTCGTTTGAAGTCCAGGATGGGGAGTTTGTGTCCATCATCGGCGCTTCCGGCTGTGGAAAAAGTACGATCTTCCGGCTGGTAAATAAGCTTCTTACCCCGGCTTCCGGTGTGATCCGGGTGGATGGGGAATCGATCGAAACGAAGAAAAATTACTGCGGATATATGCCGCAGCAGGATCTGCTGTTTCCATGGCGCACCGTGCGGGAGAATCTGATGCTTCCGATGGAGATTCAGGGCGGATATTCGAAGGAACAGATGCAGAAAAAAGCGGATGATGCGCTTCAATCGGTTGGACTTGCAGACTGGGGAGATAAGACTCCGAAAGAGCTTTCCGGCGGTATGCGCCAGAGAGCCGCCTTTGCGAGAACGGTTCTGACGGGTTCAGACCTTCTGCTTTTGGATGAGCCGTTTTCAGCCCTGGATTATCTGACAAGACTGTCTATGCGGGAGTGGCTTCTGGAACAGTGGGAGAAGGAGAAAAAGACGGTTCTTTTCATCACGCATGATGTGGAAGAAGCGGTGTTTCTGTCCAGCCGGATTCTCGTGGTGGAACAGTCACCGATCACACATCTGCGCTCCATCGAGGTCCCGGCGGGATATCCGCGATCCCGGGAAGAGCTTCGCAGACCGGAGATTCTGTCCTTAAAGGAAGAACTGATCGGAATGCTTAAGAAGGAGAAGGCGTGATGGAACAGAAAAAAATAAATAAAATGGGAAGCCGGATGAATGCGAATCTTCCAGCCCTGATTCTGGTGGCGGTGCTTCTGTTTACATGGCAGGCAGCGGCTATGGGGATTGATGCGGCCTATATTCTCCCGTCTCCGGTTCAGGTGGTTGTACGGCTGTGGGAACTTCGGGGTCCATTATTTACGGCACATCTGCCGGCGACGATGTCGGTAGTCGTGATTGGACTTTTGATCTCGATCGTGCTGGGCGTGGGACTGGCTGTGCTGATGGATGCCAGTGAGACGGCAAGAAAGGCGCTGTATCCGCTGATCATCGCCTCGCAGACAATCCCGACGACGGCGCTGGCACCGCTGTTTGTCCTCTGGTTTGGCTACACGATCTGGAGCAAGGTGCTGGTAACGGTACTAATTACGTTTTTCCCGATCACGATCACGGTATTTGACGGGTTCCGGTCGGTGAAGACGGAAATGGAAGAACTTTTGTTTACATTTGGAGCGGATAAACGTCAGATCTTTTTGAAATTAAAGATTCCGGCGACGCTTCCGTACTTTTTTTCAGCGATCAAGATGGCGGTACCGCTGTCGATCATCGGAGCGGCGATTGGAGAATGGCTGGGCGCTCAAAGCGGACTCGGATATTTCAGCCGGAGAATGATGACCCAGTTAGATGGAGCTGGTGTATTTGCACCGATTCTGCTCTTATCGGTAGTGGCGATGGCGGCAACGTGGGTTGTCTCGCTGCTTGAAAAGCGGATGATTTTCTGGAGGAATGAGTAGGAAATTGTGATATAGGATGAAATTTTGAAGTATGTGTGCGGATATTGAAAAGTCTGTATTTTTGAAATGTGTGCTGCAGACCGAAAAAAGTGTATTCACAAAAAAGCTACTCGTGAAGAAGTGCAGATCTTTGAGATTGGTATGTGAATCCAGCAAGTCATATGCAAAAAAAACTGGAAAACAGATAAGTGATAGGGAAATATAGACGGAAATTTGTAAAACTGAAAGGATATGAGATGAAAAAACGAATGAGAATGGCTGCCGCAGTGATGGCAGCAGTGATGGGAATGATGACACTTGGCGGATGTGGAACGGCCAGCGAAAAGAGTGAGACAGCTGCTCAGGCAGAGGGCACGGATGCGAAACAGACCTCGGAAGATGGAAAAAGTCAGGATCTTAAGGAGATCAATGTGGTTCTTGACTGGTATCCGAATGCGATCCATACTTTTATTTATACGGCGATCGAGCGCGGTTATTATGCGGAAGAAGGACTGGATGTGAAAGTGCGTTTTCCGGCCAATGCGAACGATGCGTTATCACTGGTAGCGGCTGGAAAGGCGGGGATCGGCATGTACTATCAGCAGGATGTGATCCAGGCGGTTGCCAATCAGGGAACGAAGATCAAATCCATCGGTGCGATCGTGCAGTCCCCGTTAAGTGTCGTTCTTTCTTTAAAGGATAAGAATATCACAGGACCGGAAAATCTGGTTGGAAAGACCGTTGGTTACGGCGGAACAGCACTCAGCGAGGCGGTTGTCAAGAGCATGATGGAATATGTGGGAGCGGATGCATCGGATGTAAACCTGATCGATGTCGGATTTGAACTGATGAGTTCTATGACGACCGGCAATGTGGATGCGACGATCGGATGCCTTGTCAACCATGAGGTTCCGCAGATGGAGGAAGAGGGCTTTGATGTCAACTACTTCATGGCAGATGGATATGGAATCCCGAATTATTATGAGGAAGTATTCCTTGCCAACAACGAAATGATCCAGCAGGAGCCGGAAGTTCTGGAAGGATTCTTACGCGCATCGAAGAAGGGCTTTGAAGACTTTAAGAACGATCCGAATGGCTGCCTGGCAATCCTGATGAATAATCAGAATGAGGAAAACTTCCCTCTGACCCAGAGCGTGGAGGAAAAGTCCTGTGAGACACTTCTGCCGCTCATGGAGAGCGATGAGGTTCCGTTTTTGACCCAGACCGAAGAGTGCTGGCAGGAAAACATCGACTGGATGAGCGAGAGCGGGCTGATCGATAAGAAAGTGGATGTTTCGGATGTGATGGTAAACCTGCAGGAGTAAGAGCCAGAAGCAGTCAGAGACTGGCTGTTTGTGCAGAGCAAGTAAATTTCCGGAACTGGAAATTCTGGTGTTTAACATATATATGCAAGACAAGAATGGTAACAGAGTTACTGTTCACGGGTAGGCACTTTTGGAACCGAAAGTGCCGTGAGAAAACGTGGTGGCAGCAGGAATTTGCCGTATTTAAATGCGAAGCCACGGCAAATTCCGTTACTGGGCACGTATGCGTGTACAGTAAACAACAGGGCGTTACTGGGGAAGATGGAGTCTCAGAATGTTGACAGTCTGCCAGCCAGGATATATAATATTTTCGTAACTGTTCAGTACCTTAACAGTCACGCGCAAAAATCCATTAAAGAAAAAACACCAGAATGGAAGGGGAAACAAATAGATGAAGAAAATTATTTTAACCGGCGATCGTCCTACCGGGCGCTTACATGTCGGACATTATGTTGGCTCTCTGAGCGAGAGAGTGAGACTTCAGAACTCCGGCAAGTTCGATGAGATCTATATTATGATTGCCGATGCACAGGCGCTGACAGATAACGCAGATCATCCGGAAAAGGTGCGTAAAAATATTCTGCAGGTTGCCCTGGACTATCTGGCTTGTGGAATTGACCCGGAGAAATCCACCATCTTTATCCAGTCGATGGTGCCGGAGCTGACAGAGCTTACTTTTTACTATATGAACCTGGTTACGGTATCCCGTGTACAGCGAAATCCTACCGTAAAAGCAGAGATTCAGATGCGTAATTTTGAGGCAAGCATCCCGGTTGGATTCTTTACTTATCCGATTAGCCAGGCGGCGGATATCACTGCATTCCGCGCGACGACCGTTCCGGTTGGAGAGGATCAGATGCCGATGTTAGAGCAGTGCAAGGAGATCGTCCATAAATTCAACAGCGTGTACGGCGAGACCCTGACGGAACCGGAGATCCTGCTTCCGTCCAACAAGGCGTGTCTGCGTCTGCCGGGTATCGATGGAAAGGCAAAGATGAGCAAATCGCTTGGAAACTGCATCTACCTCTCTGATTCGGAAGCAGATGTGAAGAAGAAGATCATGTCCATGTTTACAGATCCAAATCACCTGCGTGTCGAGGATCCGGGTAAAGTCGAGGGCAATCCGGTCTTCATCTATCTGGATGCATTCTGCCGTCCGGAGTATTTTGCAGAGTTCCTGCCGGATTACCAGAACCTGGACGAGCTGAAAGCACATTACCAGAGAGGCGGTCTGGGCGATGTGAAGGTGAAGAAATTCTTAAATAACGTTATGCAGGCTGAATTGTCTCCGATCCGTGCGAGACGCCAGGAATGGGAGAAGAGAATCCCGGATGTATTTGACATCCTGAAAGAGGGAAGCAAGGCAGCAGAGGCGAAGGCTGCTGAGACGCTTCGCGATGTGAAGGCTTCAATGCGGATCAATTACTTTGATGATGACAGTCTGATCGATACGATCGAGGACTAAGAGAAAAAGTGGAAATTCAGCGCGGCTTTCTGAAATGCCGGGAGTGTGCTGCCGGAAATGAATTGAATTAAGAAATAGAGAAAAGTCTGTCTTTTGGCATGGGAAAGGTGTCGGGGGACAGACTTTTTTGCGTGATTCCCACTTAAAAACGGTTTACATAGTCCCTAAAATTCGATATAATAATCTGTATTGCGTTATAACGCAAGGCTATATCAAATATGAAATGAAAGAATACTAAGAGGGCTACACATGAGTAAAAACAAACAATGGGCGAGTAAGCTGGGCTTTATTATGGCGACGGCTGGGGCGGCGATTGGATTGGGAAATCTGTGGAAATTTCCATATCTGATGGGAAAGAACGGTGGATTTCCATTTCTGGTTGCGTATCTGTTTTTTATCGTCGTTCTCGGACTTCCGGTTATGATCACGGAAATGTCCCTGGGACGGAAGACGCGGCATGATCCGGTGCAGGCGTATGCGGACATTCATCCGCACGCACGGATTGTCGGTATATTCGGCGTACTGGCGGCGTTTATTATTTTGAGTTATTACAGCGTCATCGGCGGCTGGATTTTAAAGTATATTGCCAGCTATGTGACGACGGCGGCAGCGCCGGATTTTAACGCCTTTATCGGCAGCAGCGAGCCGGTGATCTGGCATATTGTATTTATGGCAGCGACTATAGCTGTCTGCTATTTTGGCATCAATGGCATTGAGAAAGCGAGCAAATTGATGATGCCGATGCTTCTGGTTCTGTTATTTGTCATCATTTTCAGAAGCGTGACGCTTCCGGGAGCTTCGAAAGGACTGTTATTTATCTTCCAGCCGGATTTTTCGGCGTTCACGCTTTCTTCTGTCAGCGCGGCACTGGGACAGGTGTTTTATTCCCTGAGTCTCTGTATGGGTATCACGATCACCTACGGAAGCTATCTGAGTGGAAAGGAAAATATTCCAAAAAGCTGTATGATCGTCGGTGGTCTGGACACCGTGATTGCGGTTCTCGCGGGTATCGCGATCTTTCCGGCAGTATTTGCCTTCGGTCTGGAGCCGGGACAGGGACCGGGACTGATTTTCGGCACACTGCCGATGGTATTTGCGAATATTGCGGGGGGAACTTTCTTTGCAATCCTGTTTTTTGCGCTGGTTTTTTTCGCAGCCGTTACGAGTGCGATCGCACTTCTGGAAGTCTGTGCCTCTTTTGCGATTGATTCGCTGGGCTGGGAACGCAAGCATGCGGCGCTTGTGATTGGTACGGCGATCACGCTGCTTGGCATTCCGAGTGCGCTGTCCTTCGGCGTCCTGAGTGATGTCACAATCCTGAATCAGTCGGTCTTTGATTTCGCCGGACTGGTAACGGATAATATTCTGATGCCGCTCGGTGGACTCACGATGTGCTACTATGTAGGCTGGAAATGGAAACCGGAGTATCTACTTGCGGAGATCGAGGCGGACGGTACGAAATTCCGTCTGGGAAAACTCTGGGTGTTCTGCATCCGATTCCTGACGCCGATTATGGTGGGAATCGTCAGTGTAACTGGATTTTATAATTTGTACTTGGCGATTCGGTAGGAAGAGCGGTTTTGTTGACAAAAACAGGAAATTGCCGTATAATTTGTTAAAGTTCAGACAAGGTCATGGAAATAGGGATAGGATGTGCTTGACGGTGGATCAAGGGCGGAAAAAGACCATTTGTGTGATAATCTGAATGGACAGACAACTTGGGGAAACTTGAATATAAGACAATTAAATTATGGGGATACCGCAGAATGACAAGGATGTGATTAGGCGGTGTCCCTACTTCGACTGTCGGGAATGAATCGGATATGAGGCATTGCCGCAGGCGGAAAAGCTGCGCCGTGTGAGTGAGCACAGAATCACAAGCCGGAAGACGTTGCGGAGAAAGCAGAGAAGGAGGATGAGATATATGGTTCAGAGAAAGAAAACATTAGCCAAGACAGCGGCAAAGAAATCTGTTTCAACGGAAGAGAAAAAGGTTCCGTCTGTTGTGGAGAAAAAAGAGACAGCCGTAGCTGAAGTAGCGAAGAAAGAAACGGCAGTGGCAGCAGTCGCAAAGAAAGAGACAGCGGTAGCGGAAGTAGCAAAGAAGGAAACAGCTGTGGCAGCCGTGGAGAAAAAAGAGACGGCAGTAGCATCCGTTCCGAAAAAGGAAACTGCACTGGCACACGTAGAGAAGAAAGAGACAGCCGTAGCGCCGGTACAGAAGAAGGAGACCGCCCTCGCAGAGAAGAAAGAGATGGCAGCAGCCGCAGGGAAAAAGGAGACAGATGTGACCGTAAAGAAAACAACTGCAAAGAGAACTACAAAGACAACCACAAAGACAACCACTGCAGCAAAGAAGACAGCTGAGAAAAAGGAAGTAAAGACAGTTGCATACGTACAGTACGCAGGTGCTGAGATTTCTATCGAGAAGCTGGAGGCAGAAGCAAAGAAAGCATATGCAGCTCTGGGACATAAAGAGGACGAGATTGAGACTCTGACCCTGTATGTTAAACCGGAAGAGCGTGCCGTTTACTATGTGGTAAATGGAGAAGGTTCCAGCGAGTACAAGATTGTGTACTAAGGTGGGCGTTCGGTGAAGTTTCCGGCTCTGTATGACGGGAAGTTTACATACCATATCTGCTTAAAATGAGGGAGCAGGTATAAAAATCTAAGAATGGTAAAAAGCCAGTTTTTATATCTTTGGTGTATTAAGAGAGATATAGAACTGGCTTTTTTTGTTGATAGGGAGATGTTTTAAAAACGCTTTGCAAGAATTACAACAGGGAATGCGGATGATTCGATGCCAGGCGTAGTGAAGGAAAAAACAGCCAGAACAGTACTCCAGCGGTTAAGGTCAGGCAAATTTCCATGGCACTGTTGATGATTCCCGATAAAATCCAGCTGTCCAGACAGAAAACACAAGAAGTCCAGAGAAGCAGGAGGCAGAGGCGCCCACGGGCAGCAGGAGAATCCAGAGAGTGAGTCAATTTGCTGAAAAAGGCAGTATTGGAGGGTGTTTGGGAATAACGGGCAGGAGCTGGGGACGAAAGATAGAGCTGCAAGCTTAAATAAAACAGATTATAAAGAAATAACAGTGCAGCCGCCAGTGCCAGAAGCGTGTGAAGGATAGCACAGACTGGGAGGTGCTCCGGGGTATAGGGCAGCAGGGCAGCGGCAGTGAGGAGAAGCAGGCAGCATTTTGCCTGGCGGGGGCGGTACAGGGAGAGTTGGGAGTAGAAAAAGCCGCCGCAGAGCAGGCACCAGAGAAAAAATTCTCCGCGTCGGTGCAGTGCGATGCTGATACTGGAAAAATTGGAAGAAAACAGATTGCATCCGCGTGTGAGTGAGAAACTAAAAAATGGGAGGAGAACGAACGTAAATATCCATCGAATCATGAGGATAGTGTGGGAAAATGGGGCGGAAAAGATACTGGAAAGAAGAGGCAGAAATAGTTGACGGAATTGCTGTTTATGTAATAGTATTATTATTTAGGAAAGATGAATTATATGTTTGATTAAGAAGGATAATACAAAACCATGATAAATTTACCAGCAGCATTTACTGAACGAATGAAACAGATGCTCGGCAGGGAGTACGATGCGTTTATCGCCAGTTACGACAAGGAGCGCTCACAGGGACTGCGCGTGAACGGACTGAAAACGGATCCGGCGGAATTTGCTAAGACGGCTCCATTTTCTCTGAATCCGGTTGCGTGGGCGGCGGAGGGATTCGCTTATGGGGCGGAGGATCGTCCGGGGCGTCATCCGTACCACGATGCGGGCGTTTACTATATTCAGGAGCCGAGCGCGATGATTGCGGCTTCGCTTTTAAACCCGCAGCCGGGGGAAATGATTCTGGATCTGTGTGCGGCACCGGGAGGAAAATCGACGCAGGCGGCGGCGAGACTTAAAGGAGAAGGTCTTCTGGTGAGCAATGAGATCCATCCGGCGCGTGCAAAGATTCTCTCGCAGAATATCGAGCGCATGGGAATCCGGAATGCGGTTGTGACAAATGAAGATTCCGGGCGGCTGACGAAGTATTTTCCGGCATTTTTTGATGGGATCATCGTGGATGCACCGTGTTCCGGCGAGGGAATGTTCCGCAAGGATGAGACGGCGGTCACGGAATGGAGCCCGGAGAATGTGCGTCGCTGTGCTGGGCGGCAGCAGGAGATTCTTGAAAATGCGGCGATGATGCTGAAACCGGGCGGACGGCTGGTGTACTCCACCTGTACTTTTGCGCCGGAGGAGGACGAGCAGGCGATCGGACGTTTCTTAGAGGCACATCCAGAGTTTGCGCTAGAGGAAACGCCGGACTATCCGGGACTTTCGCACGGCGTTCCAGCCTGGGGGGCGGGTGTGACGGATGGAATCGAGAAAACGGTCCGTATCTGGCCGCACCGGACCGAGGGAGAAGGCCATTATGCGGCACTTCTTCGAAAAACGGGCGAGCCGGAGAGCGTGAAGCGTAAATATCCGGCTTCGATGAAGGACAAGAAGCTTCTGGCAGTCTATGAGGATTTCTGCAAAGAGATATTTATTGAGCTGAAGAAATGGACAGCGGACAGTACGATGACGATGTTTGGCGATCAGCTTTACCGGACGCCGGAGGAGATGGTCGATTTTAAGGGGCTGCGGGTGCTTCGCCCGGGGCTTCAGATGGGAGAATTTAAGAAAAATCGTTTTGAGCCGTCCCACGCGCTGGCACTTGCCCTGCATCCATCGGAGGTAAAACAGAACGTGAACCTGTCTGCCGACGCGCCAGAGACGGCGGCATACCTGCGCGGCGAGACGATCCAGCTTTCTGAGGAAGACGCCGGAAAAGGCTGGTGCCTTGTGAGTGTGGACGGGTATTCGCTCGGATGGGGCAAGAAGAGCGGCGGGACGCTGAAAAACCATTATCCGAAGGGACTGCGGAAGCAGTATTAATAGAAGAAGGAAAAATCCTCCGGCATCGGAGCCGTAAACTCCATTGCTTCCCCTGTGATCGGATGCCGGAATGCCACCGTATAGGAGTGAAGCGCCTGCCGTTCGATGAAGCGGTAATCCGGGTTGTATAGAAAATCCCCTAAAAGCGGGTGCCCGATGGCTTTCATGTGGACCCGGATCTGGTGGGTGCGCCCCGTTTCCAGGCGAAGCCGGACGAGGGAGCAGCCGAGATCGTCCCGGTAATCGAGACACCGGTAATGGGTGACGGCGTGTTCCCCATGATTCATATCGATGCAGCGTTCGATGGTGGAACTATCTTTTCGGGCGATCGGCAGATCGATGGTGCCGGATTTTTCTGGTTTACCGGCAACAATCGCGAGATATTCGCGGCGTATCTCTTTTTTTGCAGTCATGGCGGAGAGAAATGCGCCGCTTATTTTATGTTTGGCGATCAGCAGAAGACCGGTGGTGTCGCGGTCTAAGCGGTTCACGGCACGGAACACGAAATGTTCGCCCCGCGAGGCAAAACGGTACGCGAGGGCGTTTGCCAGCGTATTTTCATGGTGTCCCTGGGATGGGTGGACAGGCATTCCGGCGGCTTTGTTGAGTATTATGAGATCTTCGTCTTCATATACTATATCGATCGGAAGATTGACCGGAAGAATATCTGAGGAAACGGGTTCGTCCGGGAGAAAGAGTGTCAGGGTGTCTCCGATCTGAAGCGGTGTGTTCAGCCAGGATGGAGTCCCATTCAGGCAGATCTGCTCAGGGTTCTGTTTGAGCTCGATGAGGATGCGGCGGGAATATCCGGCATCGCGGAGGAAGGCGCCGATGGTGTCAGCTTTGTTTTTATTTGTAATAGTGTATGATAATGTCCGTTTCATTTAGGGAACCTCTTTGGGGTGAAAATGGGTTATTTGTTGTCATTCCAATAAGGATAACATAAAAGCAGGATGGGCTGCAATGTCAGAGTGAAATTTGTTCTTGATTACGGCTACATTATTTTGGAACAGGAAGCGCCACATGAGAACGTATGACGAAATTTTGAAGGATTCTCGAAACACTATTGACTTGCCATGAAAAACCTAGTATCATTACTAATAAGTAAGGCTGTTTTTATTCAAATTACTTATAAGTAGAACTAATAAATACAATGCAGAGAAAAGGAGAATGAACGATGGCAAAAGTAGGAATTGTAATGGGAAGCGATTCGGACATGCCGATCATGGCACAGGCAGCAGATTTTCTGGACAAGATGGGGATTGATTATGAAATGACAATCATTTCTGCACACCGTGAGCCAGACATCTTTTTTAACTATGCAAAATCCGCTGAGGAGAAAGGCTTTAAGGTTATCATTGCAGGTGCTGGTAAGGCAGCGCATCTGCCGGGTATGTGCGCGGCACTGTTTCCGATGCCGGTAATCGGTATTCCGATGAAAACCTCGGATTTAGGCGGAGTTGATTCTCTGTATTCGATCGTACAGATGCCGTCCGGTATTCCGGTTGCGACGGTAGCGATCAACGGCGGCAAGAATGCGGGTATTCTGGCAGCCAAGATTCTGGCAACTTCCGATCCGGAGCTTTTAGCAAAATTAAAAGCATACTCTGAGGAGATGAAGAACGAAGTGGCCGGTAAGGATGAGAAATTACAGAAACTGGGACATAAAGAGTATCTGGCACAGAAATAAATATTAAAAATATAAACAAGGACATACGGAGGAAAACCATGGATTACAAGAATTCCGGAGTAGATATTGAGGCTGGTTATAAGTCGGTAGAACTGATGAAAGAGCATGTAAAGAAAACGATGCGTGAGGAAGTGCTGGGAGGTCTGGGCGGCTTTGCCGGTGCATTCTCCCTGGCAAAGATTAAAGAGATGGAAGATCCGGTTCTCTTATCTGGTACGGACGGCTGTGGTACCAAGGTAAAACTGGCGATCATCATGGACAAGCATGACACGATCGGTATCGACGCGGTTGCGATGTGTGTCAACGACATTGCATGTGCAGGCGGCGAGCCGCTGTTTTTCCTGGACTATATTGCCTGCGGCAAGAACTATCCGGAAAAGATCGCGGATATCGTAAAAGGCGTTGCAGAAGGCTGCTTACAGTCGGAGGCAGCTCTGATCGGCGGCGAGACAGCTGAGCATCCGGGGCTGATGCCGGAGGAAGATTATGATCTGGCTGGTTTTGCTGTCGGCGTGGTTGATAAAAAAGACATGATTACCGGCGAAAACCTGAAACCGGGTGATGTACTGATCGGTATGGCATCCACCGGCGTTCACAGCAATGGTTTCTCCCTGGTCCGCAAGGTATTTGAGAAGGAACTCAACAAAGAGGGACTGGAGACCTACTATGAGGAGTTGGGAACCACGCTTGGCGAGGCACTTCTGGCACCGACCCGTATCTATGTAAAGGCGCTGAAAGCAGTGAAGAATGCAGGCGTGACTGTGAAAGCGTGCAGCCATATCACAGGCGGCGGCTTCTATGAGAATGTTCCGCGTATGCTGAAAGACGGTGTTCGCGCAGTCATCAAGAAAGACAGCTATCAGATTCCGCCGATCTTCGGTATGTTGGCGAAGAAAGGCGATATTGAGGAGCATATGATGTACAATACCTACAACATGGGTATCGGCATGGTTGTAGCAGTCGATGCGGCTGATGCAGAGCGAACGATGGAGGCAATGAAGTCCGCTGGCGATACACCGTACATCATCGGTTCCATTGAGGCAGGAGAAAAGGGAGTAACATTATGCTAAGAGTCGTTGTAATGGTGTCTGGCGGCGGTACAAATCTGCAGGCAATCCTGGATGCGGTTGATAACGGCAAGATCACGAACGCAGAAGTTGTGGCGGTTATCAGCAACAATGAGGGCGTTTATGCGATTGAGCGCGCGAAAAAACACGGTGTCCCGGCGTTTGTTGTGACTCCGAAGGCGTATGAGACGCGAGATGCATTCGATGAGGCGCTTTTAGAGACCGTCAAGGCGTGTAAGCCGGATCTCATCGTTCTGGCTGGATTTCTTGTGAAGATTCCGGCGGCGATGATCGAGGCATACAGAAATAAAATTATCAATATCCACCCGTCCCTGATTCCGTCCTTCTGTGGCGTCGGCTATTATGGACTGAAGGTGCATGAGGCGGCACTGGCGCGCGGCGTCAAGGTAACGGGCGCGACGGTTCACTATGTGGATGAGGGAACCGATACCGGTCCGATCCTCTTCCAGAAAGCCGTAGAGGTGCAGCCGGATGATACGCCGAAGACGCTGCAGCAGCGCGTGATGGAACAGGCAGAGTGGGTACTGCTTCCGCAGGCGATCGATGCGATTGCAAACGGAAGAATATAAGGAGAAGAACATGAAAGTTTTAATCGTTGGCAGCGGCGGACGTGAGCATGCGATCGCATGGAAAGTGGCTCAGAGTCCGAAGGTAGATAAAATTTATTGTGCACCGGGCAATGCAGGAATCGCAGAGTATGCAGAGTGTGTGCCGATCAGTGCAATGGAATTTGATAAGCTGGCGGCATTTGCGAAAGAGCATGAGGTTGATCTGACCGTGATTGGCATGGACGATCCGCTGGTCGGCGGTATCGTGGATGTGTTCGAGGCACAGGGACTGCGTGTATTTGGACCGAGAAAAAATGCGGCGATTCTGGAAGGATCGAAGGCATTTTCCAAGGATCTGATGAAGAAATACAACATTCCGACCGCAGCCTATGAGACTTTTACCGATCCGCACAAGGCGCTGGAATACTTACAGACCGCTAAGATGCCGATCGTTTTGAAAGCAGATGGTCTGGCACTTGGAAAAGGTGTTCTGATCTGCAATACTTTAGAGGAAGCAGAGGCAGGCGTCAAGGAGATCATGGAGGACAAGAAGTTTGGTTCTGCCGGCAATCAGATGGTCATCGAGGAGTTCATGACAGGACGCGAGGTTTCTGTCCTTTCCTTCGTCGATGGCGATACGATCCGCATTATGACCTCCTCCCAGGACCACAAGCGGGCGCTGGACGGCGATCAGGGCTTAAATACAGGCGGTATGGGAACCTTCTCACCAAGCCCGTTCTACACAAAAGAAGTAGATGAATTCTGCAAAAAGTACATCTATCAGCCGTCGGTTGACGCGATGAAGAAGGAAGGACGTATCTTCAAGGGAATCATTTTTTTCGGTCTGATGCTGACCGAAGATGGTCCGAAGGTGCTGGAATACAATGCTCGTTTCGGCGATCCGGAGACACAGGTTGTCCTGCCGCGCATGAAGAACGATATCGTGGAAGTCTTTGAGGCATGTATCGACGGAACCCTGGATCAGATCCAGCTGGAATTTGAGGACAATGCGGCAGTCTGTGTTGTTCTGGCGTCGGATGGTTATCCGGTGAAATATGAAAAAGGTTTCAAGATTCACGGTCTGGAGAAATTCAAAGACACGGACGGTTACTATGTATTCCACGCGGGCACGAAGTTTGATGAGGACGGCGACATCGTGACAAACGGCGGTCGAGTGCTGGGCGTTACTGCAAAGGGCAAAGACCTGAAAGAGGCGCGCGCCAATGCATACAAGGCGACCGAGTGGATCGATTTTGCTAACAAATATATGCGCCATGATATCGGGCATGCGATTGATGAGGCGTAGGGGAAGCGGTAGGTAGTAGATTCCTATTTAGAAAAGAAACGGGGATATCAGATTTGAACGTCTGATATCCCTGTTTTTGTCTGGATGTTGGAAAAAAATGCTTTTGAAAAACATATTAAAAACATTCAAGCGTGCTATAATAGAAAGAAAAGACGAACTGTTTTCATGCAATTAAAAGGAGGACAATGCAATGGCTAACAAATATGCAGGAACCCAGACGGAAAAGAACCTGAGGGAGGCTTTTTCTGGTGAATCACAGGCAAGAAATAAATATACCTATTTTGCATCCAAGGCAAAAAAAGAGGGATTTGAGCAGATTTCCGCCCTTTTTTTAAAGACCGCAGACAATGAGAAAGAACACGCAAAGATGTGGTTTAAGGAATTAGACGGTCTGGGAAATACCGCAGAGAATCTGGCATCTGCTGCAGACGGCGAGAACTATGAGTGGACAGATATGTATGATGGATTTGCCAAGACGGCTGAGGAAGAAGGATTCCCGGAACTGGCAGCGAAATTCCGTATGGTAGCGGAGATTGAAAAGCACCATGAAGAGCGCTACCGTGCCCTGCTTCACAATGTGGAAGCACAGGAAGTATTTAAGAAGAGCGAAGTGAAGGTATGGGAATGCCGCAACTGCGGTCATATCGTAGTAGGCGAGAAAGCACCGGAAGTCTGTCCGGTATGCGCACATCCGCAGGCTTATTTCGAGGTTCATGCGGAGAATTACTAAATCTGGGGACTCAATCGTGGAAGCAGATGCCTTTTGTGGGAATGTGAGACGCAAGAGGTAGTTCTGGATTTGGTATGTGATTGAGTATCAGTAATGTGAGTTAGAGTGGATATGCCATGGACGGCGAGGATCTGATGGATTTGCTGGTCAGTCAGCTGGGGGCACTTTCGGAAACGACGAGACGCCAGCTGGGGGGCTGCCGATTCCTTATTGTGTATAAAAAAGGAAGATGCATCATATAAAAGATACGAAAATTAAGCAGGCTGTTTTGGAACAGTTCATATGAGATCGTCTTTTTTATCATTCGCACCAGATGTTTCGAAGGAACAATGCCGGGTAGAACATTGGATTGACACAGGAAATGCGCCAGGAACAGTAAAAATGACGCCGGAAGAAATTGAAAATTTGAATGCACGGATTTTACGGACATCTGGAACGGAAATGCATGATTTGAAAAATGAAGCCTTTGCCAAAGAAGAGAGAGTTGTTTATGATAAATGGTGTGGAAATTTCTTATCATTTGGGATACAGGGGATAAATTGGACTGTGCGTGATGCTCAAAATTCCGTGGATAAAAATGTTCATATCAAATATGGAATCGCGATTTCACAGGGGTTGATCAAACAGTTTCCGATGGAGACTTTTTTAGCCGATGAGGAGGATCCATCCGATCCGGAGTGGGATGAGGCAGCACTTTGTCTCTGTATGGTCGGGGAACCGCTTTTGATTTTGGGTTCGGTGCAGGAGGAGAGTTATCTGTATGTCCGGAATGAATGCAGCGAGGGCTGGATATCGGCAGAGTCGGTGGCAGTCTGTCGGAACCGGGCGGAATGGCTGATGGCGGCATTTCCGATCCATCCGTTAGTAGTGACAGGGGACATGGTCTGGCTGGAAGCAAGTGCGGTCTATCCGGGAACCAGTGCATACCGGCTTCGGATGGGTACGGTGTTGGAATTGTGCGTGGAAGAAGGAATTCCAGAGATAAAAGAAACAATAGAAACAAACAGAATAAAAGGGACAGGAGCGCTAATAGAGACAACAGAAGCACAGGCAGAACAGAGGGTACAGAACAGACTGTCTTGGAATAATTACATCGTCTGGCTTCCATGCCGCGCCCCGGATGGCAGTTTCTTCCGGCAAAAAGGACTGATTCCGATGAGCCGGGATGTATCAGTGGGGTATTTGAATCTGACAACCGGTGGGATTCTTAAACAGGCATTCAAGTGCCTGGGAGATCGTTACGGCTGGGGCGGGATGCTGGAAAGCCGGGATTGTTCTTCCTATATCCGGGAAGTGTACCGCTGTTTTGGATGGATCCTGCCTCGCAATACGACCGGTCAGCTGCAGATGCCAGTTAGAAAAATAGAGCTGGCGGGGCGGTGCTGCTCAGAAAAAGAGCAGATTTTAAGAGCATTAGAACCGGGCACACTTCTATATTTTCCGGGACATGTGATGATGTATCTGGGATATGAGAATGACAATTTTTATGTCATAAACGATGTGAGCAGGCTGGTAAAAGAAGGAGAAACGATGCCAGTGCGTGTACGATCGGTGATTGTCAATACGCTGGCAGTCAGACGTCCCAATCTGCGGACTTGGATGGAGGAGCTGACGCTTGCTTTGATTCCTTGGGAAACATGAAGCGTACAGCAGACAGAAAAAGGGAGAAAAAGAGAGATGAAGATAATTGTATGTGTGGATAATCAGAACGGCATGATGTTCAATCACAGACGGCAGAGCCAGGACCGCGTGCTTAGAAAGCGTATTCTAGAGCTGACAGGTGGGAAAAAACTGTGGATGAATGCATACAGCCAGAAACAGTTTTTACAGGTGAATGGAAATATGTCAAAAGAACAGGAACAATCCGGGCAGATTCAGGCAGATGAAGCGTTTTTGGAAAAGGCGGGGCCGGGAGAGTACTGTTTTGTCGAGAACAAGGATGTTGTTCCGTATGAGAGCCGGATCGAAGAAGTGATTCTTTGTCATTGGAACCGGGATTATCCGGCAGATATGTATTTTAAGATGGATCTGGGCAGCTGGAAGCTGGCAGAAACGCAGGAATATGCGGGTTCCTCGCATGAGAAAATCACAGAAGAGCGGTATGTGCGCAGGTAAAAAATATACATAAAAAGTAAGTACAATATAAAAGAGTAAGAAAAACATAAAAAACAAGTCAAATATAAAAAAGAGCCGGTTCTGCACCTGAAAATCAGGCGCCAGAACGCGCAAATCTACATGGCTCTGAAAGGGATAGGCTTAAACGGAAAGGCAGAAATTCATATGAGAAAATTGAAAATGTGGCTTCTGGGGCTGGCTGCAGCGGCGATGCTGTCTGTTTCAGCGTGCGCGCAGGAGATTCCAGAGGAAAGTCTGAATGGAAACGGAAGTGTCAGCGCGGAGGAAAATCAGGCGGAAAGTGCGGACGGAGATTCGCAGGCGGTGTCATCGTCAGAAAATGGTGGAAACCGTGTATCTTCTGCTTCGGGAACGTCATTTAATCTGGCGGATGTACCGGCATATTCCGGTCAGCCGTATGTGGCGGTCAATGGAAATGTGCCGTATTTTACCGATGCGGACCTGACGGATGTATCATTTGAGAGTTACAGTGATCTGGACAGCCTGGGGCGCTGCGGCGTGGCATATGCTTCGGTCTCGCAGGACACGATGCCGACGGAGAAGCGCGGCTCGATCGGGGAAGTCAAGCCGACGGGCTGGCATACGGCGAAGTATGACAATGTGGATGGAAAGTATCTCTATAACCGCTGTCATCTGATCGGCTACCAGCTTACGGCGGAGAATGCCAATGTCGAAAACCTGATTACCGGAACCCGCTATCTGAACGTACAGGGAATGCTGCCATTTGAAAATCTGACAGCCGATTACGTGAAAGAAACCGGAAACCATGTCATGTACCGCGTGACACCGGTTTTTGAGGGCAATAATCTGGTTGTCTCCGGCGTCCTGATGGAGGCGGAATCCGTCGAGGATCAGGGCGAGGGAGTGCTGTTCTGCGTGTACGTCTATAATGTCCAGCCGGGTATTGCGATCGATTATGCGACAGGAGAAAGCTGGGCGGACGGTTCTGGAAGTGCGGGAAGCACAGCCGGACAGGGAACGGCTGGAAATGGCAGCAGCCAGAATCAATCGGCTGGATCGGGAGCAGCTGGTTCGTCGGGAGGCGGCGCTGGATCCTCTGGAAGCAGCGCGACGGTTCAGACCTACATTCTCAATACCAACTCGAAAAAATTTCATCTTCCAAGCTGCACATCTGTCACCCAGATGAAGGCGGCAAACCGGCAGGAATTTACCGGTACGCGCAATGAAGTGATTGCAGAGGGATATGAACCATGTAAGAACTGCAATCCCTGATAAAACAGGGATGCAAAGTGTCTCGTTTGTGCTGTGTATGGAAAGAATCGGATGAGAACACGGTTAAGGAAGTTTCAAGAAGAAGCAATTCCTTAAAGAAAAGTTATAAGAGAAATTTTCCGCTTACGATACGCCCCCGGTGTACATCCGGTCAGGCGTTTGAAACAGGAAGAATAGTAGCTTTGTGTTGTAAAGCCGGAGCTTTGGGCAATTTCCGCGATAGATAGGCGGGAGTTGTTCAAAAGCTCCTGGCTTTTTTTGATCCGGTATTCAAGGAGATACTGGAAAATCGTGATGCCAGTCATCCGTTTGAAAAAACGTTCACATTCTTCCGGACAGAGGCAGACTGCGTCAGAGATCTCGCGCAGGGTGATTTTCTGCGAGTAATGCGCCTGCAAGTAGTGAAAAATCTCTTTCAGGCGGCTGTTGGCGGCAGAAGTATCACCGCGTTTATTGAACGTGGATTCGTCTTGACGGAGAAAGCGCCAGGCGATGATCCAGAGGGAAAACAGGATACCATATACCTGAAACGAGCTTTCAGGTGTGTGATTCTCTGAAAGCTGTAAAATACGGCAGATGGAGTCCGCCAGCAGAGAGCCGTCGGGGGTGAGGGCGTCAAACTGGAAAAAAGACAAGGTTTCCTCATTCAAAAGGGGCAGAACCATCGCATCCGACAAAGCAGCCCCGCTGGCAGCAGTCAGAAGCGCCGGGGAAAAATTGATGCAGTAGTAGGAGGAATCCGTCGTCAATGGCAAAGCGCTGTGGACGAGCCGCCGGTTTAAAAAAATACCGCAGCCGGACGAAATCGGGAATCTGGAACCAGGCGTCTGAAAACAGACCTCGCCGCGCTCGACCAGGCAGAACTGGAAATCTTCATGCCAGTGCCAGCTCACAAGCTGATAAGACGGATCGGAAAAGTCGGTTCGGTACACCGAAACCGGAAAATCCGGGAAAATACGAATCAGGTTTTCCTCCCGGTCAGAATTTATGGAAAGATAGTTTGTAATCATAATAACCTCAATATAATGAAAAAATAAGCCGATATTTTTATATATAAATAAAGATAATACCGATATAATGATAAAGTCAATGAAAAAGAACGAAACTCATAAAAGAATAGTGGAGAAATGAAAGATGTTAAAAAGAAATAGAGATGGAAAGAATCAAATGAACATCAAGGAGTCGAATCATGCCACAGAAAAACAGGCATCAAATTCCACAGAAGTTCCTTCTTCGTCTGCCCGCCTCGGCGCTCTCTGCTGCATGATCGGTGCGACTAGCTGGGGATTTTCGGGAACATGCGGGGAGGCACTGTTTTCATCCTACCCGATCGATGCGGCGTGGGTGACGGCGCTTAGAATGCTGGGGGCGGGGACGATTCTTCTGCTTGCTGCCGCTGCGAAGGGAAAATTGCCGGTGCGGGCACTGGTTCAGGATAAGAAAGCGATGGCTCAGATGGTGCTGTTTTCGTTTCTGGGATTGGTGCTGTCCCAGTATGCGTACTTAAATGCAATCAAATGGACCAATTCGGGAACGGCGACGGTGCTGCAGAATTTATCGATTATCTTCGTGGCGGTCTTTGTATGCGCGGCAGAACGTACATTGCCCACGAAACGGACGTTTTTCTGTATCTGTCTGGCATTCTTTGGAGTCTGGCTGATCGCGACGGGAGGAAGACTGGACGGCATGGAACTGACGGCGAAGGGACTTTTCTGGGGAATCATGGGAGGTGTCGGCGCAGCTGCGTATTTCCTGCTTTCAAAAAATCCGGTGAAGCAGTGGG
Source organism: Clostridium sp. AF35-15 (assembly GCF_003477745.1). Taxonomy (NCBI): domain Bacteria; kingdom Bacillati; phylum Bacillota; class Clostridia; order Eubacteriales; family Clostridiaceae; genus Clostridium; species Clostridium sp. AF35-15. The sequence continues at coordinate 270,649 of NZ_QUDY01000003.1, read as the reverse complement.
GAAGTATTCCTGCAACCGGGATGGGAATGTTTATCGGCGGCGTGTTTCTATCGGGAGCCGTCCGCATCTGGGAAGTTCCGGCGGGGCTGGACGGTCATGCCGCATTTTATCTGGGTGTGCTTGTGATACTGGGAAGTGCGGTTGCGTATACTCTTTTTTTAAAGGGAGTTTCTTTGACGGGACCGGTGCGCGCTTCGGTGCTTGCCTGCCTGGAACCGCTGACGGCGGCGTGCCTGTCAGCGGTCTGGCTGAATTCCGTTTTTACACCGGCAGAGTTGATTGGATTCGTCTGTATTCTGGCGACGGTTTTGATTATGAAATAGTATAAAAAAAGTTGTGAATGATGCCATTATTTCTCTTAATTGGGGAATTGGAAAAAGACTTAGTGTGGAGTTAACTGGAAATAATAAGCCTGAGTATGGAAAAAAGGTTGTTGCAGAAGTCAGTAAACGGCTGGAACAGGAGTATGGTTCGGGATTTGATAAAACATCAATTTCAAGAATGATTAAGTTTTATCAGGAATTTCCTGACTTCGAAAAAGTTGCGACATTGTCGCAACAATTGACCTGGTCGCATTTTGTAGAGATTCTGCCAATACAAGATGAGTTAAAAAGAGATTTTTATGCTGCAATGTGTATGCAGGAAAACTGGTCAGTGCGAACACTGCGTGAAAGAAAAAAATCCATGCTTTATGAACGAACTGCAATATCGAAGAAACCAGAAGAAACGATTAAAAATGAAATTGCGGAATTACGAGATGATGGAAAAATGAGTCTGGATCTTTTTTACAGAGATCCATATATGCTTGATTTTCTCGGTTTACGTGATACTTATAGTGAAAAAGATTTAGAAAATGCTATTCTTGCAGAATTAGAAAAATTTATTCTGGAAATGGGATCGGATTTTGCATTTTTAGCAAGACAGAAACATTTTGTACTGGATGGCAAGGACTACTATATGGATTTATTATTCTATCATAGAGGCTTGAGAAGGTTGGTTCTTGTTGAACTAAAGCTTGGGGAATTTGAACCGCAGGATAAAGGACAAGTCGAGCTGTATTTGCGATGGCTGGAAAAGAATGAAAGAGTGGAAGGTGAAGAAAGTCCGGTTGCACTTATATTATGTGCAGAAAAATCACAGGAAACTATAGAATTAATGCAATTGGATCATGGAAATATTCATGTGGGACAGTATATGACCAAAATGCCTCCAAAAGAACTTTTAGAACAGAAGCTATCCCTTGCTATTGCAAATGCGAGAGAATTGTTAGAACAAAGGAAAGAAGAATAGAAATTTTCAATTTAATAATGAAGTGCAGAGAAAGGCGTGAGTCATAGAAATGTGGCTTGCGTCTTTTTCTGTCTGGAAAGGAAGTGGGATAGAATGGCACAGATTTTTCGTGTAGAGAGAACTAAGAATTTTACGGTAATGAGTAATCACCATTTCAAGAATAAGAAGCCAGATTGAAAAAGGGGAAGTCATTGCATGGAGCAAAGATAAATATAACCTGTTCCATCAGCAGGTGAAAGACAGCTTAGTAGCGGATTGTGCAATGGCAGTGTTAAAAGCACTGGAAAATTGTATCAGCAAAGAAAAGTTTAAGGAAAAAATGAAACAGTTTGGATGGAATGTAAATTGGACAGAGAAACGGAAGCACATTATTTTTCAGAACCAGAATGGGAAGAAGGTGAGAGACAGCAATCTGTCAAAAACATTTCATCTGGATATCAGCAAGGAGGGACTAGAGAATGAATTTGATAGAAATAGGAAAAAATCCAGAGATATTGAAATCAGAGAAAGCAGAGCAGCCGAAGAACTTAGAAATTATTACAGAGAACTTGACACAGCCATCGCAGCTGCCGGAGGAATCACCGATCAAGCTCAAAGTAGAAAAAGATCTTCTAATGCAGAGTTTCGAGAGAGCGAAAGAGTTCATGCGGACACAGAAAAAGCAGATACAGATGCTGGAAGAAGAGAAACAGACGATCTTGTCCGACAGGCAGAGATTGCGAGAAGAAGTTCGGAAATCAACCGTAGGAATTCAGTGTCTGACAACCGAATTGTCCGAAACGCAGAAGCTGAATCAATCGCTTCAGCAGAGCAACGACGATCTGAGGAACAGAAAATCTGTCTGAATAGAACAGACTTGTAAAACTGCAGAAAGCATCTGCGGAGTGGAAACTGAATACACGAGGAAAATAAAAAATTGAAACACCAAGACTTGACAAATTCCTGTAAGGAGTTAAAATATAACAGTGTTATATAGCACTGTTATATTTTGAAAAGAAGTTTAGAGGATACGAAAAGAATGTCGACGAAAGCAGAAGATACACAGAAAAACATATTAGATACAGCCAGAAAACATTTTCTGAAAGATGGTTTGACAGGAGCATCTTTAAGAAATATTGTAAAAGATGCAGGACTTACTACTGGCGCATTTTACAAATATTATCCGACGAAAGAGGCACTTTTTGATGCACTGACGGATCCTTATATGGAACATATTTATCAGATTTATGACCAGATCGTTGAGGAGTTTGAAAAGCTTTCTGCCAGTGATCAGACAAGGAATATGTCGGATACATCCAGTGATGGGATGGAGCAGATGGTTGATTATATCTATGATCATTATGATAATTTCAGATTATTGTTGAAATGCGGAGACAGTGGAAAATTTGAATTATTCATACACAATATGGTAGAGCGGGAAATGAAGTCCAGCCTGAATTATATGGAAAAGATGAAAGAGAACGGTGTAAAAATACCGATTGTAGAGGAAAGCCTTATGCATATGATCTATACGGGATTTTTTTCATCAGTATTTCAGATCATTGAGCATGATATAGACAGGGAGACTGCAAAGAAAAATGTACATCAACTGAAAGAATTTAATACAGGTGGCTGGGAACGATTGTGGAATATTGAATTTCCAGTATAACTGATGCAGGAATTCTGAATAGGTTATGTGTGTTGCAGGTTCTGGATTTCTGAATAAAGTTCAGACAGGATAATAATATCAGGTGGTTGATGCCAGTAGACCACCTATTTTATTATATGTTGGTTAGCTCGAACTAACAGAAGGTAAAATAATAAAACGAAACAATAAAACGAACGTAAGGAGTGAAAAGATGTGAAAGAAAAAAAGAAGTCGGCAGTCAGCTGGATCCTGACGTGGGCCGGACAAAAAAGAATTGCCTATGTGTGGAGTGTGTTACTTGCAATAGGAAATGTGATTTTTAAGATTTTGCCGTATTTTATTATTGCAGATGTAGTAAAGCTGTTTTTAAATGGTGAAAAGGAGTTTGAAATATATCTTGCAAAAGCGGTTCTGATTGTATTATCGTTTATCATTGCAGAACTGCTTCATTCACTTTCGACAGCATTGTCACATAAAGCAACGTTTGCAGTACTTGCAAATATAAGAAAATCCTGCTGTGACAAGCTGGCGCGGGTACCTCTTGGCTATGTGAAAGACACACCTTCCGGTACATTTAAAAATATTATGGTGGAAAGAATCGACAGTATCGAGACAACACTGGCGCATATTGTCCCGGAATTCACGTCCAATCTGCTGGCACCGATTGTGATTTTGATTTATTTCTTCCTGACAGACTGGAGACTGGCACTCTGGTCATTGGTGCCGGTTATAGTGGGATTTCTTTCCTATTTTGGAATGATGCTGGATTATAAACCAAGCTTCGAGAGAACGGTTCAGACAACAAAAGATCTGAATGATGCGGCAGTGGAATATATTGACGGAATCGAAGTGATCAAGGCATTTGGAAAGACAGAAAGTTCTTATGCAAAATTTACAAAGGCGGCTATGGCTTATGCAGATTCCTTTATTTCCTGGATGAAACGGTGCTCGATCTTTCATGGACTGATGATGGTGGTCACACCTTATACGCTTCTTACGGTATTGCCGTTTGGGGCACATTATGTAGCTAATGGAACACTTGCGATTTCAGATTTTGTCATCTGCATTATTTTATCACTTGGAGTCGTTGGACCGTTGATCACAGTGGGTTCCTATACAGATGATCTTGGCAAGATCGGAGTGATTGTTGGTGAAGTGGCAGGAATTCTGGAACAGCCGGAGCTTGAACGTCCAGAGAAAAGTAAAAGTGTTCCAAAAGATAACTCCGTTACTCTTGAAGATGTCAGATTTGGTTATCACGACAAAGAAATCCTGCACGGAGTAACTATGGAGCTGAAAGCAGGAACGGTAAATGCAATCGTAGGACCTTCCGGAAGCGGCAAGTCGACCATCGCAAAGCTGATTGCGTCCCTGTGGGATGTGGATTCCGGAAGCATCAAAATCGGTGGAGTTGATGTCAAAGAACTGGCATTTGCAGATTTTAATCGGAAAATTGCATATGTTGCACAGGACAATTATCTGTTTAATGAAACAGTCCGTGAAAATATCAGACAGGGAAATCCGGATGCTGCAGATGAACAGATCATCGAGGTGACAAAGAAAAGTGGATGCTATGAATTTATCATGCAGTTGGAGAATGGATTTGATACGGTTGTAGGAGGTGCAGGAGGACATCTGTCAGGTGGTGAGAGGCAGCGTATCTCCATTGCAAGAGCAATGTTAAAGGATGCTCCGATCGTGATCCTTGATGAGGCAACTGCCTACACAGATCCGGAAAATGAGGCAATTCTGCAGAATTCTATCGCAAAACTGGTAGCAGGGAAGACCCTGATCGTAATAGCACACAGACTTTCTACTGTTAAGGACAGTGACCAGATCTTTGTTGTAAATGATGGAAATGTAACAGCACATGGCACACATGAGGAACTTCTGGTGTCATGCCCGCTTTATAAGGAAATGTGGAATGCCCATATTTCTGTAAAAGATACGGTGAAGGAGGGAGAATGATATGTTTGGGATTCTGGCAAAATTCTTTCGTTTTTCAGGCAGGGAAAATGGCAATAAATTTAAACTGTCGATAGTGATCGGACTCATAGAGGCTCTTGCCTCAGCAATGAAGATTCCGGCTATTATGTACATACTGATTGGTCTGCTGAGTGGGAAACCGACAGGAAAATATATTGGAGGCTCCGTTGCGATTATGGTTCTTGCAATTGTAGTCGACGTAATCTGCAAGAGATACTCTACAGTGCTTCAGACAGAGGGAGGATATAATGCAAGTGCTTTTATGAGAATCAAGATTGCAGAACATCTGCGATATCTGCCGATGGGGTATTTCAATTCCAATAGTATCGGGGAAATTTCTTCCATTACAACCAATACAATGGAAATACTTGGCGATGTGGCTGCGAGAGTGGTTATGCTGACAATGCAGGGAATTCTGGAAACATCAATGATCATTCTTATGCTGTTTATTTTTGACTGGAGAATTGGACTGATAGCTGCAGCAGGAGTACTTATTTTCTTTGGGGTCAATTCTGTGATGCAGAATGCGGGTAAAAAAGATTCAGAGCAAAAAGTGGTATGCGATATGGAGCTTGTAAACCAGATCATGGAGTATCTGCAGGGAATATCAGAAGTTAAATCATATAACTTGCTTGGGAAACAGGCGAAAAGATTAAATGATGCAAATGAAGCATGTGAAAAGATCAATACAAAGATGGAAATGGTGTTTGTGCCCTATCATTTTCTGCAAAGTGTGATAACCAAAATTACAGGTGCTGTGATCGTGGCTTGCAGTGCATATTTTTATATTAATGGAACTATGAGTGCGGTCTATGCGATCGGTATGACAATTTCAGCATTTATGCTTTATGCCAGTCTGGAATGTGCAGGAAATTATTCATCTCTTTTACATGTGGTAAGCGTATGTGTAGATAAAGCAAATGCAATATTGGAGCTGGATACCATGGATATCGACGGTAAAGAAATACAGCCGGAAAATTACGATATCAGACTTTCTAATGTTTCGTTTTCTTATGACAAACGGAAGATCATTGATGATATATCGCTCTCTATTCCGCAGAAAACGACGACAGCAATCGTTGGACCATCTGGTGGAGGAAAATCAACACTTTGCAATCTGATTGCCAGGTTCTGGGATGTGGATTCCGGGGAAGTGACACTTGGAGGTGTGAATGTAAAAGACTACAGCATGAACAGTCTGATGAGTAATTTCTCATTTGTGTTTCAGTCGGTGTATTTGTTTGCAGACACCATTGAGAATAATATTAAATTCGGACGCCAGGATGCAAGTCATGAGGAAGTGGTGGAAGCGGCGAAGAAAGCATGTTGTCATGATTTCATCAGCAAACTTCCGAATGGATATGACACAGTGATCGGAGAAGGAGGAGCCACACTTTCCGGTGGTGAGAAGCAGCGTATTTCGATAGCCAGAGCGATTATGAAGGATGCGCCAATCGTCATATTGGATGAAGCAACGGCAAATGTTGATCCGGAGAATGAAAAGGATCTGATGGATGCAGTAGATGCACTTACAAAGGAAAAAACGATTATTATGATTGCCCACAGATTAAAAACAGTCAGACATGCAGACCAGATTGTGGTTGTTGAAAAAGGAAGAATTGCACAGCAGGGAACACATGAGCAATTAATGAAACAGGAAGGTATTTATAAGAGATTTGTGGATGCAAGGCAGCAGGCGGTAAGTTGGAAACTGGTGCACTGAGAAATAATCCACAGTCGGTGAATATCCAAATTGAATTGTCTGAAAGAGATTTAATTTAAGTTTCGCTAAGTTTCACTTATATAGGCAGAATGAGGGATATTCAATAATGTAATATGAAAAAAGCACTGAAAACCGTTGGATTATGGGTTTTACAGTGCTTTTCCTTTTGCCAAAGAGGAAAAATGCAGTGAATTTAAGTTTTGCTACGTGTTGTGGATTTTAAGACATCTCACGTAAGGACGTTCTTTTCTGCATTGTCAGATGAAGGACTGGCACACAGTACGATCAAAGGTCTTTATGGCTTATTGAATCCCAGTTTTGAACTGGCAGTGGAAGATGGGATTATCCGCAAGAATCCAGTAACAGGAACACTTGGAGATTATGGGGCTCCGGCAAAGGAGAAAGAAGCATTGACACTGGAACAGCAGGAAAAACTTTTGAAGTTTGTTGAACAGAGTAATGTGTATAAGCCTCATCTTCCAATGATGCAGGTTATGTTTGGGGCTTGCCTGAGAGTGAGTGAAACCATCGGCTTAACCTGGTCAGATGTGGACATGAAGAACCGGGAGATCCATGTAGGTGGACGCAGTGGATTCATCTTTAATACAAAGCATGGACGTCCGATTATGCCAGCGGGAGTGAACAGCTTTCTGAAAAATATTGTTAATGCCTATAATAAAAAAGAAAGCAAATTGGCAGAAGAAGAGAAGCGAGAGCCGGAGTTGATGCCTCCTATTTCATCGCATACCCTTCGTCATACGGGATGTACCAGATTGGGTGAGAACAATGTCAATCCCAAAGTTATGCAGTATGTGATGGGCCATTCAGATGCACAGATCACAATGAATGTCTATAATCATATTTCAGATAAGTCTCATGTGGAGAATGAGATGTCTAAAATGAACCTGCCAGAAACCGTACCTGCTGTGGTATAAACCATAAGTTGTTGTCGTAAAATGTGGTAAGAAAATCAGACGAATATATTTTTCCAAGAATTTGTCGTAAAAATGTGGTCAAACCAAGAAAATTGAGTGCGAAAGTAAGTGAAAAATCCCTGTGAAGTAGTGGCATACGCCATGCACAGCTCGGGAAAGACTTCCCTCGCTGTAGGGCTGTCGCCCTATAGATTTCCATGAAAGAGCCATCTTTATCAAGCAAGCTTGAAAGATGGCTCTTTCACGTAAATGTGCATGGCTCGTAGCGTTCACAAATTCTTCACAAAAAAATTAGCACTCGCCTCTTGACAGTGCTAATAAGAAGTGCTATAACATAGCCAGAACGAAGGAAGAGGAAGAAAAGAAAAGTTCCCAGACCGTCCCGGTTCCGAAAATGTTGGTAAATAAACATAATGAAATGAAGTTAGAAAAGGAGAGATGACTTATGTTAATGCCGAGTATTTTTGGAGAAAATTTGTTTGATGATTTCTTTAATGATTTTCCGTTTTATGATGATAAAGCCGGACAGAAGATAGAGAAAAAGCTGTATGGACGCCATGGACAGAACCTGATGAAGACCGATATCAAGGAAATGGAAGATGGCTATGAGCTGGAGATGGATCTGCCGGGATTTAAGAAAGAAGAGATTTCGATTTCCCTGGAAGATGGTAATCTGACGATTCAGGCTGCGAAGGGACTGGATGAGGACGAGAAGGAGAAAAAGTCCGGTCGTTACATCCGCAGAGAGCGTTACGCAGGTTCCTGTGCGAGAAGCTTCTATGTCGGTGATGATATAACAGAGGAAGATATCAAGGCGGAATTTAAGCATGGTATTTTGAAAATTTTTGTTCCGAAGAAAGAAGCAAAACCGGAAGTCGAGCAGAAAAAATATATTGCGATTGAAGGATAATGTAGAAGAAGCAGTCAGCCGGATTGATGGATGCAGTTGTCTGGCTGTAACATAGAAAAGAGCGCTGCGGCACTCATGGAGCAGTTTTACCAGAAATGGAAAGCCGGTTTGTGAGTGTTGCGGCGCTCTTTTTCACTATTTTATCTCTGATTAGTAGTTAATAGCTGTGATACCGATAGATCCCTCTTTGTCCAGACCAAAGGTAACTGCCGGTTTACCGGATGGATCGCCTACGATGAAACCTGCATTGGTCAGTTCGGTGGAAGAAACATCGGCTGTCTTGACTGCCTCAATCAGCGCGTCGGTAAATACCTTGTCTGCGTCGAGAGCCATAAATTCAGTTCTGTTATTTACGACAATCCCGTCATCGATGCCGATGTAGGACGGATAGAAAAGCAGCTCGGCTAAATCGTTCATATTTTTATTGGCGATGATGCTTTGAAGGGATCTGGCAAAACCACGGTAAAGTTCTGTGATTTCTTTTTCGCTCAGAGTCTCGTCTTCTGCATGATCTGCATCCGTTGTCTGGGCGGTTTCTTTTTCTCCGGCAGTAGTTGTTTTGCTGGCATCGCTGCTTTCTGCTGATGTATCGTTTTCCTGTGTGGATTCAGCGGCAGTTGTTTCAGCCGTGGTTGTTTCAGACGGCTGGCTGGAGCAGGCGGTCATGCTGGCGGCTGCGATGAGAGTGGAAACCATCAAGGTATAAATTGATTTTCTCATATTTCCTCCATTTGTAATCAATGGACTCCCGGAAGCTTTCTGTGCTTAATTTTGTGAGATGATTTGCAGGAAAGAATCCGAGAGTACCTATCAATAAGGTATGGACAGTAGGTGTCCTCTGCCTGTATGTTTTGCTGATATGATTATCATATCATAAGGCGATGGGAATGTATATGAGGTTTAATGTAATGCGTTTAAATCCGCCTTTTTTAGCCTTTTATTTTTTATAGAAACAATTCCCACCAACCACCTGATAGCTGGAGTAGCTGTCGTAGTTTGCTGATTTGGTCGAGGTAAAATAAAGGTAGTCGCCTATCTGATTCTCCCCGGCGAGCGCTGCCTTTGCCGCCTTGGTGGCAGTAGAGGACGGTCCTCTATCGAGATATTTGTCAAGCAGGCCGGAGGTCGCGCCTGGGAACTGTCCGTCCGCGTAGATGACGCTGGAGATGGATTTGCCCCATTTGCCAGATTTGACGCGGTTGACGATCAGACTTCCGACTGCCAGATAGCTTTCATAGGATCCGCCGTTGGCTTCCATCGTGAGGCAGGCGGAGAGCAGATAAACGTCGCTCTCGGAGGCGGAGATCACGTAGGATGATTTAGCGGCTGGTGCAGCCGTGCTCTTTTTCGAAGAGCTTCCAGAATTTCCAGATTTTCCCGAAGTCTGGGAGGAACCTTTAGCCGCGTTTGCTTTTGCCTGCGATTTTGCGGCTGCAATCTGGGCCTCCTCGGCGGCTCTGGATGCCTGCTCAGCTTCTTCAGCAGCCTGCCGTGCCGCCTCCAGCGCTGCCATCTCAGCCTCAATGCTGATTGCGCGTCCTGGCTTAACGCTGATTGTGACATAATCAGAAGAAACGTAACCGGAGGTGTCAACAGAAAGCTGGATTTTGACCCATCCAGTTTCCTGACTCAGTACAGGATAGTAGTCCTCCGCGGCAGCCAGACCGACGATGGCAGAATCCGTGCTGGCTTCCTCACGTACATGGAGTGTCTGTGTGCTGACGGTAGCGATATAGAGACCGAGCTCTTTGGCGAGCGGCTTGATATCATCGCCAAATACAAGATAATCGTCCTTGAGCCATCCCTCCAGCCCACCGGAGCGGATTTTTGTCCAGCCATTTTTGCGTTTTAAAATGGTACCGCCGCCTCCGCGGAAGCAGGTGCCGAGTACTTTGGCATCTGTATCTGGTTTTTCTCTCAGGTTCAGCGCATCATCCACATTGGCGACCGCGAGATTTTCATACGGATCGACCGGCTTTTCTTCTTTGATTTTGGCTTTCGCCGTACTTTTAGCATCGGTGCCGGTCTGATGACTGTTTTTTAAGGTGCTGGAAGAAGCGATGGAAGGATCAGAGCCTGCTTTGTTCTTCTTATCAGAAGGTTTAGAGAGGCATAGAAATGCCAGCAGAGCCGCCCCGGCTACAATAAAAAGGATCAGGAAATAGATCGCCATCATTGTTTTATCCATTTTTTTGCGCCTGGAAGAAGCAGGTTTCAAAGGGGAATCGTTCATATCGTATATCCTTTCTGATATAAAAACATCTTGGAAATATTACAAAGATATTACAAAATTCTTCATTTACTATAGCAAATAGGAAAATCCTTGTCAACAAAGGGGGATTTTACGATTAGAAGAGGAGATGAAACTGAGTAAAAATGATGTTTTTGGAAACACTATTCCATCAGTGACAGCAATCGTTTCGCCGGAATTCACACGAAACAATCAATCAAAAACAATCATAAAAAATCAAAATTGTGCAATATAACCCAAAAAGAGGCAGCATGTTTGTGAATAAGTTTGATTGATTTTGAATGAAAATGATTTTATAATACAGTCAGAATCAATCAAGATAAGAAAGGAATGAAGGCTTATGATTTATACGGTAACCTTTAATCCATCGTTAGATTATATTGTGTCAGTGAGCGATTTTAAGCTCGGACTGACCAACCGGACGGATTCGGAGCTTTTGCTTCCGGGCGGAAAGGGAATCAATGTTTCGACGGTCCTTCAAAACCTTGGAATTGCCAATACGGCGCTTGGCTTTACTGCCGGGTTTGTCGGCGAGGAGGTTCGGAAGGAAGTGGAGCAGCTGGGCGTGAAAGCCGAGTTTATTTCCCTGGATGAGGGAGTCTCCCGCATCAACCTGAAGCTGAAATCCATCGACGGGACTGAGATCAACGGTCGGGGACCGAAGATTCCGCGGGAAGCGGTGGATGCGCTGATGACCCAGCTTGACCGGCTGGGGGCGGATGATACGTTGGTGCTGGCTGGAAGTATTCCAGCGTCGATGCCGGATGATATTTATCAGAAGATTATGGAGCGCCTGGATGGCAGGGACGTCCGGATTGTTGTGGACGCGACCAAGGATCTGCTGCTCAATGTGCTGGGACACCATCCATTTTTAATCAAACCGAACAATCATGAACTGGGAGACATTTTCGGCGTGAAGCTCTCGGAGCGGGAGGAAGTTGTTCCGTATGCGAAGAAGCTGCAGGAAAAAGGTGCGGTCAACGTGCTGGTTTCGATGGCAGGCAAGGGCGCGGTTCTTCTGGCGGAGGATGGAAGCGTCTATGCGGCGGAAGCACCGAAGGGAACCTTGAAAAATGGTGTCGGAGCCGGAGATTCGATGGTAGCCGGTTTCCTGGCCGGATACGGGGAGAGCGGAGATTATGAACACGCTTTCCGCATGGGACTGGCAGCTGGAAGCGCGAGCGCCTTTTCGGAGCAGCTGGCGACGAAGGATGAGATAAAGAAAGTGTATGAGAACTGTAGAATCACAAAAATCGGATGAGGTTGTATGCAGACATTTTTGAAGCTGGCAAAATGTACTGCCGGATATGCAATGCATACCTGACATTCGGGCATAAATAGGGAGGCAACAGATATGAAGATTACTGATTTACTGGATCCGAGAAGTATATCGCTGGATGCGGCACCCACCAGCAAATCGGAGACACTGGACAAGGCGGTAGAGCTGATGGCGGCGAGCGGAAAGCTGTCGGATGTCGAGGCATTCCGCAAGCAGGTTTATGCGAGAGAAGAAGAGAGCACGACCGGTATCGGCGAGGGGATTGCAATTCCTCATGGAAAATGTGATGCGGTCAAAAAGCCGGGGCTGGCGGCGATGGTCATCAAAAATGGCGTGGATTTCGACTCCCTGGACGGCGAACCGGTCACTCTGCTGTTCTTGATTGCAGCGCCAAATACAAAAGATAACGTACATCTGGATGTGTTAAGCAAGCTTTCCGTTCTCATGATGGACGAGAATTTCTCAGATTCCCTGCGAAATGCCTCTTCGGTGGAAGACTTTCTTTCCATTATTGATAAGGCAGATGCAGAACAGGCCGGCATCGATGAGAGACTGGCGGCTGATTCCGGCGAAGGAGCGGTAGATACAAATGGAGAGAATGCCGCACAAGCAGGTGGTCAGGAGATTCAGGCGCAAAAAGCGGGTGCAGAGACGGAAAAGACAGCCGGACCGAAGATCTTAGCGGTTACTTCCTGTCCGACCGGTATCGCGCACACCTACATGGCAGCCGAAGGCCTGGAAAAAGCGGCACGCGCGAAGGGCTGGAAGATCAAAGTTGAGACGCGCGGTTCAGCCGGAGCAAAAAATGTGCTGACGGCACAGGAGATCGAGGCGGCGGACTGCATCATCGTGGCAGCGGACGCACAGGTGCCGATGGATCGGTTTGACGGAAAACGAGTGATCGAATGTCAGGTTTCGGACGGTATCAGCAAGGCACCGGAGCTTTTGGAGCGCGCGGCGTCCGGGGAGGTACCGGTTTACCACGCAGCATCATCTGGAAGCAGCAGCCCGGCAAAGGCAGCCTCTGGCGGCAAATCGGGCAGTGTCGGACACCAGATTTACACGCAGCTGATGAATGGTGTCTCCCACATGCTTCCGTTTGTAGTCGGCGGCGGCATCCTGATTGCGATTGCGTTTCTGATTGATGGTTTTAGTGTGGATATGAATGCACTCCCGCTCGACCAGCGTGTAAACTTTGGTACGATTACCCCGCTGGCGGCATGGTTTAAAAATGTCGGCGGTGTGGCATTTGGCTTTATGCTCCCGATTCTGGCTGGTTTCATCGCGATGGCGATCGGAGACCGCCCGGCGCTGGCAGTCGGTTTTGTCGGCGGCATGATTGCTTCTCAGGGAAAATCAGGTTTCCTTGGTGCCCTGGCGGCAGGTTTTATTGCCGGATATCTGATTCTGGCGCTTCGGAAAGCGTGCGAGAATCTTCCAGAGGCACTGGAAAAGATTGCTCCGGTCCTGATTTACCCGGTTGTGGGCGTCCTGCTCATCGGACTGGTTATGAGCTTCGTCGTAGAGCCGGTCATGGGCGCGATCAATATGGCGTTAAACAATGGTCTGAGCAGCATGGGTGGTTCGAGTAAGCTGATTCTTGGTTTTGTGCTGGCGGCGATGATGGCGATCGACATGGGCGGTCCATTCAACAAGGCGGCATATGTATTTGGTACGGCGGCAATCGCCTCCGGCAACTACGATGTGATGGCAGCTGTTATGATTGGCGGTATGACACCGCCGTGTGCGATTGCGCTGGCAACAATGCTGTTTAAGAAGAAATTTACAAAGGAAGAGCGCGAGGCAGGACCGACCAACTTCATCATGGGTCTGGCATTCATCACGGAGGGCGCGATTCCATTTGCAGCGTCCGATCCGGTACACGTGCTTCCAGCCTGCATCGTCGGTTCGGGTGTTGCGGGAGCGATGAGCATGTTATTTAACTGTACGCTGATGGCGCCGCATGGCGGAATCTTCGTATTCCCAGTCATGGGAAATCCGCTGTTCTATCTGCTGGCACTGGTGGTTGGCATGGCGATCTCGACGGTACTCTTAGGAGTTCTCAAGAAGAATGTAGAAGAATAGATAAATAATTTTTTTTGACGGAATGTGAATCTTTATTAGAAATTTTTTGGTCAAATCAATCAAAATAGGTTATAATGAGAAGGAGAACATCATCATGAAAGAGTTTAAATATACCATTACAGACCCGGAAGGAATCCACGCACGCCCGGCAGGTGAACTGGTAAAGGCGGCAAAACAGTTTACGAGTACGATCAAGCTGGCGAAAGATGGAAAGAGCGGCGACTGCAAAAAGATTTTCGGTATCATGGGACTGGCGGTAAAGAACGGACAGGAAGTAACCCTGACCTTTGAGGGCGAGGACGAAGAAGCAGCTTATGAGGCAGTCAGCCAGTTTATGAAGGAAAATATGTAGTTTAACAAAGATGCCGCGATGTAAGGGATTATTACATGGCGGCATTTTTCGATAATGGATCAATGGAAAGGGGAATGGTCATGCAGACGTATCGTGGAAAAAGTGTATTTGGCGGTGTCGCAGTTGGAAAAATATGTGTGTATCAGAAAGGCGAGCAGACCGTAAAACGGACGAAAATAGAGAATGCAGAGCAGGAAAAAGCGCGGTTTAATGCGGCAGTTCAGGAGTCCATCCGCCAGCTCGGCGAGTTGTATGAAAAGGCGGTAAAAGAAGTTGGCGAGGCGAATGCGGCGATTTTTGAGATTCACCAGATCATGCTGGAGGACGAGGACTATCTGGACGCGGTTCAGAATATCATCGATACGCAGAAGGTCAATGCCGAGTATGCGGTTGCGGTGACCGGTGACAATTTCGCCCAGATGTTTGCGGCGATGGAGGACGAATATATGCGCGGGCGCGCGGCGGATGTCAAAGATATTTCGGAGCGGATTGTGCGCGTTCTGTCCGGAGGCGCAGGTCAGGGCATCCATACGGACGAGCCGGTGATTATTCTGGCAGATGATTTAGCACCGTCAGAGACGGTACAGCTTGAAAAGGACAAGGTGCTATCCTTTGTGACGGTACACGGTTCCGTCAATTCCCACACGGCGATCCTGGCGCGTACGATGAGCATTCCGGCGCTGATCGGAACGGACGTGGCGCTCGATGAGACGGTAGATGGGAAATTTGCGGTTGTGGATGGTACGAACGGAGTCCTGTATGTGGAACCGGATGAGGAGACATTGGAAACAATGCGCCGCCGGCAGCGGGAGGAACAGGAGAAGAAAGAACTGCTGCAAACACTGAAAGGGCGCGAAACAGTCACTCTGGATGGCAAGGAGATCCGCCTGTATGCGAACATTGGCAATAGCAAGGATCTGGCATCGGTCATTCAGAACGATGCGGCGGGCATCGGACTGTTCCGCAGCGAATTTTTGTATCTGGAAAAAGAAACATTTCCGACGGAGGAGGAGCAGTTCCAGGTATATAAACAGGTAGCGGAAACGATGGCGGGCAAACCGGTCATTATCCGTACGCTGGACATCGGCGCGGACAAGCAGTGCGATTATTTTGAACTGAAAAAAGAGGAAAATCCGGCGATGGGCTGCCGGGCGATCCGTATCTGCCTGACAAGACCGGAGATTTTCAAGACACAGCTTCGCGCGCTGTTTCGGGCAAGTGCCTATGGCAATCTCCAGATCATGTATCCGATGATCACAAGTGTCTGGGAGGTCGAGGCGATTGCGAAGATTGTCGAGGAGGTCAAGACGGAGCTGACCGCACAGAATCTCCAGTTTGGCGACCCGAAGCAGGGCATTATGATTGAAACCCCGGCGGCAGTCATGGTAAGCCGGGAACTGGCGAAAAAAGTGGACTTTTTCAGCATCGGAACGAACGACCTGACCCAGTATACGCTGGCAGTTGACCGTCAGAATCCGGAGCTGGATGCATTTTACGATCCGCACCATCCGGCGGTGCTGGCGATGATCCGCATGGTTGTTGAAAATGCGCACGCCGAGGGCATCTGGGCAGGTATTTGCGGCGAATTGGGCGCGGATCTGAGTTTGACAAAAGAATTCCTGAAAATGGGTGTGGATGAGCTTTCCGTATCGCCGGGGCGTGTGCTGCCGATTCGGAAGGTCATTGTCGAAAGCAGCTGCAGTTGATAAGAATATTAAGACAGAGAGAAGTGAAAAATTGAGCTAAAAAAAGTTCAACCACAGCAGAAGATGAAAGGAAAAGAGTCATGCTGACAGAAAAAAGATACGAACTGATTTTGGAACTTCTGGATAAAAAGAGGAGTGTGACAGTTCCTGAGATTAAAGAGGTGCTGGGAGTTTCGGAATCGACGATCCGGCGGGATCTGAATGCGCTTGACAAGGCGGGGCGCCTGACCAAGGTGTTTGGCGGCGCGGTGTCCTCGGACGGGACATTTACGGGAACCGAGCCGTCAGTGGCACAGAAGATGGAATTGCAGCAGGAGGAGAAAAGGAGAATCGCCCAGTTTGCGGCGGGACTTATCCAGCCGGATGATTTTGTCTATCTGGACGCGGGCACGACGACCGGGTATATCTTAGACTATCTTCCGGCGCGCAGCGCCACGTTTGTGACGAATGCGGTATCACATGCCAAACGGCTGGCAGCCGCCGGAAACCGCGTAATTCTGATTGGCGGTGAGTTAAAGGGCACGACGGAGGCGGTCATCGGAAGTCAGGCGATCCTGATGATCCAGAGCTATCATTTTACAAAGGGATTTTTTGGAACCAACGGCGTCAGCAAGCGCCACGGTTTCACGACGCCGGATCCGAATGAGGCATTAGTCAAGCAAGAGGCGATGCGCCAGACAGAGCGCTGCTATGTGCTGGCGGACAGCCAGAAATTCGGCATGGTAAGTTCGGTGACGTTCGGGGGGTTTGAAGAAGCGACGATCCTCACGGAGACAGAGCCGCCGGAAGGATTTAGCGGCAGCAAGAATATCCGGGTGGCAAAGTAGAATAGTGAGCAGTAACAATCGTGTTTTTCTAATGAAATCCTAACATATATACGATTTGACAAACTATTAGAATATTGCTATATTTATAGAAAATCAATAGGGCGGCAAACGGGCAGGATTATGTATGACGATCGGGAGGAACGATGGATCCGAACCGATCGCAGTCAGCATGGATCCTGAATCGTTATGCTGCCCTTGTTAGTGTTTACAGTTATGTAAAAGGAGAACTTTCTAAAAGGAGAATTTACCATGCAGCAATTTCACGGCAGTGACGAATACATCGCTTCGGATGAACTGATCCGCAGCGTTAACATTGCGGCGGCGCTCAAAAAGCCGCTCTTAATCAAGGGAGAACCGGGCACTGGAAAGACGATGCTCGCGGAGGCGATTGCCAGATCCCTCGATATGGAACTTTTGATCTGGAATATTAAATCGACGACCCGCGCACAAGACGGTCTTTACGTGTACGATACGGTACAGCGTCTTTACGACAGCCAGTTTGGTGCGGATGGCGTTGATGATATTGCCAGATATATCCGCCTCGGAAAGATGGGAGAGGCATTTGAGAAGGAAAAGCAGACGGTTCTTTTGATCGATGAGATCGATAAAGCGGATTTGGAATTCCCGAACGACCTGCTCTGGGAACTTGACAAGATGGAATTTTACATTCCGGAGACGGGAAAGACTGTCAAAGCGAAGCACCGTCCGATTGTGATTATTACCTCCAATGCGGAGAAGGAGCTGCCGGATGCGTTCCTGCGCCGCTGTATCTTCCATTATATTGCATTCCCGGAGCAGCCGATGATGGAGAAGATCATCAAGGCACATTACCCGGATCTCGACCAGAAGCTGATCGACGGCGTGCTGGACGCCTTCTACCGGGTGCGCGATCTGCGCGGCCTGCAGAAGAAGCCGAGTACCTCCGAGGTGTTGGACTGGATTCAGGCGCTTGTGATCGGCGGCGTGCCGGTGGGGAAGCTGGAAAAGGAGATCCCGTTTGCGGGGGTACTCTTAAAAAAGACAGAGGATTTAAAGCTGGTGGAGAATAACCGATATGTTTACTGATTTTCTGTATCTACTCCGTTCTTACGGGATGAAGACGAGCCTCAATGAGTGGAACAGCCTGATGGATGCGCTGGAAATGAACCTGAACGACGCGAGCCTGACGGAGTTTTACTATATGGCGAGGGCGGTTCTGGTCAAAAAAGAGTCCGAATATGACAAATTTGACCAGGCATTTCTGGCATATTTTAAAAATGTGCAGACGTTTGAGGAACTTCCGAAGGAGGTCTTAGACTGGCTTGCCAAGGCGCACGCGCAGACGCCGTATGATAAGGATGAGGTCGATGCGCGGTTTGCGGGACTTGATCTGGACGATATCCGTAAAATGATGGCGGAACGACTGAAAGAGCAGCATGAGCAGCACCACGGCGGCAATAAGTGGATTGGAACCGGCGGTACGTCGGCATTTGGACATTCCGGTTACAGCCCGAAGGGCATCCGCGTGGGCGGACCGGGCAAAAACCGGAGCGCGCTGCAGGTGGCGGAACAGCGGAATTACCGCGATTTCCGCGACGATGCGGTTATCCAGATCCGGCAGTTCCAGGTGGCGCTCAAAAAGCTGCGTCTTTTATCCTGCCGTGAGGATGGACCGAAAACGGAACTCAATGTGGAGAAAACGATCGAGAAGACCTGTGACGAAGGCGGACGTCTGGAGCTCGTCATGGAGCGCCCGAGAAAGAACCAGACGAAGCTCCTTCTTCTGATGGATAGCGGCGGGTCGATGTGGGCATATGCGGATCTGTGCAACCGGCTGTTCCAGGCGGTC
Organism: Clostridium sp. AF35-15; assembly: GCF_003477745.1. Taxonomy (NCBI): domain Bacteria; kingdom Bacillati; phylum Bacillota; class Clostridia; order Eubacteriales; family Clostridiaceae; genus Clostridium; species Clostridium sp. AF35-15. The sequence continues at coordinate 251,850 of NZ_QUDY01000003.1, read as the reverse complement.
AATCAATCGTCCCATTTTAAGGATTTGAAGATTTATTATTTCCACAACTGTTTCTACGATCAGCTGTTTACGACGCCGTCCTGCTCCTGGAGGGATAAGATCTCGACCGAGTGGGTCTTTCACAACCTGAAACCGGAATACAAGGTAATTCTGGTTGGGGATGCGTCGATGGCGCCGTCGGAACTTCTGTACCGCGGCGGCAGTCTCGACTATTTTCACAGCAACGAGCGGACGGGCATTTACTGGCTGCAGGAGATGCACCGGCGTTTTCCGTCAGCGATCTGGCTGAACCCGATGCGGGAAAATAACTGGGCATATGCCTACGGTGCGTACACGATCAGTCTGATCCGCGAGGAGATTCCGATGTTTCCGCTGACGGCGGCAGGACTTGAGGCTGGAATTAAGGAATTGAAAAAATAAATATGGAAAAAGGGGCGGTTCCCGATATTGACAATAAAGTAAATTTGTGCTATTATTCATCATAAACTCTTTGCACTGCATATCAAACTACAGTACAAACTGAGCAGACCGTGAATATCATGGGGTCGGGTCGCAGAAGCGACAGTGGAAGTTAGTTTCATCCACGGGACAGTAGTTACTCATACTGGTTCGTGGGTGTTTTTTTATACTTTTTTATGGATTTGCAGCACCCACCTATCGTTAGTGCCATGAGATATTTTTTGGAGGTAACGAATATGAAACAGAATGATTTTCAGAAGGTGGCAAATCAAGTGTCTTTTGTAACGATAGTAGTGAACATCCTTTTGGCGTTTATGAAGCTGTTAGCCGGCGTGTTCGCACATTCGAATGCGATGATCAGTGACAGTATCCATTCGGCGTCCGATGTGTTCAGCACGATGATCGTGGTGATTGGAATTAAGCTGTCGTCCAAACAGCCGGACAAGGAGCACCCGTATGGACATGAGCGGATGGAGTGTGTGGCTGCGATTGTCCTCTCGATGGTTCTTTTTATGACAGGTCTGGGGATTGGCGTGGAGGCGCTTACGGACGTGCTCAAGGGAGAATACAGTCACCTGCAGGTTCCGGGAATGCTGGCGCTGGCAGCGGCTGTTATATCTATTGTCAGTAAAGAAGCGATGTACTGGTACACCCGATATTATGCGAAAAAGATTGATTCCAGCGCACTGATGGCAGATGCATGGCATCACCGTTCGGATGCGTTTTCCTCGATCGGTGCGCTGGTCGGAATCGTGGGCGCGAGAATGGGATTTCCGGTCATGGATCCGATCGCGAGCCTGGTTATTTTCGTCTTTATCGTGAAAGCGGCGTATGAGATTTTTAAAGATGCGATGGATAAAATGGTCGATCATTCCTGTGATGAGAAGACCGAAGAACAGCTGCGCGCCTGCGTTCTTCAGAATCCAGATGTGGCGCGGATTGACCTGCTTCAGACGCGGATCTTTGGCAATAAAATTTATGCGGACATTGAGATTGAGGTAGATGGTTCCATGCCGCTGCGGGAGGCGCACAAGATTGCCGAGGTGGTGCATAACAGCATTGAAAAGACATTTCCGAAGGTAAAACACATTATGGTGCATGTCAATCCGGAAATTGACCGGAAATAGAAAGAAGGACTGCCGCAGACTGGCATATTTCCTTTTAAGCAGACCAAGATAACAATAAAAATCTTGTTTACTTAGAAGAGGGCATGCCAGATGCGGCGGTCCTTTTGGCGCTTTTGGGAACATGAAAATTTTAAACATTTTTAAGGACGTTCTGAAAGTTATACTTCCCATTTGCAATGAATACCATCATACTGCAAAATGGAAAAACTGCAATCATGAATATGGAAAAAATGAAAGAAAAAGGAAAGAAAAAAGGAACCGTTAAGAAATTCTTACGAATCGGATCTTTTGACGATCTTTTTTAGAATCGGTCTGGACTTTTTTTCCGACTCTGCTATAATAAGGATTCAGAATCCATATATACAGGCCGCAGCCATATGGCGCGGCAGAGAGGTTTGTGAAAAAATGAAAAATAAAAGTATGAGTATACTTAAAATGACTGGTGCAGCAGCTGCACTGGTGCTGATGTTTGCACAGCCAGTACTGGCAGATGGCAGTTTTGCAAATGGAACAAGTGTAAATGGCGTCGCAGTCGGCGGAATGAGCAATGAGGAAGCGAAGGCAAAGCTGGAGCAGAATTACGGTTCTTATAAATTAACGATCAAAGAACGCGGAGGCAAGACAGAAGAGATCACCGCAGCGGAGATCGGCTATAAAGTAGTGATTACAAATGAGCTGCAGGCAGCGATTGACCAGCAGGCAGCAGGGGTAGCTGGAGCAGGAGCGCTGACGATCGCGATGCCGCTTTCCTGCGATCAGACGATGCTTGCAAACCGCATTGCTTCCTTAAATTGTATGTCAGATAGTGTAGCACCGACGGTAGATGCCCATATATCCGCCTGGGAAGAAGGAAAAGATTTCACGATTGTTCCGGAAGTAAAGGGAGAATCTGTGGATAAGGCAAAGGTACAGACGGCGATCAATGCGGCGATCGCCTCCGGCATGACAGAGATCGATCTGGAAGCATTGGGATGTTACACACCGATCCAGGTGACTTCCGGCGATGCATCCTTAAAAGCACTCTGCGCCCAGATGAACCAGGCTAAAAATGCGACCATCACCTTCCATATCGGTGATGCGACCGAGACACTGTCCGGTACTGAATATGTCAGCTGGTATACAGGCGGCGAGAATGGTGTCATTACTGTAGACCGCGATAAGGCAGCTGCTTACATCAAGGCGCTGGCAGCGAAATACGACACAGCTGGAACTACCCGTACTTTCCATACCACTTCCGGAAAAGAGGTAGCCTTGACAGGCCCTTATGGATGGAAGATTGACCAGACTGCAGAGACAGACAACCTGGTTCTGATGGCGCAGACAGGTATCAATCAGGAACGTGAAGTCCAGTTCTCCCAGCAGGCAGCCAGCCATTCAGACGCAGACTGGGGCAATACCTACGCAGAAGTTGATTTCGGCGCCCAGCATGTATATATGTATGAAAACGGCGCCCTGACCTGGGATGCTCCGTGCGTAACCGGAAACGTATCCAAAAACTACACAACCCCGGAAGGTATTTACAGCCTGACCTACAAGCAGGCCGACCGCGTTCTGCGCGGCGCCAAACAGGCAGATGGCACCTATGAATATGAAAGTCATGTAGACTATTGGATGCCATTCAACGGCGGCATCGGTTTCCATGACGCAAGCTGGAGAAGTAAATTCGGCGGAACCATCTACCAGTATTCCGGCAGCCACGGTTGCATCAATCTGCCGGTTGATAAAGCAAAACTTCTCTACGAGAAAGTATACAAGGGAATGCCAGTTCTCTGCCATAACTAAACATTTCTTCTAAGCGCACATTCGGTATTTAGAAGAAAGACATGGGGGACTTTCTTGAATATAATTAGATAAGAAAGTAGATGGTGGACAAAGTAATTTATCATACGGAACGAAAAAAGATCCTACGCCGTCATCCAGCCGCATTCATGCGCTGGATGACACCAGGATCTTAAATTTTACCAAGTTATCATCCAATAAACAGGAGAAAAAGCCGCCCGGGCAAAAATGGAATTTTCGAGACTGTGGATTTACTTGGCAGATTCGGATTTGATGTTGAAAGAAACCGCAACAAACTTGCTTTGTGAGGATTTCTTTCTGTTTTTAATCAAACCGAAGATGCCTAGAAAATCCCAGTCTTCGAAACCTGATCATTTTTGCCCGGGCGGCTTTTTCTCCGTCCCTCTCACGAAAATCAAACTAATTATCTATTTTCCTTCCCCAATAATCAATTCTTCCCCATACGGCAAGGTCTTGATCCAGTCACAGAATGTATGCCACTCCGCCAGCTTATGATCCTTTCTGGCATAATAAATATTAATCAGTGTCTCATAATTAAACGAACAAGTCCGCATCTGATTATAACTGCTCGGCAGTAGCTGGATCATATCATACCAGTCATCCTTATTCTTTGTCTCCAGATAACGCAGGCGGATTTCCTCCAGCTTGGCGATAACTGTTTCCATAAATGCGCGTGTTCCGGCTGTCATGTGGTCGCAGCTGAAATCGTCCATCGAAAACGGTTTGCTGGCGATTTTGTGCATCGTGCTGGTTGAATTGGCGACGGTCGCTACTTTATAAGTATCATATTCTTTCCACCAGTAGAGAGGTGCGGTCACATCGACTGAGACAAATACCTGGCGCAGAAACTTGCGGTGGTCGCTGCCTGCTTTGCGGAGACGTTTCGCAAGGTCGAGATCGTTTGGTCCCAGTTTATATTCGCCATTCTCATCATAAAAGCTGTCCATCCGTCCCCAGCTGTTCATCGGATTGCGGGCACCGCGCATGGCATTTTCCAGATTCATGACGCTGGTACGTTCTAATTTAAGCATAATCAAACTCCTTTTTCATATAAGTGAATTATTTTCAGGATAAACTCACTTTTGTGAGTTGTTTCGGGCGGGATCAGTATACCACAAAAACCATGACCCGTAAACAAAGCATAAAAAAACATACAGAATTACAAGAATCGATAGTTACTGTTCCCGGGTGGGCACTTTTGGAAGCAAAAGTGCCGTAAGAAAACGTGGTGGCAGCAGGAATTTACCGTATTTAAATGCGAAGTCACGGCAAATTCCGTTACTGGGCACGTATGCGTGAACAGTAAGATCGATAAAAATTACAATCCAAAACAGAATACAGGAAAAAGCAAAGAGATTATGCGATATGCACAGAAAAATATAATGAAAACATGTATTTTTAAATATGAAATAGTATTGACATAAAATGAAAAACATGCTAATATTTAGCCATAAAAATTCATTGATATGAAAATTAAAAAGAAAAAGTTAGATTTTACGAAAATAAAGTGAGAAAAATTTTCATATCATAATCACAAATGAGACAAGATATAAAAAAGGAGAGATGAGCAATGAGCAATGGATATTTCAAAGTAGAGATGCCGAAAAATGAGCCGGTAAAAGCATATCTTCCGGGAAGCCCGGAGAGAGCCAGCTTAAAGAAAGAGCTGGAGCGCCAGTCCGCACAGGTTGTTCAGGTTCCGATGATCATCGGTGGTAAGGAAGTTTGGACAGGGAGAAAGACCAAAGCAGTTATGCCGCATGACCATGCTCATGTAATCGCAGAAGCAGCTTCCGGCGGTGAGAAAGAGTTAAAGGATGCAATTGCAGCAGCTCTGGCAGCCAGAAAAGCATGGACCGAGATGCCGATGGAACACCGCGTATCTATCTTCTTAAAAGCAGCTGATTTAATCGCTGGTCCGATGAGAGATAAAGTAAATGCAGCTACCATGTTAGGACAGAGCAAGACCGCATATCAGGCTGAGATTGATACCTGCGAGCTGATCGATTTCCTTCGTTTCAATGTATATTACTTACAGCAGATTTATGACAGACAGCCGAACAACACGCCAAATGTTTGGAACCGCATCGAGTACCGTCCACTGGAAGGTTTCGTAACCGCGATTTCTCCATTCAACTTCACATCCATCGGTGCTAACCTTCCGACCGCTCCGGCGATTGCAGGTAACGTAGTTCTCTGGAAACCGGCTACCACAGCAGTTCTTTCCAATTACTATGTAATGCAGGCCCTGATGGCAGCAGGACTTCCGGCAGGCGTTATCAACTTCGTACCGAGCCGTGGTTCTGACATGAGCAAGTACGTATTAAGCGATCCAAACCTGGCAGGATTCCATTTCACAGGTTCTACCGAAGTGTTCAGCGGTGTTTACTCCTTAGTAGGCGAGAACATCAAGAAATACAAAACATATCCGCGTCTGGTTGGCGAGACTGGTGGAAAGGACTTCATCTTTGCTCACAATTCCGCAGACGTACCGGGTCTGGTAGCAGCTCTGACAAGAGCATCCTACGAGTATCAGGGACAGAAGTGCTCCGCAGCTTCCCGTGCATTTGTTCCGGCAAGCATCTGGCCGCAGGTTAAAGAGGGTATGCTGGCAGAGATTGAGAAGATTAAAATTGGCGATATAACCGATTTCAGAAACCTGATGGGCGCTGTTATCGATGCATCCGCATTCAAGACCAACAAAGAGTACATCGACTATGCAAAAGCATCCGAGGATGCAGACGTTATCTGCGGCGGATACGATGATTCCAAGGGATATTTCATATATCCGACCCTGATTGAGGCTAAGAAGCCAGATTTCAAGACTATGGTAGAGGAAATTTTTGGACCGGTTATGACCGTATATGTATATCCGGATGACAAACTGGATGAGACTCTGGCAAGCTGCGATACCGCAACTTCCTATGGCCTGTCCGGAGCAATCTTTGCAGATGACCGCGAAGCTATCGTTAAGATGGAAGATGCACTCAAAGGAACAGCCGGAAACTTCTACATCAACGACAAGCCAACTGGTGCAGTTATCGGTCAGCAGCCGTTCGGTGGTGCAAGAGCATCCGGAACCAACGACAAAGCCGGCAGCGAGATCAACATGTATCGCTGGTTAAGCCCGAGAACCATCAAAGAACTCAGAGTCCCGTGCCTGGATGTAACATATCCGTACATGGTTGAGGCATAAGCAGTGCAAAGCAGGGCAGTAAGACAGGAACGTTGTGCTTGCACATAAGGAACTGTCTTGCTGGACTGATTTATAGGGCGCAGCCCGTCCAGCGAAGAAAAGCGCAGCTTTTTTTAGCTGGGGCACTGAGCACGCTGAAGCCACTGAGCATGCTGGGGTGCAGCTCTTCCCCATAATTTACTAAATTAAAACCAACCACCCAGAGGATCGGCGCTGATCCGGAATCTGTGTAACGAAACACACGATTTCATATCGGTGCCGATCCTTTTTATAATTTAGAAAATCTGTCCGAGTATCCCAGCCACACCCGCTCAGATATTGTTCCGTTTGTTTGGAATGAAATTGCGGCATTCTGTTATTAAAAATCCCATTATGTTACTGCTCACACATGTGTGCCCAGCAACGGGATTTTGCCGATGCTGCGCATTCCAAATCGGCAAAATCTGCTGCGAGAACTGTATCGTACAGAATTTTCAGTTCAGAAAATTCCTATTTGTGAACAGTTACCCTATTATTCCTTACATTCATCTGATTTGAACCAGTCCTTGTATTTCTCATAAAGATCCAGTAAAATAAAATCAAATACGAAATAGGGATTTGAGGATTTGTTTTTGTTCAAATTTTCTTAGTTCGATTTTAAATTCAAACAAAAAGGATGAGAAAGCAATGACGGTGATCGATGTATCTGGCTGCGGAAGCGGTGCGGTGTTTTTGATAAAGGGAAAAGCCAATCTTCTGTTCGAGGCGGGGATGGCGTATGCTGCCGACCAGATGGTGGAAAATATAAAAAGAGAACTGGGCGATGCAGAGTTAGACGCGGTTCTTTTATCCCATTCCCATTATGATCATGTAGCGGGGCTTCCGGCGGTGCGGAAAGCATGGCCAGGGGTGAAAACATATGCTTCCGAGCGCGCAAAAGAAATTTTAGTGAAACCGGGCGCTTTGAAGACGATCCGGCGTCTAAGCGGCGAGGCGGCAGAAGCGGCGGGGCTTCCATGGGATTCGGAATATGACGATGCAGATTTACAGATTAATGTATCGCTGGAGGACGGCGAGACGATCGAACTGGGCGACCATACGATCTACGCGTTTGCGACGATCGGCCACACGAAATGTTCCATGTCTTACCTGATTGACGATGAGTTGATGCTGTGCAGTGAGACGGTAGGCGTCATGGGGCATGATGGGAGTTATATGCCGTCGTTTCTGGTAGACTATAAGGCGGCAGAAGAATCGATCGAGTATTCATCGGAATTGGATGCAAAAGAGATTATTTTAAACCACTATGGCTTTGTCAGTGAAGCGGATAAGGCGACGATCTGGGATGTCCTGATGCAGAAGCTTCGTGACAGCCGTGATGCCATGATTGATATTATGAACCGGTTCCCGGAAGAAGAGACGGCGCTTCGGGAGATGGAGCGCGTGTTCCATTCTCATGTAGATAAGAAAGAACAGCCAGACGAGGCATTCTATATCAATGCGGCGAGCATGATGAAGACACTCAAAAGACAGTTTCCGGAACGGTTTCCGAGACATTTTCAGCTGATTGCAGCAGTGGATCGGAACTGGGGTATCGGCAATAAAGGGCAGATGCTGACGGTGATCCCGGCGGATCAGAAATTATTCCGGCAGGAAACGATGGGAAAAATCATCGTGATGGGCTATAAAACGTTTCTAACTTTCCCGGCTCAGCGACCGCTGGATGGCAGAATCAACCTGATTTTGACAAAAAAGAAGGCTCTGAGCGTAAAGGGGGCAGAGATCTGCCACAGTGTCGAGGAGGCGCTGGTGCGGATTGACGAGCTGAAGCAGGAAAAACATCTGACAGATGTAGATGTCGTCATCATCGGCGGCGAGTCGGTTTACCGGCAGTTCCTTCCGTTCTGCGACACAGCGCAGATCACCTGGATTGATTTTTCCTATGTGGCAGACACACACATGGTTGATCTGGAGAAAGAAGGCTGGGAACTGGTAAGACGAAGCGGCGAGCAGACATTTTTCAATTTGTGCTATGAATTCAGGGAATATCGGAAGCTGGAAAAGGAATCGCTCTAAGGTTGTCAAAAATAGGACAAAGTGGTAAAATAATCGAGAATTCTGAAAAGTCAAACAATAAAATGTTCATATAACAGTAAGGAGGAATAGAATGTACCCGATTTTAAAAGCTGAAAAACTGGCAGATAAGATTTATCTGATGGTTGTAGAAGCACCGCGTGTAGCGCGTGCATGTGAGCCGGGCGAATTTGTCATCGTCAAGATGGGCGAAGAGGGCGAGAGAATCCCACTGACTATCTGTGATTTTGACCGTCAGGCAGGAACGATCACGATCGTATTCCAGACCGTGGGAGCTTCTACCGAGAAGATGAGCACCCTCAAGGCTGGGGATGCATTCCATGATTTCGTAGGACCGCTTGGAAATCCGTCCGAGTTTATCCATGAGGATGTAGAAGAGCTGAAAAAGAAGAAATACCTCTTCGTAGCCGGCGGTGTCGGTGCGGCTCCGGTTTATCCGCAGGTAAAATGGATGCATGAGCACGGCATTGATGTAGATGTTATCGTAGGTTCTAAGACCAAAGATCTGCTGATCCTGACCGAGGAGATGGAGAAGGCAGCCGGAAACCTTTACATCACAACCGATGATGGCAGCTTTGGCATTAAAGGTATGGTTACAGGTGTCATCGAGGATTTAGTTGAAAAACAGGGACGCAAGTACGATGTCTGTGTTGCAATCGGACCGATGATCATGATGAAATTTGTCTGCCTGCTGACGAAAAAACTGGAGATTCCGACGATTGTCAGCCTGAACCCGATCATGGTAGATGGAACCGGTATGTGTGGTGCCTGTCGTGTCACCGTAGGCGACCAGGTCAAATTTGCCTGCGTAGACGGACCGGAGTTTGATGGACATCTTGTTAATTTTGACGAGGCGATGGAACGTCAGAGAATTTATAAGACTCAGGAAGGCAGAGCGATGCTGCGCCTGAAAGAGGGCGATACTCATCACGGCGGATGCGGACAGTGCGGAGGTGACAAATAATGGAAGCAAAGAGAGATATGATGAAAAAGGTGCCGGTCAGAGAGCAGGATCCGAAGGTACGTGCGACTAATTTTAAAGAGGTATGTCTCGGCTATAATATGGAAGAAGCAGTTGCGGAGTCTGAGAGATGTCTGAACTGTAAAAATGCAAAATGTATCGCTGGATGCCCGGTTTCCATCAATATTCCGGCGTTTATCCAGGAAGTAAAAGCGGGAAATATTGAGGAGGCAGCGAAAGTCATCGCACTTTCTTCGGCACTTCCGGCAGTCTGTGGACGTGTCTGCCCACAGGAATCCCAGTGTGAGGGACAGTGTGTGCGCGGTATCAAGGGCGAGGCGGTTTCCATTGGTAAACTTGAGCGCTTCGTGGCAGACTGGTCCCGTGAGCATGGTTTTGTACCGGCAGCGCCGGAGAAGACAAACGGAAAGAAAGTAGCAGTCATCGGTTCCGGTCCTGCAGGTCTGACCTGTGCAGGCGATCTGGCAAAACTGGGCTATGCAGTAACCATTTTCGAGGCACTTCATGAGCCGGGCGGAGTATTGACCTACGGCATTCCGGAGTTCCGTCTTCCGAAGAGCGGCGTTGTACAGCCGGAGATCGAGAATGTCCGCAAGCTGGGCGTTAAGATTGAGACAAACGTAGTTATCGGAAAATCTATCACAATCGACGAACTGATGGATGAAGAAGGTTTCCAGGCAGTCTTCATCGGTTCTGGTGCCGGACTTCCGAAGTTCATGGGTATTCCGGGTGAAAATGCCAACGGCGTATTTTCTGCAAATGAGTACCTGACCAGAAATAACCTGATGAAGGCATTCCGCGATGATTATGACACACCGATCATGGAATCGAAGAAGGTAGTTGTAGTCGGCGGCGGAAACGTAGCGATGGATGCGGCAAGAACGGCTCTGCGTCTCGGTGCAGAAGTTCATATTGTATATAGAAGAAGTGAGAAAGAGCTTCCGGCACGTGTGGAGGAAGTACATCACGCAAAAGAGGAGGGCATCCATTTTGACCTTCTGACCAACCCGGTTGAGATTCTCGAGGATGAGAACGGATGGGTCAAAGGCATCGTATGCCGCCGTATGGAGCTTGGCGAGCCGGATGAATCTGGAAGAAGACGTCCGGTTGAGGTGGTCGGTTCTGATTTCACGATCGATGCAGATACCGTTATCATGGCGCTGGGTACTTCCCCGAACCCGCTGATTTCCAATACGACCAAAGGTCTTGAGATCAACCGCTGGAGATGTATCGTGGCGGATGAGAGCAATGGAAAGACAACGAAAGAGGGCGTTTACGCCGGAGGCGACGCAGTGACTGGCGCGGCTACGGTTATTCTCGCGATGGAAGCCGGACGAGCAGGTGCAAGAGGCATCGATGAGTATCTTTCTGCAAAATAATGAAATCTCATCATGTAGATTTGCTGAATGAAGCAATCGCCCCGGCACTGACCCGGCTGGCGCTTCCGATCATGGCGACCTCTCTGGTTCAGATGCTTTACAATCTGACTGATATGGCGTGGATCGGACGCCTCGGGGCAGGCGCCGTCACGGCGGTGGGATCGGCAGGTATGTATACCTGGTTTTCACAGGGATTTGCGATTTTGGCGAGGACGGGCGGTCAGGTAAAGACCGCCCATTGTCTTGGTGCGGGAGAAAATGACAGTGCGGCGCAGTATGCGAGAGGTGCGCTGCAGTTGGGAATTTTGTTTGCCGTGCTGTATGGGCTGGTTTCGCTCTTTGGAGCCAGTCGGTTAATTGGATTTTTTAAATTAAACAGCCCGGAGGTGATTGCACAGGCAGAATGGTATGTGCGGATCGCCTGTGGGCTTGTGATCTTTTCTTATCTAAATGCGATCTTGACAGGACTTTTGACGGCGGCGGGAAATAGCCGGACACCGTTTATCGTCAATGTGGCGGGGCTTGTCTTCAATGTTGTGCTGGATCCGGTGCTGATCTTTGGAATCGGACCATTTCCGGAACTGGGAGTCAGCGGAGCAGCGGCTGCGACGGTCACGGCACAGGCGCTCGTAAGCCTCCTGTTTTTCAAGGCAGTCCTGCGGGAAAAGGTGCTGTTTCCGCATCTGCGTCTCTGGGTGCTGGTTCCGGTGAAGGTTTGGAGGGAGATCGTGCGGATCGGTGTGCCGTCGGCGGTGCAGAACCTGATTTACGCTGGAATTTCGATGATTCTGACCCGCCTTATCACCGGATGGGGTGATCTGGCAGTGGCGGCACAGCGTGTTGGCAGTCAGATTGAATCCGTTTCCTGGATGGTCGGAGATGGCTTTTCGGCGGCAGTCAATGCATTCCTCGGACAGAATTATGGGGCGAAGCGGTATGACCGTGTGCGCCGCGGCTATTTCTGTGCGATCGCGATGACGGCGGCGTGGGGACTCTGCACGACATTTTTGCTGATCGGAATGGCGCGTCCGCTGTTCTCGATCTTTTTGCAGGAAGAAGAGGTCATGGCGATCGGCGTCAATTACCTGCGGATCGTGGGACTGAGCCAGATGTTTATGATGGTGGAACAGACCTCGATCGGTGCGTTTTCCGGTCTGGGGCGAACGCTGTATCCGTCGATCGTCAGCGTGACCTTTACCTCCGCGCGCATCCCAGTGGCGGTGTTGTTGTCCTCTGTGATGGGACTTAGCGGTATCTGGTGGGCGTTAAGTATTTCCAGCATGGTAAAGGGATGCATTCTGTTCGTTAGTTTTGTCCTGTTTTTGTATGTTTTTTTGGAGAGAAAGAAAGATGAGAAAACCGTCTGAAAAGTTACAAAAAACATATGGACGAATTGAGAATTTCGTGAGATAATAGGGACAGGATTGATGTGATAAAATTAACAAAGTACAAAATCCAATCATTTCGAAAGGAGTCTTACAATGATTTATTCACAAGAAGTAGAAAATATGTGTCCAGTAGCCCAGGGCGTAAATCACGGCGCTGCTCCGATCCCGGAGGAAGCAAAGTGGGTTAAGTCCAAAGAAGTAAAGGATATTTCCGGTTTAACACACGGTGTTGGCTGGTGTGCGCCGCAGCAGGGGGCTTGTAAGCTGACCCTGAATGTTAAGGAAGGTATCATTCAGGAAGCTCTGGTAGAGACGATCGGATGTTCTGGTATGACCCATTCTGCAGCGATGGCAGCAGAGATTCTTCCGGGAAGAACCGTACTGGAAGCATTAAATACAGACCTTGTCTGTGATGCAATCAACACCGCCATGCGTGAGCTGTTCCTCCAGATCGCATATGGCAGAACGCAGAGTGCGTTTTCTGAAGAGGGGCTTCCGATTGGTGCCGGCCTTGAAGACCTTGGAAAAGGACTCCGCTCTCAGGTAGGTACGATGTACGGAACTCTGAAAAAAGGTCCGCGTTACCTTGAGATGGCAGAAGGCTATGTAACAGGAATTGCACTGGATGAAGAAGATCAGATCATTGGTTATCAGTTTGTAAACTTAGGTAAGATGACCGACTTCATCAAGAAGGGCGACGATCCGACCACTGCATATGAGAAGGCAAAAGGTCAGTACGGCCGTGTAGACGATGCAGTTAAGATTATCGATCCGAGACAGGAATAATTGTTATTGTACATAGATAGGAATTTTCTGAACTGAAAATTCCGTACGATACATTTCTGACATCGGAGTTTGCCGATTTGGAATGCGAAGCATCGGCAAAATTGCGTTGCTGGGCACGTATGCGTGAACAGTAACAAATAATCACAGGGTACATAGTTAAGGAGGAACATCACAATGGCATTATTTGAATCATACGAGAGACGAATTGACAAGATCAATTCCGTATTAAATAGCTATGGCATTGCTTCGATCGAGGAAGCTGAGAAGATCACGAAGGATGCCGGACTGGATGTATACGATCAGGTAAAGAAGATCCAGCCAATCTGTTTTGAAAATGCGTGCTGGGCTTACACGGTAGGCGCGGCAATCGCAATCAAGAAAGGCTGCCGCAGAGCTGCCGATGCGGCGGCAGCGATCGGCGAGGGACTGCAGGCATTCTGTATTCCGGGTTCCGTAGCAGATCAGCGTAAAGTAGGTCTGGGACATGGAAACTTAGGTAAGATGCTTCTGGAAGAAGAGACCGACTGCTTCTGCTTTCTGGCAGGTCATGAGTCCTTTGCAGCCGCAGAGGGTGCGATCGGTATCGCAGAGAAAGCAAACAAAGTTCGTAAAAAACCGCTTCGCGTTATCTTAAACGGTCTTGGCAAAGATGCGGCTCAGATCATTTCCCGTATCAACGGCTTTACATATGTAGAGACAGAGATGGATTATTACACAGGCGAAGTGAAAGAACTGTGGAGAAAATCTTACTCCAAGGGACTTCGTGCGAAAGTAAACTGTTATGGTGCAAATGACGTTACCGAGGGTGTAGCGATCATGTGGAAAGAGGGCGTAGACGTTTCCATCACCGGTAACTCCACCAACCCGACCCGTTTCCAGCATCCGGTAGCAGGTACATATAAGAAGGAATGCATCGAGAAAGGCAAGAAATACTTCTCCGTAGCATCTGGCGGCGGTACAGGACGTACCCTTCACCCGGATAACATGGCAGCAGGTCCGGCTTCCTACGGCATGACCGATACCATGGGACGTATGCACTCCGATGCACAGTTCGCAGGTTCTTCCTCTGTACCGGCTCATGTAGAGATGATGGGTCTGATCGGTATGGGTAATAACCCGATGGTCGGCGCTACTGTGGCGGTTGCGGTAGGCATCGAGGAAGCTGCGAAGGCTGGGAAATTCTAAAAAATATTGATTTTTCAAGATCAGTCCGCAGCCATTCGGCATCCGTAAAAATAATGTGAGAGCGTTTAGTTTCTTCTGTTCCTTTTACGATGTATTGTAATCCTACATATTTTATATGGTTCCGAGGAAGCGTAGCTTGTACCTTTCCTAAGAACATGGTATCATAAAACCAGTATATGGATGAAACTGCTTTTATCAAGGTAGTTCCGAAGAAAAGGGGAAACGATATAATGTATAAGGATGATACCATTCTGGTGGTCGGTCAGGCGAAACCGAGCAAGGAGGACGCGATTTACAGCCTGCACGGCGAGTTTTATGTGAGTTTTGTGGTAGAACGGACGACGGGAAAGATTCTTGATCTGGAGTGTAATACGATTTTGTCGGTGACGCGCAATTTTGTTGTGTCGATGCTGCTTGGAAAGAGCTTGAAAACAGATTTGGACGAGATGCAGCAGAGCATCCGGGAAAGGTATTTTGCACTGACTCAGAAGCCGCTCATTGCCTGTCTGAAGGACGCACATAACCGTTATATGATGGTGACAGGGCAGAAGTGATGTGGGTATTGGCGGTGTGCTTGTATATACCATAAAGGCACGGTGCTGATAAAACGATGTTACTGTACACGGGTAGGCACTTTTGGAACCGAAAGTGCCGTAAGAAAACGTGGTGGCAGCAGGAATTTGCCGTATTTAAATGCGAAGCCACGGCAAATTCCGTTACTGGGCACGTATGCGTGTACAGTAACAAAACGATTGGCAGAGAATTAACAGAATAAAGATGGCAGCTCATCAGCAGAAATTGATGGGCTGCCATTTTGGTTATCATAGAAACGTATTCTACAACATTATTCTTTTCCGTTCCAGCAATACGTACACAGCTTGCACGGTTCCAGACCAATCGATTCGATTAAATCGTCGAGGCGGTGGAATTGCAGGGAGGTAAAGTTTAAGCGTTTACGGATTTCTTCGACCATTTCCTTATAATTCTGGCTGTCTGGGTTTGCATAATCATCCAGAAGCTCCGGGGAAACATTGTCGCCCTCACGGTCGCGGATGATGCGGCGTGTGATGAGGTCCAGCTCGGAATTGGAGCGGGAGAAGTTCAGATATTTACATCCAAACAGCAGCGGCGGACAAGCCGGACGGATATGTACTGCTTTGGCACCGCTCTGATACAGGAATTCGGTTGTTTCGCCGAGCTGGGTGCCGCGGACGATGGAATCGTCGATTAAGAGCAGGCTCTTGTCGCGGATCAGGGCGTCTACCGGGATCAGCTTCATACGTGCGATCAGGTTTCTCTGGCTCTGGGTGGTCGGCATGAAGGAACGCGGCCAGGTTGGGGTATATTTAATGAATGGACGGGCAAATGGAATGCCGGATTCATTGGCGTAGCCGACTGCATGCGCGATACCGGAATCTGGGATGCCGGCTACCAGATCGGCGTCGGACTGATCGCGTTTGGCAAGCATACGACCGCAGTGGTACCGCATTTCCTCGACGTTGATTCCTTCGTAGCAGGAGGTCGGATAACCGTAGTAAACCCACAAGAAAGAACAGATTTTCATTTCCTTGCGAGCCGGGCTGAGTACCTCTACGCCATCGGCGTTCATGCGGACGATCTCGCCCGGCCCCAGTTCTTTGTAGTCCGTGTATCCAAGGTTGATGTATGCAAAGCTTTCAAAGGAAACACAGAACGCACCATCTTTGCGTCCGATGATCGCCGGGGTACGTCCGAGGCGGTCACGGGAGATATAGATGCCCTCCGGGGTCAGCAGGAGAATGGTCATGGAACCCTTGATTTTTTCCTGTGCCAGTTTCAGACCTTCAACAAGGGAATCTGCCTGACTGATGATGGCGCCGACCAGCTCGGTTGCATTGATCTTGCCGCCGCTCATTTCCATGAAATGAATATGCCCGTTCTTAAATGCTTCCTGAATCAGCTCTTTTTCATTATTGATCTTGCCGACTGTGGTGATGGCATAGCTTCCTAAGTGCGACTGAATTAACAGAGGCTGCGGTTCCATATCTGAGATACAGCCGATGCCCATGTTACCCTGCATTTCATCGACATCGTGCTCAAATTTTGTACGGAACGGGGAATTCTCGATATTGTGGATAGAACGGCTGAAACCGTTTTCTCCATAAACCGCCATACCACCGCGTCGTGTTCCCAGATGGGAATGATAGTCCGTACCAAAAAAAAGATCCAGTGTACAGTTTGTTTTTGATGTGACACCAAAAAATCCGCCCATTTGTTACTTCCTTTCAACTCTTTTGTCAATAAACTCCATGTGTTACGTTGCACGCGTTGTGATGCGTAACGACATCATTTTTATCATAGCATATATTAGGTGTATTACACAATATGAAATATTTATTAAAAATACTTATGAATATTCTTTGGAGCTGTTTACAGGCAGGCACATTTGGGATCGAAAGCGTCATAAGAGAACGTGGAGGCAGCAGGAATTTGCCGTATTTAAATGCGAAACCACGGCAAATTCCGTTACCGGGCACGTATGCGTGAACACTAACCTTGTCAGAAAAATGTAAGAAGTAAAATGGGGACGAAGTGTTCTTAATAAAGGACGAGTGTGATATAATAAAACCATTATACGTGAGCATTTAACATGGTCAGCTGTTCCAAATTGCATCGGAATGGCAGAAGAAAAAGAAAACAATTTGGAGGGTTTGGAGCGGTATGAGAAAAACATGGAAAATGAGAGCAGCAGCACTGTTACTTACGGCGGTCTGTACGGTAGGGGCGTCGTTTGCGGCGTATGCGGATGATGTGCCGTCCGGACCGGCATCGGATATGGAGCTGATTCAGAGGCGGGAGCAGGCGTCCGGTTCCCAGAATGAGGCGGGGGATGCACAGACGGCTGCTGGCAGCGAGAATCATGCTGGCGCAGCGGAAGGACAGCAGACAACAGAGAACCAGGAGACAGGAAATAACGGACAGACTGCTTCTGAGACACAGGGAACGGAGCAGGGGGACAGCCAGGTTCCGGATGGAATGGTAGCCAGCGGCGGTCGTTATATCGATCCGAATGCACCGATGGTGGCACTGACCTTTGATGATGGTCCGTATGCCCCGGTTGGAAACCGCATCATGGACTGCGCGGAGCAGTACGGCGGCCGTGTGACCTTTTATGTGGTCGGAAACCGTGTGAATTCCTATAAGAGTGAGATTCAGCGGATGTATGCCAATGGGCATGAGATTGGAAATCACACGCAGGATCACAAGTATCTCCAGAAGTTAGGCGCACAGGAGATTCGTCAGCAGGTGGAGGCCTGCAATCAGGCGGTTGCCGCGATCACAGGCGAGGCACCGAAAACAGTCCGTCTTCCGGGCGGTGGAAAAAACAGCACTGTGCTTGCCAATATCAGCCAGCCGATCGTACTCTGGAATGTGGATACGCTGGACTGGAAGACGCGCAATGCGGCTTCATCGGTGCAGACCGTGTTAAACCAGGTAAAAGATGGCTCGGTGGTTCTGATGCATGAGCTTTACAATGCTTCCGGTGACGCGGCAGTCACGATCATTCCGGCGCTTGTGGAGCGTGGCTATCAGCTGGTGACGGTCAGTGAGCTGGCGCAGTTCCGCGGTGGACTGGCAGGCGGAACCGTCTATTACAGCTTCCACAAATAAGAGGCTGCATTCACATACGGCGAAAGCCCCCATATTCTAACAGTAAGGGAAGAATATGGGGGCTTTTTCCTGTGAACCGGGCGAGAGAATGGATTCATTGCAATGAGGCGTACAGACGAGGACTGACAGGAAAAGGCGTCGGGGTGGCGATCCTGGACACAGGGGTATTTCTGCATCCGGATTTGGAAAATTGCGTTTACGGATTTCGGGATTTCCTTAAGAAAAAACAGCAGCCGTATGATGACAATGGGCATGGAACGCATGTGGCAGGGATGATTGCCGGCAGCGGCACGGCGTCGGCGGGACGCTATCAGGGTGTGGCGCCGGGGGCGCAGCTGGTCTGCCTGAAAGTGCTGGATCAGAGGGGAAATGGGTATGTATCGGATGTGCTGGCAGGGCTTCGCTGGGTGCGCCAGAATGGCAGCCAGTACGGGATCCGGATTATCAATATATCGGTTGGCTCCTTTACACCGAAGGGAATGAGCGAAGATTCGGCGCTGGTGCGCGGTGTCGATGCGGCGTGGGATGCCGGGTATGTGGTCGTGGTGGCAGCGGGAAATAATGGTCCAGCCGCGCACACGATCACAACGCCGGGGATTAGCCGGAAGGTCATCACGGTGGGATGTGCGGATGATGACCGGGAGGTAGAGGTGGCAGGCAGCCGGATGGTGGACTATTCGGGGCGGGGTCCGACGGACGCCTGTATCTGCAAGCCGGACATTGTGGCGCCTGGATCACGGATTGTGAGCTGTAACCTGCGGCGGAACGGGTACCGTTTTAAAAGCGGGACGTCCATGTCTACGCCGCTTGTCGCGGGGGCGGCGGCGCTTCTGCTGGAGCAGAACCCGGACATGACGAACCGGGATGTGAAGCTTCGCTTTAAAGAGCGGGCAGTGGATCTGGGGTTGCCGCGCAACCAACAGGGCTGGGGGGCGCTGGATATCGGGCGGCTGTTAGAGTAGAAGCGGGGCGGTGCCAGATGGCGTGTACAGGCAGGCATTTTTGCAACGGAAGGTTTTGTGTGAACAGTAATGGCGGCTAACTGTTCACAGGTAGGAATTTTCTGAACTGAAAATTCCGTACGATACAGTTCTGGCAGCAGCTTTTCTCGTCAAAATAATAGACAGAACCAGCCGGAAAATGATATAATTGTAGATACTTTGAATCGCAGAATCAGGTTATAGATCCGGCAGCATCCTGCAGTGCGTCCGGGGGAAAACCAAAAGAAAACAGTTGACATTTACAGCCGGATCCGCTATGATAGAGCTAAGTTTAGAACATTTGTTCGTGATTGGCCGCGGAGCGGCGCTTTGGAGGGAAAGATGAATAAAGAAGACAAGCTGAAAGCATTGGATGCTGCGTTGACACAGATTGAGAAAGCATACGGAAAAGGCTCAGTGATGAAGCTGGGTGATTCTGGTGCGAATATGAATATAGAGACGATTCCGACCGGCTCCTTGAGCCTGGATATTGCACTGGGACTGGGCGGTGTTCCGAAGGGACGAATCATCGAGGTATACGGACCTGAGTCCAGTGGTAAGACGACGGTTGCCCTGCATATGGTGGCAGAAGTACAGAAGAGAGGCGGTATCGCTGGATTTATCGATGCAGAGCACGCACTCGATCCGGCATATGCGAAGAAGATCGGTGTTGATATCGATAATCTGTATATCTCCCAGCCGGACAACGGCGAGCAGGCGCTTGAGATTACCGAGACGATGGTGCGCTCCGGTGCGATCGATATCGTGATTGTGGACTCGGTTGCCGCACTGGTTCCGAAGGCAGAGATTGACGGCGAGATGGGTGATTCCCACGTAGGTCTGCAGGCACGTCTGATGTCGCAGGCACTCAGAAAGCTGACCGCAGCAATCAGCCGTTCAAATTGTATCGTTATCTTTATCAACCAGTTGCGTGAGAAGGTTGGTATCATGTTCGGAAATCCGGAGGTTACGACCGGTGGACGGGCACTCAAGTTCTATTCTTCTGTCCGCATGGATGTCCGCCGAATTGAGTCTCTGAAGCAGGGCGGCGAAGTGATTGGAAACCGTGTCCGCATCAAGGTTGTGAAGAACAAGATTGCTCCGCCATTCCGTGAGGCAGAGTTTGATATCATGTTCGGAAAAGGTATTTCCCGTGAGGGCGATATCCTGGATCTGGCGGCGAAGGAGAACATCGTGGAGAAGAGCGGCGCCTGGTATGCTTATGAGGGCAGCAAGATCGGTCAGGGACGCGAGAACGCGAAGAATTTCCTGGCAGCAAATCCGGAAATCTGCCTTGAGATTGAGAACAAGGTACGTGTCAAATACGGACTTTCCGAAGACACGATGATGCCGGAGGCGTCCAAGGAAGCACCGACGGAGCTTCCGCCGGTAGGAGTGGACGCAGAGGACGAAAAATAGAGCAAAATCTTGTTACAGGGCACATATGTGTGAACAGTAACAGGAAAAGTTACAGCTGGCAGCGTGTGAACTGTAGCTATGAAAAGGGGCTGTATATGCGGATTGAACGCGTAGAATCCCTGGATAAGAGAAAGTGCAAAGTTTTCACGGATGAGGACTTTGCCTTTCTTTTATATAATGGGGAATTAGAAAAATACGGTGTCTGTGAGGGCGCGGTTTTGGAAAAAAGAACGGAGAGGGAGCTTTTGGATCTTTTAAGCCGCCGGGCACATGAGCGGGCGCTGAATCTTTTGAAGGTGCAGGACCGGACGGAAGGAGAAATGTGCCGCCGCCTTTTCCAGGACGGGTATCCGGATTCGATCGTGCAGGAGACGATTGGATTTTTGCAGGAATATCATTTTGTGGACGATGCCAGATATGCGGCGAATTACCTGCAGGTTCATGGAAAGCGGAAAAGCCAGGCGGAATTGAAGCTTTACCTGCAGCGAAAAGGCATATCGCGCGAGATCATCCGGGAGCAGCTGGAAGAGACAGAACATGATTCGGGCGAGGCAATCCGCGTCTTGCTTGAGAAGAAGCATTACAGGGCGGGAGAGACAGCGCCGGAGGAGAAAAAAAAGATCATTGCCTATCTGATGAGGCGGGGATTTTCATGGGAAGATATCCGGAGAGAGATGAAGGAGCAGGAGGATGCACTTGGTTGACTTTCAGGCGCAGAGTCATTTACCAAAGATAATTTTGAATGGATTCTGTTTCATGATTGTGAACGTGCAAATGTATTATAAAACAGAACAGAACGCTGTCTAAAGGTGTCCCAGGAAGCTGGTTAGGAAGCGCTTATTCTGCTTGACATACTGTATAAAACCGTTTAAAATTATAGTATTGTATTTTCGTACAATGAAAACTAAATAAGGAGGTGCTCCTGTGTCACAAGTAATAATTGCGGTTATCGTTACAGGTGTTATTGTAGCAGCTATTACTTGGGTCGTTGCGAACCAGCATCGCCAGAAGACATATGAGGCGAAGATTGGAAGCGCAGAAGAACGATCCAGGGAAATAATAGATGAAGCATTGAAAATTGCTGAGACAAAGAAGCGAGAAGCTCTCCTTGAAGCGAAGGAAGAGTCGTTAAAGACAAAGAATGAGCTTGAGAAAGAAACAAAGGAAAGAAGAGCTGAGCTTCAGCGCTATGAAAGACGTGTACTGAGCAAAGAAGAAAACCTGGACAAAAAAGCAGAAGCGATGGAAAAGCGTGAAGCGGGTATGAATGTCAAGGAGGAGGCACTCAAGAGAAAGACTGCGGAGGCAGAGGCTCTCTATGAGAAAGGTATGCTGGAACTGGAGAAGATCTCCGGTTTAACCTCTGAACAGGCAAAGGAATATCTGCTGCGTTCCGTGGAAGAAGATGTAAAGCATGATACGGCGAAGCTGATCAAAGATCTCGAGGCGAAAGCGAAAGAGGAAGCAGAGAAGAAAGCCAAGGATTATGTGGTGACAGCGATTCAGCGCTGTGCTGCGGATCATGTGGCTGAGACAACCGTATCAGTCGTACAGCTTCCGAATGATGAGATGAAGGGACGAATTATCGGACGTGAGGGAAGAAATATTCGTACACTGGAGACTCTGACGGGCGTGGAACTGATCATCGACGATACGCCGGAGGCAGTTGTCCTGTCTGGCTTCGATCCAATCCGGAGAGAGGTAGCGCGTATTGCACTGGAACGTCTGATTGTGGATGGACGGATTCATCCAGCCAGAATCGAAGAGATGGTAGAGAAGGCACAGAAAGAAGTGGAAAACATGATGCGCGAGGAGGGCGAAGCGGCTCTTCTGGAAGTTGGCATTCATGGTATCCATCCGGAACTTGTCAAGCTGCTTGGTAAGATGAAATTCCGGACAAGCTACGGTCAGAATGCATTGAAGCATTCGATTGAGGTTGCACAGTTAGCCGGACTTCTGGCGGCTGAGGTGGGCGTCGATGTACGGACCGCCAAACGTGCAGGTTTATTACATGATATTGGAAAGGCAGTCGATCACGAGCAGGAGGGAACCCACGTAGAACTGGGTGTGGCGCTCTGTAAGAAGTACAAAGAGTCCGCAACCGTTATCAATGCAGTGGAAGCCCATCACGGCGATGTAGAGCCACAGAGCTTGATTGCATGTCTGGTACAGGCAGCTGATACGATTTCAGCGGCACGTCCAGGTGCGAGACGAGAGACTCTGGAAACATATACCAACCGTCTGAAACAGCTGGAGGATATCACGAACTCCTATAAGGGTGTTGATAAATCCTACGCAATTCAGGCAGGTCGCGAGGTGCGTATCATGGTTGTACCGGAACAGGTCAGCGACGATGATATGGTTCTGATGGCGAGAGAGATTTCAAAGCGGATTCAGGAAGAGTTACAGTATCCGGGACAGATCAAGGTCAATGTAATCCGTGAATCGAGAGTTACCGAGTACGCCAAATAAAACCCGGCAGCAGGGCTGCATGGAGTAAACTTGAGCATGAAAATAAAAGTCTTATGGATGAAGATACATTACATTCATAAGACTTTTTTGTTTCATGGGAAATTGCGTCCTATGAAACAAAAAAACGCTCCGCGAGGATGCGCGCTCGCGCGAAGCAGAAACATGTCGCAAGCGACCGCGCGAGACGCCAGAATGTGCCAAGGCACATTCTTTACATCTTTTTTGAGAGAGAAAGAAATACAGAAAAATACAGGTTTTTTTCATGAAGCGGAAAACGGAAACTCTGTTTTTTGGACAGACTGAAAATTTGCATGAGCAGGGTAAAATAAAGGGTCGTGAGCGTGAAGGCAGGCGGAGAAATTTTGCTTGCAAACTGTCCAAAAGACGAGTATTATAGCATGATAGAGTTGAAAATAGTGATTATTTAGCAGCTTCATGCATTTATTGTGGCGTAATGGTAAGAAGATTGAACCGTTACCAAGATGCTGAATAGAAAGCCAGATGTGGCTGTTGGAAAGAGCAGCTGCAGTCAGACAACAAATGGAGGATCATCCGGCAGGGAAGTGCCGGATGGCAGATGGAGGGAGACAAAGATTATGGCGAAAATTGGTTTTATCGGAATGGGAAATATCGGCTATGCGATCATGCGAAGCCTGCTGAACAAATATAAAACGGAAGACATCACTTTTACGGATCTGA
Organism: Clostridium sp. AF35-15; assembly: GCF_003477745.1. Taxonomy (NCBI): domain Bacteria; kingdom Bacillati; phylum Bacillota; class Clostridia; order Eubacteriales; family Clostridiaceae; genus Clostridium; species Clostridium sp. AF35-15. Next base: position 228,254 of record NZ_QUDY01000003.1, on the reverse strand, counting down.
ACCGCCGGAGAGTGGCACAGATAGAGAAAGAGACAGGTGTCAAGGCGGTTGACACAAACCAGGATTGTGCGGAAAATGCAAAATATATCGTATTAGCTATAAAACCGCAGTTTTATGACAATGTACTGGCAGATATCAAGGACCATGTAACGAAAGAAAATATTATTATTTCGATTGCACCGGGTATCACGATTGACAGTGTCAACGAGAAGCTGGGCGGTGACCGCCGTATCGTGCGTGCGATGCCGAACACGCCGGCGCTGATCGGCGAGGGTATGACAGGTGTCTGCTACGACAAGAAGCTGTTTGAAGAGACAGAAAAGCAGATGATCAGCAATTTCTTTGAATCTTTTGGTATGATGGAGATCGTTCCGGAATATATGATGAATGCGGTTGTATGTATCAGTTCCAGTGCACCGGCATACATCTATATGTTCATTGAGGCGCTGGCAGATGCGGGCGTTAAGTACGGCATGCCGCGAGATGTGGCTTACCGGATGGCGGCGCAGGGCGTTGTCGGCAGTGCGAAGATGGTACTCGAGACCGGCAAGCATCCGGGCGCACTCAAAGATGATGTCTGCTCGCCGGGCGGCACGACGATCTATGCGGTCAGCGTCCTGGAGGAGTATGGTTTGCGGAATGCGGTTATCAAGGCATGTGACGCATGCTATGAGAAGTGCATCGACCTGAAATAGTGAAAAAATGTTGAAAAAGAACCCAGAAGGAACCTGGATATAAGGGTGAGGAAATATGGAACAGAAAGTAGAAAATCAGGCATCGCTGGAGTCCGTGCCGGTCAAACGCCTGAAACGAGAGTTAAAATATCAGGGAACCATCTTGAAAATGTACGAAGATACCGTCGAGGTAAACGGACATCAGGCAAAATGGGATTTTATCCATCATGACGGCGCGGCAGCGGTGCTTCCGGTTACGGAGGATGGAAAGATTCTCATGGTGCGTCAGTATCGCAATGCGCTGGACCGCTATACACTGGAGATTCCGGCTGGTAAGCTGGATTCGCCGGATGAGGCGAAGATTGACTGCGCGTACCGCGAGCTGGAGGAGGAGACGGGCTACCGTTGTGACCATCTGGAATATCTGATGAGCGTCAACACAACGATCGCGTTCTGTGATGAGGCGCTGGATATTTTTCTGGCACGCGATCTCAAGAAAACCCATCAGCATCTTGACCCGGACGAGGAGATTGAGGTAGAGGCGTGGGAACTTTCCGACCTTTTGAAACGGATCTACGCAGGAGAACTGACGGATGGAAAGACTGTGTCCGCGATTCTGGCGTATGCCTGCAAAGCAGGACAGAAGTAAAAATAAGGATCAGCGAAGCACTGTAAGCATCTGTGATGAAATAAATATATGGATTAAACGCTGAAAGACGCATGAAGCTAACAGCATATAGAGGCAGATATAAAGGCATATTATAAAAAACACTGAATACAGATAAGGTAACAAAGGAATAGGCAGGGATTGCATGTGAAAAGGAGATTCCGGCTTCCGGCTTTAAGTACCTGGGATGTATCAGTGTTTTTTTGGATCCTTGGGATTGTATTGGGGACGATAGCAGCCGTTTGTTTTCAAATTTCGTCCGGGAGAGGACATGCCGGGCTGGAAAGTGTTCTGGCAGCGAGGCTTGGACAAGAAATTGGAGATCCATCGGGTGCCGGGTGGCATCTAAACGCCGGAATGAAGGCAGCCAGCCGGGGAACTTTGTTTTTTCAGGTCTGGCTGCAGCGGTCAGGGATGGCGCTGATGCTGTGGCTGGCAGGTATGACGCCGGTCGCATGCCTGGCTGCGTGGGGTGCTTGTCTCGTCTTAGGTCTGGAGCAGGCATGGCTGCTGGCAGGATTTACTGGCTGGGGCGGTTTTTGGGGACTGCCTGTATTTGTGGCGACGTTATTTCCACAGGTGGTGTTTTATATTCCTGTGTTCTGGCTGCTTCTTTCTTGGGCGCTTGCAAAGGAGAGGCGGATACGGACGGCTGGATTTTTAATCCTTTTATTGGTGCTGGGGATGGGAACTGCGCTGGAAGTGTGGCTGAATCCTGGTTTTGTATCATTACTGGTCTCACACTGCCCATTTTAATGGGGCTGTCCGAATAAAAATATAATTCAAAATTTACAACATATGGGGGTAAAAAAAGTGGACGCACCATATGTTGTATTTTTATGTAAATCAGTCGAAAAATGTAGGAAAAGTGGGGAAAATTATGTTTGATTTTATGGGAAAATGTAGATATAATGATACCTGCGGACGATAAAAGCCCTGTTTGTGGAGAAGAAGGTAAGTTGCAGATAGGGTGAGAAAACCTCAGGAGAATGGATGGTTTGGATGGAGAAATCGATAGGATTGTCGCGGAACGATATTTGCCCTGTAGGCTGGGGCTTTGGCAGAAAATGCCGTGAATAAAAGAATGGCGGAAATGGTTACGAGAATAGATTGGGGAAGTATGAGAGGGGAAGTAGACAGATTTGAACAGTACCTGCGGGAGGTAAAACAGGCATCGGAAAATACCGTACAGTCATATCGGAGAGATCTGATGCAGATGATTACTTATCTGGAGGAGAAAGAGATCCGGGAGGCGGCGAAGGTGACAAAGACCAGCCTGCATGGATATATTCTTCATATGGAAGAGCAGGGAAAGGCGGCTACCACCATTTCGCGGATGATGGCGGCGATGAAAGCGTTTTTTAATTATGAATGTATGCAGGCATGCATCCGGCGGAACCCGGCGGAAAGTCTGCATGCGCCGAAAGTGGAGAAAAAGGCGCCGGTGGTCCTGAGTGTCGATCAGGTATCAGCGCTTCTGGCACAGCCATCCGGGCAGACACCGAAGGAGATTCGGGACAAGGCGATGCTGGCTCTTTTATATGCGACCGGAATCCGGGTGTCAGAGCTTATAGGGATCCAGATGGAAGATATCAATATGAACATTGGATTTCTGGTCTGTCGCGACGGGGAGAGGGAGCGGACGATCCCATTTGGACGTTCGGCGAAAGCAGCGCTGGAGGAGTATTTGGAACATGCGAGAAACGAGCTGCTGCGTGGAAAGGGATCGGACTATTTCTTTGTCAACTGTACAGGCGGCGCGATGAGCCGGCAGGGATTCTGGAAGATTATCAAATATTACGGTGAGAAAGCCGGGATTGAGGAAGATATCACGCCGCACACGCTGCGCCATTCCTTTGCGGCGCACCTGATTGCGAGAGGTGCAGACATGCGGGCGGTTCAGACGATTCTTGGACATTCGGATATGGCGACGACGCAGATGTATGCGGCGTACCGGGAAGATTGAAAAATATCATATAAATTATAAAAATAAAGCACCTGTTTTGTGAAAGACTTGACAAAACAGGTGCTTTATTATGCGCTTTAGTGGTTTAAAGTGCAAACGTTTAACGCAGATGAGGAAATGTGAAGGAGAAAGACAATGGAGCAAGTACATTTAAAGTACGGAACGTCGGCGGTCGATTTTGAGGTTGACGGAGCGAAGAGTGTAAAATACCTGTATGAAAATAAGATGCGGGTCATTGAAGATATAAAAGCAGAATTTCTGCATTGTGTGACGGATGGTGTGATTGGCACGAAGCCGTTAAAGGAATTGATTGCACCGACCGATCCGGTTACGATCGTGATCAGTGATATGACGCGTTTCTGGATGCGTCAGGACGTGATCTGCGAGCTTCTGGTAAAATATCTGCACGATGAGATGGGCGTGGGATATGACCAGATTGCGGTTGTGGTTGCACTGGGAACACACCGCAAGAATACGGCGGAGGACCGCAGAAAACTTGCAAGCGAGTTTGTCTACGACCATGTAGCGAGCGTGACTGACCATGACTGTGATGCGTCGGATCTGGTATACATCGGTACGACGTCCTTCGGAACGCGTGTATCGGTCAATCCGCTGGCAGTCGGCAGAAAGGTCATCTGCATCGGCGGTACGGTGCACCATCTGATGGCAGGCTACGGCGGCGGAAGAAAGAGCATCGTTCCAGGTATTGCTTCCCGTGAGACGATCCGCATGAACCATGAGCGTGCGTTGGATCCGGAGAAACCGATGACGGATGTGCGTGTCGGCAGCGGTTTGGTGGAGAACAACCCGATCAATCTGGATATGCGCGAGGCAGGTGCCATGGTGCATGTTACGTTCGGTATCAATATCGTGGTAGATACGTCTTCCCGCCACAGCGGTTTATTCTGTGGTGAGTTTGACAAGGCATGGCAGGCAAGCTGCAGTTATGTACAGAAGGGATACGGACTGCCGATCGACTATCAGGCAGATGTCGTAATTGCAAGCTGCGGCGGTTTCCCGAAGGATCTGAATTTTTATCAGTCCACCAAGACGCTGTTTAACGCATCGAGAGCGGTCAAAGAGGGCGGTACACTCATTATGCTGGCGGAATGCCCGGAGGGAAGCGGTTCCAAGGATTTCTTCGACTGGATTAAGCCTTTCTCTAAGGGATGCCTGGATGAGGCACTGCGTGCGTCTTTCACCATCGGTGGCTATATTTTCTACGTAGCCTGCGAGTCCATCCGTCGTTCGAAGACGCTGCTTCTGTCTTCCATGGAGCCGGAGCTGGTTCGGGATATGGGCGTAAGATCGTTTAAAGATATGAAGGATCTGCTGGCAGAGGTAGACTTTAACGGAAAAGATGTATATGTAATTCCGTACGGCGGAAGCGTGCTCCCGCAGACAAAGGAAGCCTACGAGCGTATTTGCCGCGAGGCAGAGGAAAATGGAGGCGCGAAGTAATGAATATTCCGCTGCTAATTGTTATTTTATAGGTGCTTCTGCTGTTTGGCATCAGTATCTATGTGTCTTACAGCCAGAAAAAGGATTCAGAGAACTTCCTTTTATATAAAGGAAAAAATAATGCGTTTGTCGTGGCAGCTAGTATCGCGGGTCTGGCGATCGGCGGCGCTTCGACGATCGGTATCGCGGAGAACGCTTTTACCGTGGGGCTGTCGGCAGGCTGGTATGATACAGCATGGGCGATCGGCGCGGTTGTTTCTTCTATGCTGGCAGTCCGTTACCTGCGTAGAAGCCAGTACACGACCATCAGCGGTCTTGTAAGGGACCTCTATGGCACAAAGACGAAAATAGAAGAGCCAAAAATAGAAGAGTTTAAAGTAAAAAAGAACGTCAAACCCAAGCGAAAAACTTAGAATTTGACGTTCTTTTTGCATATTTATATTCGATTCGATGCTACTCAACCGTCCCGGCGTCTTTGATATAGGAAATGAAACTCTTCTTGATCGAGGTCACGATTTCTTTGCATTGTGTATATTCTTCGCTGTCGCTGGCATACTGCTCGTCGTAGTGCGGATCCAGAATGAAGATCTTGTTGCCGCAGAAGCCTAAGATGGTGCAGCCGTTTAAATCGCGGTAATGCGTGTCCTCAAATGCGAGAATGCGGAAGAGAAGTCCGCCTCCGTTGGCTTCATAGGCTGTTTTTTCATATACCTCGTAGGAATCCCCGCTCGGAACCATGATGAGTCTCGAAAATGCCTGGGATGGAAGTTTGAATGAAAAATCGTCGGTAATTACTTTGGAGCCGGTCAGCTCGATGGAGAGGTTGTCCGGGTCCTCCTGAGAAAAACTCACAACCTGTGCGGAATAATCAGCTGCATAAGACGGCGTCACGTAGAGAGCCGCAGCCAGAGCCGCGCAGAGGAATAATTTTGATTTCATCCTGAGATCTCCTTTTAGTCTGTCTTTTTGTTCCCCTATATAGAAGATAGGCTATGGAATCCATAGCCTATCTTAAACTCCATATAAATTTATTATAGCACAGACGTCTTTAAAAGTCAGCTGGAAATTTTATCCAAAATCATCCAATTCTCGAATCTTTTTTCCCTTCTGACAGGTTCTTCTGTGCGGTGGAAAGCATCAGTTTGATACGATTCAACTGATTGACTTCACTGGCACCCGGATCGTAGTCTACGGCGATGATATTCGCCTCTGGATGGCTGGCGCGCAGTTCCTTGATGACGCCTTTTCCGACGATGTGGTTCGGCAGGCAGCCGAACGGCTGGGTGCAGATGATGTTCGTCGTGCCGCTGTGAATCAGTTCCAGCATCTCGCCGGTCAGGAACCATCCCTCGCCGGTCTGATTGCCGAGGGAAACGTAATGCTTCGCCATCGACGCCAGATCCTGAATCCGTGCAGGCGGAAGGAAATGTGTGCTGCGTTCCAGTTCGCGGCGGCAGGTGCGGCGGAAATACTCCAGCAGGGAGATTCCCATGTTGCACAGGTGTGCGGTGGAACGTTTGCCGCCCAGATTGTCGGCTTTGAAGTTGCTGTTGTAGAAGCAGTAAAGCAGGAAATCAAGCAGATCCGGCATTACAGCCTCGGCACCCTCGGCTTCCAGAAGCTCTACCACGTGGTTGTTTGCTAACGGGGAGAATTTTACCAGGATCTCGCCGACAATGCCAACCCTCGGTTTTTGGACATTGCGTCTTGGAAGTTCGTCGAAGTCATGAACAATACCGCGGATGTTGCGGTTAAACTCTGCCATGGATAAAGAACGTTTCTGCAGTGATTTGATGCAGATTGCTTTCCATTTCTCATGCAGGGCGTTGGCGGAGCCGGCTTTTGCTTCGTATGGGCGGGTCGCATAGAGAACACGCATGAAGAGGTCGCCGTAGACAACCGCCTGCATTGCTTTGGTAAGAAGCGGCAGGGTGATTTTAAAGCCCGGATTCGTCTCCATGCCGTTGGCATTTAACGAGATAACCGGAATCTGCGGCATACCGGCGCGCTCTAAGGCACGGCGGATAAAGCCGATATAGTTGGAAGCACGGCAGCCGCCGCCGGTCTGGCTCATGATAACGGCTGTGTGCTCTAAGTCGTATTTGCCGGAGAGCAGCGCATCCATGATCTGACCAACCACGATCAGGGACGGGTAGCAGGCGTCGTTGTTGACGTACTTAAGTCCTGTGTCGACAGCGGTACGGTCGGAGTTCTGCAGTACCTCCAGGTTGTAACCACAGCTTCGGACTGCCGGTTCGATGAGGTCGAAATGGATCGGCGACATCTGCGGGCAGAGGATTGTGTAGTTTTTCTTCATTTCCTTCGTGAAATAAACACGGCTGTATGCGCTGGAAACGATCGGTTTATGGTAGTGGCGCATCTCGCGCACACGGATTGCGGCGATCAGGGAGCGCACACGGATACGTGCGGCGCCGAGGTTGTTGACCTCGTCGATCTTGAGCAGCGTATAAATTTTGCCGGAGCGGGTCAGAATATCATTGACCTGATCAGTAGTAACTGCGTCCAGACCGCATCCGAAGGAGTTGAGCTGGATCAGATCCAGGTTTGGCTGTGTCTTCACATAGGAAGCTGCCTCGTAGAGGCGGGAGTGGTACATCCACTGGTCGGTGACGATCAGCGGACGGTCAACGCGTCCTAAATGGGAGACGGAGTCCTCGGTCAGCACGGCAAAACCGTAGGAAGTGATGAGTTCCGGAATGCCATGGTTGATCTCCGGATCTACATGGTACGGTCTGCCTGCCAGCACGATGCCGTGGTGTCCGGTTTCTTTTAACCAGGCGATGACTTCCTCGCCCTTCTTTTCCATATCCTGACGGGAGGCGATGAGTTCCTGCCATGCCTTGTGAGCGGCGGCGCGGATCTCTTTCTCCGGGATCGACTGATCCCTGGTAAATTCTTCGACCAGACGTTTTGTCAGGATTTCCTCATTTGTAAATGCCATAAACGGATTCCGGAAATGTACCTTGTGATCCGTCAGGGATTCTACGTTGTTTTTGATGTTTTCCGCGTAGGATGTGACCATCGGGCAGTTGTAGTGATTTCCCGCTTCCGGGGTTTCGTTGCGCTCGTAAGGAACGCACGGATAGAAAATGTAGGTCAGTCCCTGGCGGATCAGCCATTCGATATGACCGTGCGCGAGTTTTGCCGGGTAGCACTCGGATTCGCTCGGGATTGATTCAATACCAAGTTCGTAGATCTGTCTTGTCGATTTCGGGGACAGAACGGTGCGGTACCCCAGTTCCCTGAAGAAGACTGCCCAGAACGGATAGTTTTCATACATATTCAGGACACGTGGGATGCCGACGGTACCGCGCGGCGCCAGATCGGCGGTCAGCGGTTCATAATCGAACATACGGTGGTATTTATAGTCGAATAAGTTCGGAATGTCTTTTTTCTGTTTGTTGCCGCCCAGTCCGCGCTCACAGCGGTTTCCGGTCACGAACTGACGTCCGCCATCGAAACGGTTGATCGTCAGGACGCAGTGGTTTGTACAACCCTGGCAGCGTGCCATCGTCGTCTTGTAGGTCAGGCTTAAGATCTTGTCGATCGGCAGCATCGTGGTCGTCTTGGAAGCATCGTAGCGCTCACGGGCAATCAGAGCCGCGCCGTAGGCACCCATGATACCGGCAATGTCCGGGCGGACTGCCTCACAGCCGGAGATCTTCTCAAAACTGCGGAGAACCGCATCGTTATAGAAGGTACCGCCCTGTACGACCACGTGTTTTCCGAGATCGGAGGCGTTGGTAATCTTGATAACCTTAAACAGGGCGTTTTTGATGACGGAGTAAGCCAGTCCGGCAGAAATATCTGCGACGGAAGCGCCCTCTTTCTGCGCCTGTTTGACGTTAGAGTTCATGAAAACAGTACAGCGGGTACCGAGGTCGGTCGGATTTTTGGCAAAGAGTGCCTCCTTGGCAAAATCCTGTACGCTGTAATTTAAGGATTTAGCAAATGTCTCGATAAAGGAGCCGCAGCCGGACGAACAAGCTTCGTTGAGCTGTACGCTGTCTACGGTGCCGTCCTTGATCTTGATGCATTTCATATCTTGACCGCCGATATCAAGGATGCAGTCTACATCCGGCTCAAATGCCGCCGCTGCGTAGTAGTGGGAGATCGTCTCGACCTCGCCCTCATCCAGCATCAGGGCAGATTTTAAGAGCGCTTCACCGTAACCGGTGGAGCAGGAATAAGCGATCTGTGCTTTCTCAGGAAGCTGGTCGTGGATCTCCTGCATCGCGCGGATCGCCGTCGCCAGCGGGCTGCCGTTGTTGTTGCTGTAGAAGCGGTATAGAAGAGAGCCGTCCTCGCCGACAAGCGCCACCTTGGTTGTGGTGGAACCGGCGTCAATGCCGAGGTAGCAGTTGCCTTCGTAGGTCGCTAAATCACCTTTTTTGACGTCATGACTTGCATGGCGGGTTCTGAATTTTTCATAGTCAGCTTCATCAGTAAAGAGGGGTTCCATCCGCTTTACCTCGAAATCCATCTTGATGCCGTGGGAAAGCCGTTCGATTAGATCGTGCAGGCTGGCAGTTGTCTTCGGATCAGAGTTCATCGCCGCGCCGATCGCCGCAAACAGATGCGAGTGATCCGGGGCAATGATCTGGTCCGCCCCCAGATTCAGGGTGCGGATAAATGCCGCGCGCAGCTCCGAGAGGAAATGAAGCGGTCCACCGAGAAACGCAACATTGCCGCGGATCGGCTTGCCGCATGCCAGACCGCTGATGGTCTGGTTGACAACCGCCTGGAAAATGGAGGCGGACAGATCCTCTTTGGTTGCGCCTTCGTTGATGAGAGGCTGGATATCCGTCTTGGCGAAAACGCCGCAGCGCGCCGCGATCGGATAGATTGCCTTGTAATTTTTCGCGTACTCATTAAGACCGGATGCGTCCGTCTGAAGCAGCGAAGCCATCTGATCAATAAAAGAGCCGGTGCCTCCGGCGCAGATTCCGTTCATACGCTGGTCGATGCCGCCGGTAAAATAAATAATTTTCGCATCCTCGCCGCCAAGCTCGATGGCAACGTCGGTCTGCGGGGCATAATCCTTCAGGGATGTGGCAACCGCCACAACCTCCTGGACAAATGGAATGCCCAGATGCTTAGAAAGTGTTAAACCGCCAGAACCAGTGATGACCGGCTCAACGGTCAGTGCGCCAAGTTTCTCTTCACCCTCACGGAGCAGGTCCGCGAGCGTCTCCTGTATGTTTGCAAAATGACGTTTATAATCGGCGAAAAGAAGCTTACCGCCGTCTTCAATAATAGATACTTTAACCGTTGTGGAACCGATGTCGATTCCTAATTTTTTACAGGAATTCATGTACAATCGGGGCAGTGCCCCTTCCCTCCTTTGTATTACACATGTATTCGGCTATACTTTAACATAGAATAAGGAAGAAAACAATCGGTAGGGTGCGTTAAAAAGATGCTAAAAATGTGCAAAATTTGTTAATATCGCGCATAATGGGAGGAGGGTGTTCCTGTACAAGGAAAGGCATTTTCTGCGTGGAAAATACCGCTTTTTCTGAGTTGGAATGCAGCCGTTACCGATCGCAGGCAGGCACTTTTGGAACCGAATGTGCCGTAAGATAACGTGGTGGAAGCGAGAATATAATTTGACAAAGAATCCGCCGCTCTCTATAATGAAAGGAAAACGGCAAAGGATGTGAATTATGAATTTTTTTAGAAAATTAGAGCGCAAATTCGGCCGGTTTGCGATCCCGAATCTGATGTACTATATCATCATGATGTATGCGGCTGGATTTGTGATGAGCCTGTTTAATCCGTATTTTTACGTGCAGTATCTGGCGCTTGATGCAGCGGCGATCCTGCGGGGACAGGTATGGAGAATCGTGACCTTTCTCGTATGCCCGCCTCAGTCGGGCGTCCTCTTTGCGCTGCTCGCGATGTATCTCTATTATTCGATTGGATCGACGCTGGAGCGCGTGTGGGGAACCTTCCGATTTAATATGTTTTTCTTTATGGGCGTGCTGGGACACATCATTGCGGCATTCCTGGTGTATGGTGTGACCGGCTTTTCGGTGCCGATGTCCCCGTATTACTTAAATGAATCGCTGTTTCTGGCGTTTGCCTGCACTTTCCCGGAGATGCAGTTCCTTCTGATTTTTATTCCGATCCGGGCGAAATACCTCGGAATGATGTATGGAGCGCTTCTGGTCTACAGTTTCTTAACGGGTGGCATTATCGCGAAAATTGAGATTGTTGTTTCGATGCTCAATTTTATCATTTTCTTCCTGATGACGCGTAACTACCGGAAGATCAGCCCGAAAGAGGCGGTCCGCAAGCAGAAGTTCAAAAACGAGATGCAGAAAGCGCAGATTCAGAAAATTTCGCTGACGCATCATAAATGTGCAGTCTGCGGACGCACCGAGAAGGATGATCCGAACCTGGAATTCCGCTATTGTTCGAAGTGTGCGGGAAATCTGGAATATTGCATGGATCATCTGTATACGCATAAACACGTGACCGAAGAAGAATTGAAAGATTCTAAATAGAACCAAGCGGTGGATTGTTTTTTTAGCAGGGGATTTAAATAGGTTGGATGAAGCATACAAAAGAGGTTATAAATGATTCACTGATGGGAAAAATCTCGATAAATGACAGAATATGAGGAGGAATAACGGCATGAAAAAGACAAAGATTGTCTGCACAATGGGACCAAACACCGATAACCGGGAGATTATGAAGGAGTTGGCGTTAAATGGCATGGATGTCGCACGTTTTAACTTTTCGCATGGCGATCATGCGGAGCATAGACATCGTTTGGAGATTCTGGAAAGTGTGCGCGAGGAGCTGGGGATTCCGATCGCATCGCTTCTGGATACCAAGGGACCGGAAATCCGTACCGGCAAATTAAAAGATGGAAAGAAAGTGACGCTGAAAGAGGGCGATCTGTATACTCTGACGACCGAGGAGATTGTGGGGGATGAGACACGCGGCTACATCAACTATGCGGGGCTGGCGGAGGATGTAAAGCCGGGCGACCGCATTTTGATCGATGATGGCCTGATTGAGCTGCACGTGCGGGAGGTCAATGGAACAGACATCGTCTGCCGGATTGAAAATGGCGGCGAGCTGGGCGAGAAGAAGGGTGTCAATGTACCGGGAGTACGGGTCAAGCTTCCGGCGCTGACCGATAAAGATAAGGAAGACATTCGTTTCGGCGTGGATGCAGGCTTTGATTTTGTGGCGGCTTCGTTCGTCCGCAATGCCGATGCGATCCGCGAGATCCGGGAGATTCTGGATGAAAAAGGTTCTGCTATGCAAATTATCGCGAAAATCGAGAATGAAGAAGGAATTGAAAATATTGATTCCATCATTGAGGCGAGCGACGGCATCATGGTAGCCCGGGGCGATATGGGCGTGGAGATACCGGCAGAGAAGGTTCCGCACATTCAGAAGATGATCATCCGCAAGTGTAACTTAGCGTGCAAGGTCGTTATCACGGCGACCCAGATGCTCGATTCAATGATCCGCAACCCGCGACCAACGCGTGCCGAGGTATCGGATGTGGCGAATGCAGTGTATGAGGGAACCGATGCGGTCATGCTGTCCGGCGAGACGGCGATGGGAAGTTACCCGATCGAGGCAGTCCGCATGATGAGCCAGATCGCCGAGGAGTCGGAGAAATATCTGGATTATATGTTCTACCAGAGAAGAAAGGTATCGGCGGAAAATCTTCGAAATATATCTAATACGGTATGTTATTCGTCCGTAGCGACCGCCTCCGATCTGGAAGCGCCGGTCATTGTGGCGCCGAGTGTCAGCGGATTTACGACGAGAATGCTTTCGAAATGGCGTCCGAAAGCATTGATTGCAGGACTTTCCCCGAGCATGACGGCTGTCCGCCAGATGCAGCTCTACTGGGGTGTTAAGCCATTCCATGCAAAACGCGCCGAATCGACGGATGCGCTCTTATTTGCATCGGTGGAATTGCTGAAAGAGAAAGGTATCGTCAAAGAGGGTGAGATTGTGGTTGCAACCGCGGGTGTGGTGACACGTGCCAACCGCCATGAACCGGTAGCTGATACGAATATTATGCGTGTAATGGTGGTAGAGTAGAAACTGGATTCTGCGCCTGAATCTGTGACCGGTTCATAGATGTATCTGGAAAATGATTCAATTTGTCCGGAGTTTGTGTCCTGGCGGAGAAAAGGAGAAAAATACCAGTTACTGTTCACAGGTAGGCACTTTTGGAACCGAAAGTGCCGTAAGAAAACGTGGTGGCAGCAGGAATTTGCCGTATTTAAATGCGAAGCCACGGCAAATTCCGTTACTGGGCACGTATGCGTGAACAGTAACAAATACCGCCCATTTGTGGGCGTTTTTCGGGAAATCAGTTGATAAAACACGGTTTTTGGTGTATAAATAGTAGCAGGACAAAGGAGTCTGGGCGTGCCGGGAGTAGTGTATGTTCCCGGTAGTCCAGACTTTTTAGTTTTATATGTAGATTTTAGTTCGGAGGATGTAAAAGTGGAGAAGAAACCATTTGTAACACGGGAGCAGCTGGAGGAGATCAAGAAAACATACCCGACACCGTTCCACCTGTATGATGAAAAGGGAATCCGCGAGAATGGCGAGCGCCTGATGCGTGCATTTTCCTGGAACAAGGGATTCAGAGAGTATTTTGCTGTAAAGGCAACACCGAACCCATTTGTAATTGATATTTTAAAGAAACTTGGATGCGGCGTGGACTGCTCTTCGCTGACAGAGCTTATGATGGCAAAGGCGATGAAGTACGATGGCGAGAAGATCATGTTCTCCTCCAACGATACACCGCCGGAGGAATTCAAGATGGCTGCCGAGCTGGGCGCGATCATCAACCTTGATGATTTTACGCACATTGATTTCCTGGAGAAGACGATCGGTTATATTCCGGAGACGATCAGCTGCCGTTACAATCCGGGCGGACTGTTCAAGATCAGCAATGATATCATGGACAACCCAGGCGATGCGAAATACGGTATGACAACCGAGCAGTTATTTGAGGCATTCAAGGTGTTGAAAGCAAAAGGTGCGAAACATTTCGGTATCCATGCTTTCCTTGCAAGCAATACGGTTACAAATGAGTATTATCCGATGCTTGCGAAGGTATTATTTGAGGTGGCGGTCAAGCTGAAAGAAGAGACCGGCGCAGATATTAAATTTATCAACCTGTCTGGTGGCGTTGGCATTCCTTACCGCCCGGATCAGGAGCCGAACGATATCTTTGCAATCGGCGAGGGCGTCCGCAAGGTTTATGAGGAAGTTCTGGTTCCGGCTGGCATGGGCGATGTAGCGCTTTATACAGAGATGGGACGTTTCATGCTGGCGCCGTATGGCTGCCTTGTGACAACGGCAATCCATGAGAAACACACCTACAAAGAGTATATCGGTGTGGACGCGTGTGCAGTCAACCTGATGCGCCCGGCGATGTACGGCGCATACCATCACATCACGGTCATGGGAAAAGAGAACGAGCCGTGCGACCACAAATACGATGTAACCGGTTCCCTGTGCGAGAACAATGATAAATTTGCGATTGACCGGATGCTTCCGAAGATTGATATGGGCGATATCCTTGTCATCCATGATACCGGCGCACATGGTTTTTCGATGGGCTACAACTACAACGGAAAGCTGCGTTCGGCTGAACTGCTCCTGAAAGAGGATGGTTCCGTGGAGATGATCCGCCGGGCAGAGACACCGAAGGATTATTTTGCGACCTTTGATTTCTGTGATCTGTTTAAGAATATTTAGTCCATAAAAAATTGAAAAAGAACGGATTCTGTACAAGATGTGACAGAGTCCGTTCTTTTTATGCCATATTTTATCGAAAGCATTGACTTTTTTGTTCTTTCCTCTATACTTATCATATAACGTAATGACATTATATAACATAATGCTGCAAAAAGGAGGAAGTAGTATATGATTAAGAACACGGTGATTAACGCAGAGCTTGGATATGCATTAGCCACGGCCCGCCATAAGGATGCAATTGTGATTTGTGATGCTAATATGCCGATTCCGGATGGCTGCAATGTAATTGATGTGTCACTGATAAGAGGAGTTCCAACCCTTGAACAGACGATGTGCGCAATCATGAACGACCTGGTGGCAGAGCGTTACGAAGTGTTTGAGTTAATGCCCCAGTATAATGATGCTATGTATCAAAAGATTCAGTCGCTGCTGCCGCAGCTGCCTGGCGGAACCATCAGCCAGGATCGCTTAACGGAAACGATGCAGAAGGCCAAAGTCGTAGTGCGTACCGGTGATTTTGGCAGCTGCTGTACGATGGTATTATATTCAGCCTCCGGAATGGATAAATATGTAAAACAATATGACTGTTCTTTTTCACTGGAGAAGTAAGATAGGAGGACCATATGGCAGAAAAAAAATATACCCGGATTGTGGTAGAAGAAAATAATGAGCATGGTTTTGATTCCTATCGCGTACCGGGAATCGTGACAGCCTCCAATGGGGATTTGCTCCTGACCTATGAAGGAAGAAAAGGTGGAGGAAACAGCCGAACTCTGTTTTTAAGAAGATATCGCATGATAGGTGAAACGATAGAGCCAATCGGCGAGCGGGTTACGATGGTTTCTCCCAAAGACGATGAGCTGATTCATAATCCCTTGTTAATAGCAGCAGCGGAGGGAAAGCTCTATTTTTTCTGGTGTCAGGATTATAAGAGATTATTTTTGAAAGAAAGCGATGATAATGGTGTTTCATTTGGAACGGAAAGGGAGTTGACATCCCTGATTGACGGATTCCGGAAAGAATGGCCGGTTACATTGTGGGCGATTGCACCTGGTCATGGAATAAGCAAAAAAGATGGGACACTGATACTTCCATTGTGGCTGAGCCGTGGGGAAAATGCCCATCTCCCAGCTTGTTTTGCATGTCTATCCAGTCAGGATCAAGGAAAAACATGGAGATGCAGCAGTGTAGTTCCGGCGGGAAACGGGGTTGGCGATCCCACAGAAAGCTCCGTGGCAGAACGGAGTGATGGAACACTGCTTGCAACCATGCGCCATGAAATTCCGGGAGTCAGAAGAAGAGCTTTTTGTGAAAGCAAAAAAGAGATAGATGGGGAAGATACTATACGCTGGGGAGAACCCTGGTTAAATCAAGAACTTCCGGATCCAATCTGTGGAGGCGCTCTTTTGTCACTGTCAGATGGGAAGATGGCTTTTGTTAATTGTGCCTATGGAGATGAACCGGCGCTGGAACGGCAGAAACAGGGAGAGTCTGTTCGCTGGAGTCTTGACGCTCGTCAGAAGCTCACGATTCGGCTTAGTAAAGATGATGGTGTTACATGGAACGATGGACTTATGATAGCAGAAGAAGGGGGAGCATCGGATCTTGCAGGAAAGGATGCGATTGCTTGCTTTTACGAGGAAGGCTGGCAGGATGGAAACTGTATTTTTAATCAGAGAT
The DNA here is from genome assembly GCF_003477745.1 of Clostridium sp. AF35-15. Taxonomy (NCBI): domain Bacteria; kingdom Bacillati; phylum Bacillota; class Clostridia; order Eubacteriales; family Clostridiaceae; genus Clostridium; species Clostridium sp. AF35-15. Next base: position 212,032 of record NZ_QUDY01000003.1, on the reverse strand, counting down.
TATCGCTGGCGGTTATTCCTTTGGTTTTGTTATGACTGGGGCGGGAAAAGATACATTAGTGAAAGGGAAAAGGAGCTGTACTGTTCTGTTTTTTTCGGCTTATTTTATTTATTATGCGGTCTATTGTGTCTTTTCGAGTTTCATCGTTTTGTTTTTAACAGAGCAGGGCTATAGCGCCACAGTCTGCGGAATTATTACCAGTTTGACATTTTTGGCCAATCTTTTGATGGAACCGGTGGGAGGCTATATAACAGATACATTTCTGCCCACCAGAAGATACCTTTTAGTTTGTATCGGTATCGTATCAATGGTGTGTGCTTTTTGCACAAAATTCATGAACCAGTCATGGCTGCTTCTGCCGGGGCTGGTTCTGGCAGCCGGATTGGCCTATCCCTTTAGTCAGCTGATGGATGCCTGGGTTAATTTAAGTAAGGAAAGTTATCCGGGATTGATATACAGCCGGATTCGTGCCGGTGGTTCCATTGGATTTGCAGTGATGTCAGTGATTGGAGGATTTTATTTCAAACACTGGGGATGGAATCGTTATTTTCAGATGCAGATTCTTTTATTTCTTATGATGATTCCATTTCTCATCCTGCTTCCGGATACCAGGCTTGGCAATCATCGAAAGAAAGGGGAGGCAGAGAAAAGTCTTTCGTTTGTTCAGGCGTTTCAGCAATTGGTAAAAAGCCGTCGTTTTTTGTTTTGTTTAACAATAAGCACTCTTTATTGGTTCAGTCATCGGCCAGTTGGCAGCTTCCTGTCATTGATTATTGCGGAGCGTGGAGGAGATGCGGAATTATTTGGAAATGTTTGTGGAATAGGAGCTGCAGTAGAGTTTTTGAGTCTGCTTTTGTTAGCCTATATTGGAAAAAAGAAAACCTATCCGGCCCTCTGGGGGATGGCAGCAGCTTTGGGCACAAACCTGCTTCGTCCGATTTGCTTTCAGCTTTTTTCGGGTGAGTGGTCTCTTTATCTGGGGCAGATTCTTCAGTCCGTCAGTTTTGCCCTTTATATGAGTGCCAGCGTAGAGTGTTTTGCGGAAACATCGGATGAACGTCTGAAAAGCTTTAGTATTTCCATTGGTCTAACCATCAGCAGTGTGATCGGAACCGTATGTGCAAACATGGCAGGGGGGAAGCTGTGCGATCTGTTTTATCCGGAATTCTTGATTCTCTTTAGCTTTTTGTTGGGAAGCATGAACCTCCTATTTTTTATTCTTGTTTTTTTAAAAGAGAGGCTTGACAATAAAAAGATGCAGTGTTAGAATGAGAGACATCAAAAGATTATATAATGTTATAAGATGAAAGTGGAACTGCTCTCCAACGAAGGAGAGAGTTCCACTTTTTGCGTATAATAACGCAAATGAATCAAAAGTTGGCAAAATTTACAAAAAAGAAAGGAGAAAACCTATGATAATATAAAAAGCGACGATGAAAAATAAATTTATACTTGCAAAATGAATCAAAGTATGGTAAAAATAACATAACGATATATGATGTCTTTGAAGGTATTATAATATAAGGGGATCTGGACGAGTATTTGAATGGATAGGTCGGCCAGAGCAGAGAAAACCAGGAACCCCTTATAGCACATGACATTATATGATAGAAATTAATTTTAAAGGAAGGAGAGTACGTATTCGCAGCAGCGAAGCGCGGCAATTAGAGTATGAAGAAAAGTATCTATTCAATTGGTAAGGCTATGGATAAAGCGAATAGTGTGGTGGAAGTATTTACCGGATACATGATATTCGCTTTTATGGCACTATTGTTCCTTCAGGTATTGATGCGTTTTATATTTAAGCACCCTATATACGGAATTGATGAATGTGTAACAGCGTTGATGATATGGTCCATGTGTCTTGGATGGTGTACCGTTTATTGGGACAATGGTCATGCAGTTCTGGAGTTTATCATGAACCGTATGCCAAAGGCATTTCGCAGAGGAATGTTTACATTTACGAACTTTTTGATTGTTGTGATAAGCTGGGTTTATATTCCGGCATCCTGGCAGCTGTTTCAGATGCAGAAGAAGATGCCTCCCGTTGGAGGACTTCCTATCAGCAAGGGTTATTACTATGCATTGCCGGTTCTGGTGATGGGAGTGATTATGCTGGTAATGTCTGCATATAAGGCAATCGCATTTGTAATTACCGGAGATGAATCCATCTGTGTACCGGTAGAAAAGGAAGGAGGCGGTCTTCTTGACTAATCTGGATCCCTATTTAGCCGTCTATTTTATCACCTTTGTGGTATTAATTCTTCTGGAAGTACCGATTGCATACGCAATGCTGGCTTCAGCGTTTGAATTCATTGTATTTAACCATCAATCATTTGTTATGTTTGCACAGAAAACAGCAAACTCCCTGGCTGATTTCAACATGCTGGCATTACCGGCATTCCTCTTTGTAGGATGCTTTATGAATGAAGTGGGACTAACGGACCGACTATTTGGAATGTTTGAAAAATGGATCGGTCATCTCCCGGGAGGACTTGCACATGCCAATGTATTATCTTCCATGGTATTTGCCGGAATGTCCGGTTCCGCTCTGGCAGATGCCGGAGGACTTGGAACCATTGAGGTAAGTGCGATGTCAAAAGCCGGATACGATCCAGACTTCTCAGTAGCAGTAACGGCAGCATCCGCAGGTATCGGACCGATTATTCCGCCGTCCATCAACTTCGTTGTCTGGGCATTCTTAAGCCAGACCTCCACACTGGCTATGTTCCAGGCTGGTATGGGACCGGGTGTCCTGATGGGCGTGGCCATGATGATCTGGATTCCGATTGCAGTGAAAACCCAGCACATTGCCTGCCCGCGGGCACCGAAGGCATCCTGGGGCGAGCGATTCCACTCTCTGTATACATCACTTCCGGCACTGGGTGGCCCGGCTATCCTGGTACTTGGCATTATGACCGGTATCTTTACTCCTACAGAGTGTTCCGTTGTAGCAGCTATGTATTGCGTCATCCTGGCTATCTGCTTAAAACGTTTCAGCTTTAAGATGCTGACAAAGGCATTAAAGGATACATTAGCCAGCGCGGGTATGTCCATGTGTCTGTGTGCAACCGGTCTTGTATTTAACTGGGTAATTGTAACCAGTGGTCTGATTGGTTTTATGACAACTCTTCTGATGTCCTTAGGAAATAAAATCATCATTCTTTTAGTATTAAATGCAATGTTATTATTCCTGGGCTGCTTTATTGGTTCCATGCAGATTTTGATTATGGTGGCACCGCTTCTTATGAATCTGGCAACGGCTCTTGGTATGAGCTATGTTCAGATGGGTGTTATGGCCGTACTGAATGTAACACTTGGATTAATCACTCCGCCGATGGCACCAGCGTTGTTTGTAACAGCGAAGGCGACCGGTAATAAATTTGAAACTGCACTGAAATATACGGTACAGTTTCTGATCCCGATGTTTATTACACTGATGATTACAACATTCTGGGAGCCGCTGACCATGTTCCTTCCGAGACTGTTAGGATCCATGTAAGAGTAAGAGATTAAGATAGTATAAAGTACACAATTTAAGGAGGAAAGTTTATGAAGAAAAAAATTGCACTTGTCCTGACGGCAGCCATGGCAGTAGGCACATTAGCAGGTTGTGGATCGTCCACTGCACAGACAACCACATCGGAGCAGGCCTCCGCACAGACCACCGATAAGACTGAAGGAGGAGCTGATACAGTAGAAACAAAACCGGCTCCGGCTGGAGCTAAGGTTGTCAAATTCGGTAACTCCGGAGCCATCGGAGAGCCGGCACCGCAGTCCTGTGAAGAGTTCTGTGATCTGGTAAATGATAAGATCGGTGACAGATATTACTTTGAGTTTTATCCCGCAGAGCAGCTTGGCAATGAGACCACGATGCTGGAGAACCTTCAGGTAGGACTGCAGGAGGGCATGATGTGTGCCTTAGATACCCTGGCAACTTATGAATCTGATTTAAACATTCTTTCCATGGCATTTGCATTTAACAATTACGATTCCATGATTAATTACTTAAAGAGTGATGTGGCAGATCCAATCTGGGAGAGCCTGGATAATCAGGGAATTCACGTAGTAAACTTCGAATTCCAGAAGAATCCGCGTATCTTCTTTGCAAACAAAGAGATCAAGAGCCCGAAAGATATGGTTGGCATGAAATATCGTATTCCGAACCTTCCGATCTTTGAGAAAAATGCGAGAGCGATGGGAGCAACACCGGTTGTAGTTGCCTGGTCCGAATATCCATTTGCTTTAATGCAGGGCGTAGTTGACGGTGGTGAGTGTTCGAAAGACTCCTATCGTTCTGCAGGCCTCTATGAGTCTGCAAAATATGTAGCAGATGTGGATTACGCATATCCGGTTGAGCAGATCTGCTTCTCCACTCAGTTCTGGAACAGCTTATCGGAAGAAGATCAGAAAGTAATTTCTGATGCAGCAGCACAGGTAGCTTCTCATCATTCTGAAAGAACTCTCGACAAGTGGGAGGAAGATAAAGAGTGGTTAATTAACGAAGGCGGCGTAACATTCTGTGACATTGATCGCCAGGCATTTATTGATGCAGCAGAACCGTTAGGAAAAGAGCTTCAGGATGAAGGCTTCTTTACAACCAAGGATCTTTATGATCAGACTCGTCAGTTTAATAAATAAGTAAAATTTAAATTAAGAATAATGCTGCCGCTTGGGACAGAACTGCCAGGGAATGGCGGCCTCTTCCAGGCGGCCGCTTTTCGTTTCAAAACAAATTCAATCGATAAAAATACAGGAGGAAACAGAAAATGCTGAAAGTATTAGGTCTTGGAGATAATGTGTGTGATGTATATCTGCATACCGGAACCATGTATCCGGGTGGTCAGGCAGTAAATTTTGCGGTATATGCAAGAATGCTGGGAGCAGAATCGGATTTTATGGGAGTATTTGGAAAGGATGCAGTAGCGGATCACGTGCAGGCATCTTTAGATGCACACGGAGTCGGACACAGTCATTGCCGCATCTATGAAGGAGAAAATGGCTTTGCCAGAGTAACCCTTGTAGATGGAGATCGTGTATTTAAAGGAAGCAATAAAGGTGGTGTTCTGCAGCAGCATCCAATTTATCTGGAAAAAGAGGATTTGGAATATGCGGATGGTTTTAATTTGATTCATACAACCAACAATGGGTTTACCGATGGGCTGCTTCCAGCCCTGCATGGACTTTCTCCCTTGGTAAGCTATGATTTTTCGTATCGCTGGAATGAGGAAGACAGGGTGGAACGTGTATGCCCATATATTGATTTTGCATTTCTATCCTGTAGTGATCTGAATGATGAGGAGACAGAAAAACTGTGCCGGAAGCTGTATGAAAAGGGATGCAGTGTGGTGACAGCTACCCGTGGAAGTAAGGGAGCAACGGTTTTTGATGGGGAGCGGTTTTATTGCCAGCTGCCGGATTATGTCACTCCGGTGGATACCATGGGAGCCGGAGACAGCTTTGCCACTGCTATGCTGATTACCATCTTGAAAAAGCTGGAAACACAACCGGAGGGAAGCTGGAAAAACAGTGAGATAAGGGCAGAGATACTTCCGGAGGCATTGAAAGCGGCAGCTGTATTTTCAGCAGGAACCTGCTTGAAGAATGGTGCCTTTGGAGACGGTGTGCCGGTACCGAAGTCTGAGCATGACCGGATTTACAGAGAATTATAAAAACAAAAATAAAAAAGGAAGTGAGGGTCATGGTGCAGATATCAAAGGAACGATTTGCACTGGGGAGCTATCAGTATCTGCGGTATCCGTTCGAGTACTTTCTGGATACGGCTGTTTTACTGGGAATGCAAAATGTGGAACTCTGGGCAGCAGGTCCGTCCTTCTGTCTGGATACGATGGACGAAGCGCAGCTGAAAGAAAAAGCTGCTCAGATTCGGAGCCGTGAGCTTTCAGTATGCTGTATCACGCCGGAGCAATGCCAGTATCCGGTCAATCTGGCAGCAGAAGATGAAAAAATACGTGAATATAGCATACGCAATTTTGAACGTGCATTTTATGCAGCAGAAATATTGAACTGCCCAAAGGTGTTGGTTTCAGCTGGATGCGGTTATTTCAACAAACCAGTGGAGGATGCGTGGAAGCGGAGCGAAGAGAGCCTGCATCGTTTGTCAGAAAAGGCTCAGAAAATGGGTATTTTACTTGTGCTGGAGACATTGACACCTCTGTCTTCGAACGTGCTGAACACGCCGGAGCAGCAGAAAGAGATGATTTCCCTTATGCCTTCAGGAAGCATGAAGCCTATGCTGGATATAGGACAAATGGTTTATATGGACCAGAAGATAGAACGTTACTTAGCCCATGGAGCAGAATTATCACATATTCATCTCCATGATTCCCACCCGGCGGTTCACATGGCCCTTGGGGATGGGGATCTTCCCATCTGTGAATATCTGGATATTCTTGAATCAGCTGGATATAAGGGAATGTATGCGCTGGAGCAGAATGATCCGAGGTATCGCTCTAATCCAAGGCAGGCAGATATACAGAGCATAAGGTGGCTCAAAAAGCATGGAATTTTTGATTGAAAAAGTATTGACAAATGACGGAAAGAAGAGTATGTTATCAGTAAAGGAGATATGACGTTATATAACAATATAAACTGTATGATGTCAATATCCTGAAAAGTCCGGATGGGTAAACGACCATACCCGGAAGGTGCAGCTTGAAAAATACACTACATAGGAGGAAATACTATGTCATATATGATTGGCGTAGACGTTGGAGGAACGTTTACAGATTTTTCTGTTTTTAATCAGGAAACAGGTGAGTTGTTCAATTACAAGGATAGTTCCACACCGGCGGATCCGTCCAGAGCAATTGTAAAGGGCGTGCAGGATGTATTAGAGATTAAGAAAGCAGCTCCGGAAGAAGTTAGTTATCTGGCACACGGTACAACCGTAGGAACGAACGCATTAATCGAGAAGAAAGGTTGCCGCCTTGGCCTTATTACTACCAAAGGATTTAAGGATCTGATGGAAATCGGAACCCAGAGACGTCCTTCTCTTTACAATCTTCAGGCACAGAAACCGTATCCACTGGTTCCGTCCGGTTTAAACTGTACGGTAACAGAGAGAATCCGTTACGACGGAAGTGTTGAGACTCCGCTGGATGAGAACGAAACAAGAGAGGTCGTTCGATACTTAAAAGCACAGGGTGTGACAGCAATTGCAGTTTGTACTTTGTTCTCATTCATTAATCCGGTTCATGAAGAAAGAATTGAAGAGATCATTCATGAAGAGTTCCCGGAAGCATACGTTACGATTTCCAGTAAACTGGCACCGGAGTTCCGTGAGTTCAGCCGTATGAGTACAACGGTTATGAATAGTTATCTGGGACCGGTTATGGAAAAATATGTAAATAATTTCCGTGATTCCATTGCGAAGCTTGGTATTCAGGTAGAGCCCTATGTAACCCAGTCCAATGGTTCCATCATTTCAATAAAAGAAACCATCGACTGCCCGATTAAGACAGCATTGTCCGGACCGAGTGCCGGTGTTATCGCAGCTGCATATATTGGCAAACAGTGCGAAGCAGACAAGATTATTACCTTTGATATGGGTGGTACCAGCGCAGATATTTCCTTAATTGAAAATTATACACCGCAGGTATCGAATGAGCGTTATGTAGAAGGATATCCGGCCAGAATCCCGATGATTAATATTATTACCATCGGTGCCGGCGGCGGTTCCATTGCAAAGATTGATGAAGGCGGTGCCTTAAAGGTAGGACCTAAGAGTGCGGGTGCAACACCTGGACCGGCCTGCTATATGCGCGGCGGTGAGAATCCTTGCGTAACAGATGCCAATATTGTTCTTGGCAAGCTGAATCAGAAGAAGATTCTTGGCGGCAGAATGTATGTAGATATTGAACTGGCTAAAAACGCTGTCAAGACAAAAATTTGTGATAAATCCAATCTGGATATGAAACGTGCAGCGAACGGTATTATCACAGTCGTAAATTCCAACATGGTTCGTGCAATCCGAAGCGTATCCGTAGAAAAGGGATATGATGTCCGCGAATTTAGCCTGATGGCATTCGGAGGCGCCGGCCCGCTTCATGCATGCGAGGTGGCAAAAGAACTGGGAATGAAGGAAGTATTGATTCCGCCGCATCCAGGTACTCTTTGTAGTCTCGGGCTTCTTCTGGCAGATACAAAATTCGACTTATCCAGAACTAAGATCATGAATGGTGAAGCCGGAAACTTAGATGACATCAATGAGCAGTTTGATAACATGGTAGAGCAGGGAACCGGTCTTCTGGATAAAGAAGGTGTTCCGGCAGACAGACGTTACTTTGAATTTGCCGTTGATATGCGTTATCAGCGTCAGAACTTTGAGATCAGCATTCCGGTTCCGGCAGGAAAGATGACGGAAGAGACTTTGAAGAAAGCACTGGCTGATTTCCATGCAGAGCATAAGAGAAGCTACGGCTATTGCAAAGAAGATGCGATTGTACAGTTTGTAAGTTATCGTGTATCCGCTATCGGCGTTATCGATAAACCGGACCTGAAAGCAGCAGAGCTTCATCCGGAGGCACCGATTCCAGAACCGATCGAAGTTCGTCAGGTTCTGTTCCAGAACAGTGATGAGTATGTTGAAACACCGGTCTATTTAAGAGATAAATTTGTTCCGGGTCAGTCGATTCCTGGTCCGTGCATCTGCGAACAGATGGATACTACGTTAGTGGTTCCGAAAGGATGGGTCATCCACGTAGATGGATATCACAACTTAAAGATTCATGATGAGGAGGCGAAGTAAGATGGCAAAACAGATTGATACCGTAACAGTTGAGGTTGTCCGCAATCTTCTGATGTCCATTGCTGAGGAGACTTATGGAATTATTGTCCGCAGTGCATATTCTACTAATATGAAGGAACGACGCGATGTGTGTACTGCAGTCATTGACCCGGATGGAAATAGTGTTGCCCAGGTGGAAAGTTTAGCAGCACTTTTAGGCTCGATGCTGAGTGTAGTTCCGAATATTTATGAAAAATTCGGAAAGGAAAATGTTCAGCCGGGTGATATGTATATTGCCAATGACCCGTATCATGGCGGCGGCAATCATCTGCCGGATATCGTAATCGCAGCACCGGCCTTCGTGGGAGATAAACTGGTTGGTTGGATTGCCAATATTGCGCATCATTCAGATATCGGCGGTAAGGTACCTGGTTCTACATCCGGAGATGCAGATAGCTTATTCCAGGAAGGTATCCGAATTCCGGTAATCCGTATCCGCCAGAATGGAAAACTGATTCCGAGTGTTATGGATCTTCTTCTTGATAATACCAGAGTTCCACAGGAAAGAGAGGGCGACCTGACCGCACAGATGTCAGCAAACCTGATCGGTGTACAGAGAATTCAGGAAGCTTATGCCCGTTATCAGGATGATTTGATTGAGTGCATGAAAGAGCTGGTAGGCTATTCGGAGCGCCGTGTCCGTGCAGTCGTTGCAGAACTTCCGGATGGAGAATACAGCTATACCGATTATGTGGATGGCTGCGGTGACAAATATCCGGATCCGCTTCCGATTAAAGTGAAAATCACCATTAAGGGTGATGACCTGACAATTGATTTTACAGGAACCGCTGAGCAGATTAAAGCACCGATCAATGTGCCGTACCCTTGTACGAAAGCAGCCGTATTCTTCTCCATTAAGGCATTAATGGGAGATGATATCCCAGCCAATGAGGGAATTAACCGTGCGATTAAGATCATTGCACCGAAGGGCTGTATCGTAAATCCGACAGAGCCAAGTCCGATTGGTGCACAGATTGACTGCCAGCAGCGAATCCCGGATGCAATTTTCGGAGCATTGGCACCAATCTTCCCGGATACCGTAGTAACCGCTGGTAATGGTGCTTGTACAACCACCATTTTAGCAGGCGAAGGCGCAATCGGAACAGACAGTGTGTTTATTTTCCACGAGGTTATTGCCGGAGGCGGCGGTGCTTCGAAGGGATTAGATGGTTTATCTGGTGTTCAGGTAAACATGACCAATACCTCTAATATGCCGATTGAGGCAACCGAGATGGAGTTCACAAAGATTCTTGCCAGAAAATATGAACTGAAGGAAGATACAGGCGGTGCCGGCCAGTTTAGAGGCGGTCTTGGTATCGAGCGTGAGTTAGAGATGATGCAGGATGATGTGGCATATACCGGATTAGGTGATCGTCATAAATTCCATCCATGGGGATTAGATGGCGGTAAAGAAGGCGCTGCCGGTGCATTCTACCGTGTAACTCCGGATGGAACTATCACAAAAATGGGACACAAGACAACCAGTTTTCCGTTAAAGAAGGGCGATATCATCCGGGTTGAAACTCCTGGTGCAGGCGGATATGGTGATCCGATGAAGCGTGAGCCGGAAAAGGTATTAAAGGATGTCATTGAGAAAAAGGTGTCTGTAGAGGCAGCGAAAAAAGATTATGGTGTGGTTGTTGTGTCAGATGGAGTTCATTATCAGGTAGACGAACAGGCAACCAAAGCCCTCAGAGGATAAGATACGGCAAAACGTAAGAAAGAGAGGATTAATTCTATGATTAAAGGTATGCAGGAAGTCATCGATGTGATGACAAAAGCCAAAGCAGATCTGGATAAAAATGGCGGATTAAAACAGGTTATTTTCGTGGCTTGCGGAGGATCCTTTGCATCCTCCTATCCGGCACGGTTTCTGTTAAATCAGGAGAGTTCTCTGCGTGTTCAGGGATATAACAGCAGTGAGTTCGTGAATGCAACTCCGAAGAATGTAGATAAGAATACACTTGTGATTGGAACCTCCACTAAGGCAACGGCAGAAACCGTGGAAGCATTAAAGGTGGCAAAAGAAAAAGGCGCCGTTACGGTTGGTTTATCCGGATATGCAGATTCTCTGACAGCGCAGACGGCTGATTATTATATTACCTACTATCATGCAGATGAGTGGTATAAGGATCCAACCTTGGTTCATTACAACAGCCAGGGCACGGCGTTAAAGATTGCGTTCTGGCTCTTAAAAGAATATGACAATTATGAGGCATATGACAAGGCTCTGGAAGGATTCGAGAAGCTGGAAACAATTTACGGAAAAGCATATACAGATGTACGTGCGGAGGCAGCTAAATTTGCCATGACCTACAAAGATGATACTGTATGGAATGTAATGTCAAGTGGTGCAGCCTGGGAGGTATCCTATTCAGATGCATTCTGCTTCTTTCAGGAGATGCAGACCGTACACTGTGTTCCGATTCATTCCGGTGAATATTTCCATGGTGCTTTTGAAACCTGTGACAAGGATCTTGCCATTCTCCTGTTCAAGAGCATTGGACGTACAAGACCGGTGGATGAGAGAGCAGAGCGCTTCTTAAATCAGTTTGGCGGCCATCATTGGGTTATCGATGCAGAGAAGCTTGGCTTAGGCGAACTGGATGAGAGAGTCGCAGAATACTTCAATTCACTTCTGTTCCATCCGATTTCCAAGCAGTTTATTTCAGCAATGGCAGATGTGAGAATGCATCCGATGACATATCGCCGTTATATGTGGAAATTTGATTATTAATAGTTGATGTAAAAACAAAAACATAATATGAAAGCAGGCCTGCAATCGTGTAGTTATTGTGGGTCTGCTTTTTTCTTTTTTTTATACCGAGTAAAAATAATGCAATTTCTTTGTTAAAATAACGAAAAAAGCTTGTAATGGAACAATACAAATAGTATGATAGTGTATATAACATTATATATCATTTTGACTATATAGATGTAGGGCTCAATTATTATAAAGAATGAAAAGGAGAAGGGTATGGAGATAAATACAAATCCAAACAGCATAGTTCCATTATATGCACAGATTGTGGAGAGTTTGAAACGAGATATTGAGAATGGGGTTTATAATGCAACGGAACGAATTCCGGCAGAGGCAGAGTTAGCAAAACAGTACAATGTGAGCCGGATCACAGTTCGGCGTGCAGTGGATGATCTGGTGAGCCAGGGCCTTGTGGAAAAGAAGCAGGGAAAAGGAACCTTCATCTGCCGACAGAAATTCGCGAAGGATATAAAAAATCTCCAGAGCTTTTCAGAAATGTGCCGTCATATGAATATGAAGCCTGGGGGACAGATGCTTGAAAATAAGCTGGTTCTGGCAGATGACAAGATTCAAAAACAGTTAAATCTGGAACCTGGATCCTATGTAGTTTATATTTCGCGTCTGCGTACAGCGGATGGGGAACCGGTAGCCATTGAGAAGAACTATTTCCCGGTAAAATATTCCTTCCTTCTGGAAAAGCAGTTTAATGATAATTCTCTGTTTGAGTGCCTGCAGGAAGAAGCCAAGGTAAGAGTTGCTTCTTCAGAGAAGCGGATTGAATTATGCCGGGCCACAGCTGAAGAAGCAAAACTGATGAAAGTTAAGAAGGGAACTCCGCTTCTTTATATTAAGAGTGTGACATATACATATGATAGAGAGCCTCTGTATGCAGGAGTACAGCTTTTTAATGGCGAAACCTGTTCTTTTTATGTATGTGAATCAATTGAACAATAAACCTAATATTCATTAATGCAGCAAATCGGATTTTTATTGCATCGAAATGGTGAATCTTAAGAATTTCTTCATAATTTATTTAAAGAGAATACAAACATTTTGGAGATAGGCATGATATACTATAACCATAATAAATGCATGATACAAAAGATTTAATCCTTTAACCTTTTTGAAATCCGAATTCCTAACGAAAAAAGTCCGGCGGAGCTTTTCCACCGGACTTTTTTTCTGCATATTTCTATATTTTACAATCCTTCAGCCATTTCATACAGCAGACGCTCGGAATCATCCCATCCCAGACACGGGTCGGTGATGGATTTTCCGTAGATGTGTTCGCCAACTTTCTGGTTGCCTGGTTCGATGTAGCTTTCGATCATGACGCCTTTGACGAAATTACGGATATCGTCGGAGTGACGACGGCTGTGGAGTACTTCCTTGACGATACGGATCTGCTCCATGTATTTTTTGTTGGAGTTGGAGTGGTTTGCATCGATGATGCAGGCCGGATTCTTCAGATCACGCTCGTTGTAGAGGTCTAAGAGCAGCTTCAGGTCTTCGTAGTGGTAGTTCGGCAGGCACTGGTCATGCTTGTTGACAGCACCACGCAGGATGGTGTGGGTCAGCGGGTTGCCCTGTGTCTTTACTTCCCAGCTGCGGTAGATGAACTCATGACCGTGCTGTGCTGCGTGTACGGCGTTCAGCATGACGGAGAGTGCGCCGCTGGTCGGATTCTTCATGCCGACCGGTACGTCGATGCCGCTGGCAACGAGGCGGTGCTGCTGGTTCTCAACGGAACGTGCGCCGACTGCAACATAGGACATAACGTCGGAAAGGTAGGTCAGGTTCTCCGGGTATAGCATCTCGTCTGCGGTCGAGAAGCCGGTTTCTTCGATCACACGCATGTGAAGTTTGCGAATCGCGATCAGACCCTGGTATAAGTTTGGCTTACCTTCCGGATTTGGCTGGTGTAAAAGTCCCTTATAGCCGTCACCGGTTGTTCTAGGTTTGTTGGTATAGATTCTAGGAACCAGAATCAGTTTGTCCTTCACTTTCTCCTGTACCTTGGCAAGACGGTTTACATAATCAATAACCGCATCTTCCCGGTCAGCAGAGCACGGACCAATGATGACAAGAAACTTGTCGCTGTCGCCTGTAAAGACGTCACGGATAGCAGCGTCCTTTCGAGCTTTTTCTGCGGCCAGCTCCGGTGCCAGTGGAAACTGTGCACGAATCTCGTCCGGGGTCGGCAGCTTGCTGACATATTCAAATCCCATGAGTTTTATCCTCCTGTATTGTCTAAAAGATTTTCGCACTTTAAAGCGTATGATGTTTATTATAGTATAGAAAAATCAAATCATCAATAGGTTGAGGGAAAAGAATTTTATTTCTTTTATGCTATTTTTATGTGGCTTTTATAAAATAGACCGTAGTCTATAAAAATGGTTGACGTATTTATTAAAAAAGTGTAGAATATATTCCATATCAGCAATATTTAATTTTAGTTTGATATAGTTCCATATGAAAACGGAACCGTTCATGCCTCGATTGACTGAGAGCAAGGGCGCGGCGGTCACTGTTTTTGTACGAATCCCGCACAAGCGGGAGCAGCGTTTGTTTGTTTGGTGCTGCATATGTTTGCGTGTTTTCCGAGAAAAACAGAACATTTAGCAGAAATCTGGCACTTCATTCGTCCCTATTATCTGGGGGCGTTTTTTTATGCCTTAGGAAATTGTGTCCTATGACACAAAAACGTTCAGATGAATGCGTACAGCCGACAGAAATGTGGAAAAATGAGATACTTATTTTAGGAGGAGAGCGCAGTATGAATGGATATAAAAAGCTGATGGATATTGTGGCGATGGTTGAGAAAACCGTGCTGGTAGTCACGATGCTCCTGATCCTTGTACTGACGGTGGGAAATGTATTTTCCCGTAAGGTGATTCACCAGTCCTGGTCCTTTACAGAGGAGCTGGTTGTTGCCATTTTCGTATTAATTACGCTGCTTGGCGCGGCGCTGTCTGCGCGTGAGGGCGGATTGGTAGGCTTAAATCTGGTAACAGAGCGTCTGCCGAAATCAGCAAAGAAGCCGGTTGTGATTCTGATTACGATCTTTTCGGTTCTCTTTATGGGAATCTTATTTTACTATGGCATGGACAAGGTACTGGCGCAGCTTGCGAACCAGAAACGTACCTTTGTGCTGAACTGGCCGGAGTGGATCTTCTGGTCCTTTGTACCGATCGGTTCGGCGTGCATGATTCTTCATTTTATCGAGTTCTGTCTCGATGAGTGTACGAAAAAGGAGGACAAATAAATGGTTAGCGCAGTTCTTTTTATTACCTTTTTCGTATTATTGGTGCTGAATGTGCCGATCTCCGTCTGTCTGGGACTTTCTTCCGCGGCGGCGATCCTGTATTCCGGTACTTCTTTAACGATTGTAGCGACGAATATTTACTCCGGCATCAGTAAATTCCTGCTGCTGGCGATTCCGTTTTTCGTATTATCCGGAAATATCATGGCGAAGGCGGGGATTTCCACGCGCCTGATCCGTTTCGTTGACACCTGTGTCGGTCACAGAAAAGGCGGCATTGCGAATGTGTGTATCATCGTAGCCTGCTTCTTCGGCGCGATCTCCGGTTCCGGTCCGGCGACGGTAGCGGCCCTGGGTGCGGTCCTGATTCCGGCGATGATAGAGCGGGGCGGTTTCTCCGCAGCCTTCTCGACGGCATTGATGGCAACTTCCAGTTCCATCGCGATCGTCATCCCGCCGAGTATCGCGTTTGTCGTATACGCGTCGATCACAGGTGTTTCCATCGGAGATATGTTTATGGCAGGCATCATTCCGGGTATCCTGATGGGTCTGGCTCTGGTAGTTGTCGTTATGCTGGAGGTACGCCGCAATCATGTCGTGCCGTCCAACGTAGAGAAAGCATCCGCAAAAGAGCGCTGGAACGCATTTAAGGATGCATTCTGGGGATTTTTGATGCCGGTCATTATTCTGGGCGGTATCTACGGAGGCATCTTTACACCGACCGAGGCGGCAGCCGTATCCGTTGTGTACGGTCTGTTTGTCGGTATGATTATTTATAAGGAAGTAAAATTTAAAGACCTGTGGGAAATTCTGATTGATTCGGCAAAGACCACCGGCGGCATCATGCTGATCGTAGCGTGTGCGTCGCTGTTCTCCTTTGTCTGCACCCGTTTCGGTATTTCGACGGCTGCTTCCGAACTGTTAGCAAGAGTGGCAGGCAACCAGTTTACTTTCTTGCTGATTTGTAACATTATTTTCCTGATCGCGGGCTGCTTTATTGATGCAAATTCTGCGATGTACATTTTCATCCCGATCATGTTGCCGGTCTGCAAGGCACTGGGCTACAACGTGATCGCATTTGGTATCATGGCAACGGTCAACCTGGCAATTGGTCAGGTAACACCTCCGGTCGGTGTCAACCTGTTTGTCGCGATCGGCATCAAATTAAGAGACGGTATCCGCGTAACGCTGCAGGAGATTTCCAGGGCAGTCGTTCCGATGGTAGCCGCTTCCATTGTTGTTTTACTGATAATTACTTATATTCCGCAGATTTCGACCTGTCTGCCGGCGGCACTGGGAAGTGCGGCAGCCATTGAAAATGGCGAGACAGCCGGAGGCGACAGCGGAACCACCCAGACAGACAATGACGATTTCAACACGATCGGCGATTACAGCGATCTGGATTGGGCGGATATGACCTGGAACTTTACGTGTTCCACAACCGAGACAAGCACCTGGGCACAGGCGGGACGCAAGTTTGGCGAGCTCATGGAGCAGGCGACCGGCGGCAAGGTCAAAGTAGATGTTTACGCAGCCGATCAGCTGACCGGTGGAAACCAGTCTGAGGGCATCCAGGCACTGATGAACGGCGATCCGGTGCAGATTTCGATGCACAGCAACCTGATTTATTCGGCATTTGACCCGCGGTTCAATGTTGTATCACTGCCGTATCTGTTTGATTCTGTTGAGACAGCGGATGCAGTCTTAGATGGTCCGGCGGGCGACAAGCTGGTTGAGCTCCTGGAAAGCTATGGCCTGCATTGTATGGGTATGGCGGAGAATGGTTTCCGTCAGCTGACCAACAGTGAACATCCGGTTCGTTCCGTGGAAGATTTGAAGAACCTGAAGCTGCGTGTGGCTGGTTCGAACCTTCTGATGAAGTGCTATGAGCTGTGGGGCGCAGATGCGACCAATATGAACTGGTCCGAGACGTATACGGCGCTGCAGCAGGGCACGGTAGACGGGCAGGAGAACCCGCTTCCGGCGATTGATGCGGCGAGTGTACAGGAAGTACAGAAATATGTTTCCCTGTGGAACGCAAACTATGACTGCCTGTTCTTCTGCATCAATCAGAAGCTGTATGACAGCCTGACACCGGAGCAGCAGGCGGTTGTTGATGAGGCAGGCCGTAAGGCAGTTGCTTACGAGCGTGAGATCAACCGTGCAGGCGATGAGGAGATTCTGGATCGCTGGCAGACTAAGAACGGTGTGGAGGTGCTGAAATATGAGGATCTCGACATCGAATCCTTTAAGAAAGCAGCTGAGCCGGTAACGGAATGGTTTATCGGAGAACTGAAAACCCAGGGCTTTGATGATGCAGAGGATCTGGTAAACACCTTTACTGAAAATGCGGCTAGTGCAGTTAAGACGGCGGGCATTGAAAATTCTTCGACCTATCAGGTGGAAGATCACAGTGACCTAAACTGGCCGGAAATGACCTGGAACTTTACGTGTTCCACGACAGAAACCAGTACCTGGG
Source organism: Clostridium sp. AF35-15 (assembly GCF_003477745.1). Classification (NCBI taxonomy): domain Bacteria; kingdom Bacillati; phylum Bacillota; class Clostridia; order Eubacteriales; family Clostridiaceae; genus Clostridium; species Clostridium sp. AF35-15. The sequence goes on along the minus strand of NZ_QUDY01000003.1, from coordinate 194,721 downwards.
CACAGGCAGGACGCAAGTTTGGCGAGCTGATGGATCAGGCAACGGGAGGCAAGGTCAAAGTAGATGTTTACGCAGCGGATCAGCTGACCGGTGGAAACCAGTCCGAGGGCATCCAGGCGCTGATGAACGGAGATCCGGTGCAGATTTCGATGCACAGCAACCTGATTTATTCGGCATTTGACCCGCGTTTCAACGTGGTATCGCTGCCGTATCTGTTTGATTCAGTGGAGGACGCCGACGCGAAGCTGGACGGCGAGGCAGGTCAGAAGATGGATGAGATTCTTTCTTCCTATGACCTGCATTGTATGGGTATGGCGGAAAATGGTTTCCGTCAGCTCACGAACGGCGTGCGCCCGGTTCGTTCCGTGGAAGATATGAAGAACCTGAAAGTGCGTGTGGCTGGTTCAAACCTTCTGATGAAGTGCTACGAGCTGTGGGGCGCAGATGCGACCAACATGAACTGGTCCGAGACTTACACGGCATTGCAGCAGGGGACGGTAGACGGACAGGAGAACCCGCTTCCGGCGATTGATGCGGCAAGCGTACAGGAAGTACAGAAATACGTTTCCATGTGGAATGCAAACTATGACTGCCTGTTCTTCTGCATCAACCAGGATATTTACGACAGCCTGACACCGGAGCAGCAGGAGGTAGTCGATGAGTGCGGCAAACTTGCCGTTCAGTACGAGCGCGAGATCAACCGCGCAGGCGACGATGAGATCCTCTCCAGATGGCAGTCCAAGAATGGTGTCGAGGTCATCCCGTATGAGGATCTGGATATCGATTCCTTCAAGGCGATTGTAGAACCGGTAACCGAGTGGTATATCGGGGAATTGAAAAAACAAGGTTATAAGGATGCGGAAGAGCTGGTTGCTGCATTCAAATAGGAAAATTAGAAGTTTGAAGTTAGAAGTTTGGTAAAATTGAATCATTGAGTTTGGTTTTCTGGCGGTTCTGGTCCTTGGGATCAGACCGCCAGATTGCGTATATGGGGAAATTTACGTTACTGGGCACGTATGCGTGAACAGTAAGATGCCAAATATTTCAATGTAAATTTCAATCGGGCAAATATTGTGGTTGGCAGTTTGATATGATAAGATAGTTGGTATGAGTGCGATGAAAAGCGAGATAAATAAGGAAGAAAAGGAAAAATATATGGGATGTGTACATCTGTACTGCGGCGATGGAAAAGGAAAGACGACGGCGGCGATCGGTCTGGCGGTCCGGGCGGCAGGAACGGGAAAACAGGTAGTTGCTGCCCGCTTTTTAAAAACGGACCAGTCTGGGGAGGTGGAGATTTTAAAGCGGCTCCCGGAGGTGACGTTGATTCCCTGTGAAAAAACATTTGGATTCACGTGGAAAATGACCGATGAAGTGAAGCAGGAGGCAGCGGATTATTATAAAAGTATGTTTGAGACAGCGTGCCGTGAGGCAGTGAAGCGGTGTGGGAAAACGGAGGATTCAAGAAGCAGGAAAATACAGAATAATGAAACCTGCGATGTTCTGCTGGTGTTGGATGAGGTCTGCGCTTCTCTTTCTTCGGGACTTTTGGAGCTGGTGGATATAGTGGATTTTCTGGATCACAGACCAGCGGGGCTGGAGGTTGTGATGACGGGGCGGAAACCGCCGGAGGAGCTGCTTTTGCGGGCTGATTACGTGACAGAGATGGAAAAAATCAAGCATCCGTTTGACCGGAAAATCCTGGCGCGGCGGGGAATTGAATATTAGAGAGGGGACTCTGAATGGGATTTATAAAGAGAAAGCATCGTCCGGAGTACGCTGCAGTGCAGCGGGAATGGGCAATGTGGGTAAAACAGATGGAAAAAACACTTCCGGGTTACGGGGAGCAGAATGAGGCATTGCACTGGATGGTACGGATTCTGACGGGGGTGCGGGTTCTGTACTGCCTGTTTTATCTGATTATGACATTTGTCTATGGAATGGAGAAAACAAATGCGGTCATGACGCTTTTGGGACCGTTTATTTTTTATGGCTGGTATATGCTGATGCTGCGGGAGAGCCCGGTGCTTACGGTGTTGATGCTGATCGGGCGTGGGGCGAGTATCGTGTGGGGCGGCGTATCGCTGCTTCAGATGAGCTGGTGGCTGCCATTTCCGCTGGTTTTCATGCTGGTGACGGCGGCGGCAATCGAATTTATCGAGGCGGTATTCTGCATCTATATGCTGTTTAACCCGCTGGCACGGCACACAATCCGCTTAAACCGGGCATTTGCACGTGGAATGCGCGTACAGGTGCCGGATGAGGGGCTGGAATAGATGGCGGCGTATCGGAATGAAGCGGCGATACTGTACACGGGTAGGCACTTTTGGAACCGAAAGTGCCGTAAGAAAACGTGGCGGCAGCAGGAATTTTCTGTATTTAAATGCGAAGCCACGGCAAATTCCGTTACTGGGCACGTATGCGTGAACAGTAACGAGGCGGCAGATGAAGAGGACAATGAGGAAGTCAAGTCTTGATTTTTACAGAATACTCTGATACAGTGGAGTCAAGACAGGATTCCGCCAACGGATCTTGTGGGACGTAGAAAAGGCATAGAAAAGAAAGAGGTAAAATATGGCAGATAATAAGAATATGACGCAGGAAGAGATCGACAACGGCGAGGAGATGACCGTGACTCTGACATTGGATGACGGCAGAGAGATTGAGTGTGTTGTTCTGACGATTTTCCCGGCAGGCGGCAAGGATTATATTGCCCTTCTTCCGATGGATGACATCGAGGCAGAGGACGGAGAGGTATATCTGTACCGTTACAGCGAGGATGAGAACGGACAGCCGAACCTGGAAAACATCGAGGACGACGATGAGTATGAGATCGTGGCAGATGCGTTTGACGAGCTTCTGGACGAGCAGGAATATGATGAGCTGGTCGGCGAGGACGAGCTGGATCAGTAATTAGGCAGGCAAAAGACAGGACGCCCAGGTACTTCGCAGGCAGAAACGGCGAGGCATCTGGGCGTTTTACATCTTTTCAGGGGTGGTACGATGGAACTGAAACAGGAGTTAAAGCTCAAACAGACCTTGTCCCAGAAAATGATACAATCCGCAAATATTCTTCAGATGGGGCAGATAGAGCTGAAAGAGTACATAGAAGAGATGGCGCTGGAAAATCCAGTGGTGGATCTGGAAGAGCGGGAGCCGGAGAACGGACGGCTGGAAGAAAATGGAGAGCTGAACGAGAAAATCAGCAGACTTGAAGAACTTGCCAGCCTTGACCGCCAGAACCAGACCTATTATCAGGATGAGGAAGAAGAGGCGGGACGATTAGAGCCGGGACGGAGCCAGGAGGGGCTTTTGGAATCACTTCTGGAACAGGCGTGTATGCTGCATCTGACGAAAAGAGAAGAAAAAATATTCCGCTATATGATCAAAAATCTGGATGCAAGCGGATATCTCAGCGTGAATTTTGGAGAACTCTGCGCTGGGCTGGGAATTGAGGAGACAGAAGGGGAGCGTATCTGGAAAAATTTTGGCAGGCTGGAACCGCGCGGGATCGGGGCGCGGTCGCTGAAGGAGTGCCTGTTGATGCAGTTGTCTTGCTTGGAAGAGGACGGCAGCGCGGTGATTGATATTGTTCAGAATGAAACGATGCGAACCGAAATGCTGGCAGCACGCATCATTTCCAACCATCTGGATCTTCTTGGGAAAAACCAGATGAAGCAGCTTGCCCGTGCATGTTCCTGCAAACTGGAGGAAGTGCTTTTGGCAGCAGCGCGGATCCGGGAGCTGAATCCCAAACCAGGAAGCGGATATGGGGATGAGAACTATGATAAATATATCGTACCAGATATAATTATTACCCAGACGGAACACGGATTTGAAATGCAGCTTTCCGATGAGACACTGCCGCAGATTGCCATCAATCCGTATTATCTGTCATTGATGAAGCAGAAAGATACCGAGACGGAGGCAAAGGACTATATTGAGGGGAAAATCCAACAGGCTGAATGGGTCTGCCAGTGCATTGGGAAGCGCAATCAGACATTGTTGCGGCTGGCAGAAGAGATTTTGTGCGTACAGGGGGAGTTTTTTGCAAAAGGAAGTGGAAAACTGGCTCCGTGGACGCAGAAACAGGCGGCTAAATCGCTGGGGGTCAGCGAGCCGACGCTGAGCCGGACAGTGCGTGAAAAATATCTGCAATGCCGCTGGGGGATCTTTCCGCTGTCATATTTCTTTTCAAGACACATGGCTGCGGGGGGATTTGGGATGACGGATAAGGGAAGACTGGCAGATCGGGAAGAGGCGGCGAATCAGGAAGAAACGGCGGTTCAGGCAGAAGTGGTGAATCGGATAGAAACAGGCGGAGATCCGCGGGAGGCAATCCGCCATCTGATCAAAACGGAAAATCCGAGAAAGCCGTTCAGCGACCGCGTGTTGTCAGAAAAACTGGCGGAAGCGGGGATCACGCTGTCGCGGCGGACCGTGGCGAAATACCGGGAAGAAATGGGAATCCGGGATGCATCCGGGCGGAAATGCTTTGGTATCTGACAGAAAACATAGACAGAAAGACAGAGGGAAAACTATGTCATTGCAATTTATAATCGGTGGTTCCGGTTCGGGAAAGACACGGACATTGTATGAAAATCTGATCCGTCAGTCGATGGAAGAGCCGGACGGACGTTTTTTTGCTCTGGTGCCGGAACAGTTTACGATGCAGACGCAGAAAGAGATCGTGATGCTGCATCCGAACCATGGCGTGATGAATATCGATATTGTCAGTTTTGAGCGTCTGGCATACCGGGTGTTTGAGGAACTAGCGATTGAAAATCTGGCGGTGCTGGATGATATGGGAAAATCGATGGTTCTGCGGCGCGTCTCATCGGGCGTCCGGGGAAATCTGCACCTGTTTGGAGGGCATCTGGACAAGGCGGGCTTTATCAGTGAGATCAAATCGATGCTGTCTGAGTTTTTCCAGTACGGCATCACGGAGGAAAAGCTGGAGACGCTGATCGGGGAGACGAAAAGCCCGCTGCTGCGCCAGAAGCTTCTGGATATGCAGGTTTTATACCGGGCATTCCAGGCGTATACCGAGGAAAAAGTGATCGTAAAAGAAGAAATTTTAAGCCTTCTCTGCCGGGTGCTGCCGCAGTCACAGCTCATCCGCGACAGCGTTGTGACGCTGGATGGCTATACGGGCTTTACGCCGATCCAGTATGAGCTTCTGGAACTCTTATTCCGGTGCTGCCGGAAGGTGATTGTGACGGTCACGATGGATCCGGAGGACAACCCGTACCGCGAGAGCGTGCAGCAGAAGCTCTTTTACATGAGCCGTCATACCGTCTGCCGTCTGATTGACCGTGCTGCAGCTGCCGGATGCAGCCGGGATGAGGATATTTTGTTGAAAGAAAAACCAATGTGGAGATTTAAGGACAGTCCGGAACTGGGATTTATTGAAAATGAATTGTTCCGATATAGGGGAAAGGTGTATCATTCTGGGAGCGGAAACGAAAGCGGGGCTGCGGCTGAACACGGCCGGGAAAGCCTGCGTCTAATTGAAGCAGCAACCCCGCAGGCGGAAATCTCTTTCTTATGCGGAGAAATCCGGCGTCTGGTGGCATCGGAGGGCATCCGTTACCGGGAGATCGCGGTGATTACCGGCGACTTGGAGACATATTCGCCGGAGATTCTGAGGCAGTTTGAGAAGAATCAGATCCCGTGTTTTATTGATTATAAGAAAAATATTTTAAGTAACCCGATGGTGGAACTAATCCGGGCGGCGCTGGAGGTGCTGCAATCGGGCTTTTCCTATGAATCGGTGTTTCGATTCCTGAAAACAGGGCTGGTGATGCCGCTTGCGGGGCTTTCACCGGAAGTGATCTATCAGGCGGAAAATTATGTGATTGCGCTTGGAATCCGCGGGTTTAAGCGGTGGAACAGCACATGGGAGCGCGTGTACCGGGGGGCTGAGCTTATCAATCTGGATGAGTTAAATCAGTTCCGCGAGGCGGTTGTCACACCATTTCTGCCGCTTCGGGAGGTGTTTTCCAACCGCAAAGTAACGGTGCGCGAGCGGACGGAGGCGCTGGTCCATTTTCTCGAAGCATTTGAGATGGAGCAGAAGCTGGCGGCGATGGCGCAGCAGTTTGAAGAAGTAGGCGATATGAGTCTTGCCAAGGAGTATGGGCAGGTGTATGGGCTGGTGATGGATCTGTTTGACCGGATTGTGGCGCTTCTCGGCGAGGAGATCATGGGACAGCGGGAGTATGCAGAGATTCTGGACGCCGGTTTTGCGGAGATCAAGGTAGGACTGATCCCCGCGGTCGTGGACCGGATAGTGGTCGGCGATATCACGCGAACCCGTCTTTCCAATATAAAAGTGTTGTTTTTTGCCGGAGTCAATGACGGGATAGTGCCGTCTGTTTCGGGACGCGGCGGGATCCTTTCGGAGGCGGATCGCCGGGCGCTGCGGGAAATGCAGGTAGAATTGGCGCCGACCGCGCGGGAGGAAAGCTTTTTGCAGCGATTTTATCTCTATCTGGCGCTGACAAAGCCGTCGGACTATCTCTATCTGTCGTGTGCGGCGTCCTCTGCCGAGGGAAAAGCGATGCGTCCTTCGAGTCTGATGCTGCAGCTGCTTAAATTATTTCCGGAGAAACGTCTGGAACAGCCGGAGGAAGAGAAGGAAGCGCTCTGGTCGCCGGAGCTTGGCATGAGCTGGGTGCTTCGGGGACTGCAGGATGAAAAAAGCGGGGAAAATGACCAGTTTATATCGCTGTACCGATACTTTATTCAGGCAGAATCGTACCGGGATGAAATGCAGGCGCTCTCGGATGCTGCATTTTATACCTATCAGGATACGGGCATCGGGAAGGCGGCGGCGCGGGCGCTCTATAGCCCGATTCTGCGGGGCAGTGTGACGCGTATGGAGCTGTATGCGTCGTGTGCGTATGCACATTTTCTTTCGTATGGGCTGGAATTGTCGGAACGGCAGATGTACGAGATTGCCCCGTCGGATATCGGAAATCTGTTCCATGCGGCGATCGACATGTATTTCACGCGGATGAAAGAGGAAAATCGTCTGTTTTCCGGCATTTCGGAGGAAGACCGCCAGAAAATGGTGGCGGAGTGTGTGGCGTCGGTCACGGAGGAATACGGTAATGCGATTCTGGGAAGCTCGTACCGGAACCAGTATCTGGAACGGAAGGTATACCGGATCACGGATCGGACGATCTGGGCACTGACGGAACAGCTAAAAAAAGGTGATTTTGAGCCAGCCGGGTTTGAGGTCAGTTTTTCACCGATGGATCACCTGAAAGCGATGCGGATTCCGCTTTCAAGCGAGGAGGCGATCCATCTGCGCGGGCGGATTGACCGAATCGATCTCTGCGAGGATGGCGACCGGCTGTACCTTAAGATCATTGATTACAAGACGGGAAAAACGAAATTTGATCTGACGGATATTTATTATGGATTGCAGCTGCAGCTGGTTGTCTACATGGATGCGGCGATGGAGAAGATCGGGCGGGAATACCCGGATAAAACGGTGGTTCCAGCGGGACTTTTCTATTATCATATCGAGGATCCGATGGTGGAGCGCAAGCCGGTGGAGTCGGAGGAGGAAACGAATGCCGATATTTTGAAGGCACTGCGGATGAACGGGCTGGTAAACGGCGATCGGGAGGCACTGGCACATCTGGATAACCGGCTGGGCGAGGAGGCGACGGCGGATTCGGATGTTGTGCCGGTTTCGATTAAAAATGAGGCGATCGTTGAGCGGCGTTCGCAGGCGGCAGGGGAAGAAAAATTCCGTGTGCTGGGCGCGTATGTGAACCGGAAAATGAAGCATATGGGGCGGGAGATTCTGGATGGAAACATTGCGGCGTCGCCGTACAAAAACGGCCAGAAAACGGCGTGCGATTATTGCCCGTACCACAGTGTGTGCGGATTTGATTTGAAAACGGACGGCTACCAGTTCCGGCGTTTTGATAAGCTGAGCCCGGAGGAGATCTGGGGGAAGATGGAAGAAAAGGATAAGGAAACGGAACGGTAAGTTTGTGTTTGGCTGTGACTGTGGGAATGAAAGAATGAACCAGTCATGAAAAAGGAAAGGGCGAGAAATGGCAGTAAATTGGACCAGGGAACAGAAGCAGGTAATTGAGGGGCGGGAGAAAAGCCTCCTGGTGTCGGCAGCGGCCGGAAGCGGCAAGACCGCGGTGCTGGTTGAGCGGATCATCCAGATGATCACGGAGGGGGAGAACCCGAAGGACATAGACCGCCTGCTTGTCATGACTTTTACCCGGGCGGCAGCGGCGGAGATGCGGGAGCGGATCCAGGCGGCGATTGAGAAAAAACTGGAATCGGAGCCGGAAAATGAACATCTCCAGCAGCAGGCAGTTCTGGTTCAGTTTGCCCAGATCACGACGATCGACAGCTTCTGCCTGCATATCATGCGGGAACATTTTGACCGGCTGGACATCGATCCGGCATTCCGGGTTGGCGATGAGGGCGAAATGCTTCTGATGCGCGCTGATGTGATGGATGGGCTGCTGGAAGATTATTACCGCGACGGCGGGAAACGGTATGAGGAGTTTGTGGACGCGTATGCGACGGGCAAGGCGGACGATGGAATTGCCGAGTATGTGATGCAGGTCTACAATTTCTCCCAGAGTAACCCGTGGCCGGATGCGTGGTATGAAAAATGCCGTGAGGAGCTGCTCTTGACCGAACAGGGAGAGCTGGAGCAGACGGAGTGGATGCAGTTCCTTTTGCGTGATATTGCATTGCAGGCGCAGGAGTGGAAAATACAGCTTCGGGAGGCGTGGGAGATCTGCCAGGAGACGGGGGGACCGATGCCGTACCTGCCGATGATCGAGGAAGATCTGCGCCATGCGGAGGCAGTCTGCGGGGCAGCCGGTTCGTTTGAAACGATCTCGGAGGCATTGGAACAATTTACGTTTTCGCGTCTGGCGGCGATCCGCGGCAAAAACGGGGAGGTCGATCCGGAGAAAAAGGCGCTTGTTTCCGACTGCCGCAGCCGGGTCAAAAAAGCAGTTGAAAAGTTAAAAGGAGAGTATCTGTTTGCCTCCCCGGAGCAGATGCTTGCGGATATGGAAGCTGGAAAAGAGCGGATTTTGGAACTTTTGGAGCTGGCGCAGGAATTTGGACGGCGGTTTAGGGCGAAGAAGAAAGAGAAAAATGTGGTGGATTTTCATGATCTGGAACATTTTGCGCTGGAGATCCTGACAGAACCGGAAGCAGAATGTTCTGAGGCGGAGGAAACTTCAAGTGCAGAAGAAACCGATCAGATGCAAGGGAAAAATGCCTGGACAGTGCGCGTACCAGGCACAGTCGCGGATGAGCTCGCCGTGCAGTACGACGAAATTCTGGTGGACGAGTACCAGGACAGCAACCTGGTTCAGGAGACGCTGATCCAGTGCATCAGCGGTGAACGCTTTGACCGCCCGAATGTGTTTATGGTGGGCGATGTCAAGCAGAGTATCTATAAATTCCGCCTGGCGAGACCGGAATTATTTCTGGAAAAATACAGCACATACACGTCGGAGGAGAGCGCGCACCAGAAGATCGAGCTTCACCAGAACTTTCGAAGCCGGGATCACATACTGGAATCGATCAATGCGATTTTTTACCGTATCATGACGGAAAAGCTGGGAAATATATCCTATACGGAAGATGCGGCACTGCATCCGGGCGCAGCCTTTGAAGAGCGGGATGGCCTGGATGAGTTAAAGACGGAGCTTTTGCTGGTGGATTTGTCGGCGCAGCCGCAGAAAGAGACGGAATCCCCTGAGTTAGATGATGAGGCAGCCGATTACACCTCCAGAGAGCTGGAAGCGCGCATGATTGCCGGAAAGATCCGTGAGATGACGGATAAAGAACGGGGGATCACGATCTGGGATAAGGAGCTTGGCGCTTACCGTCGGGCGCAGTACGGGGATATTGTGATTCTGCTTCGAAGCGTCAGCGGATGGGCGGAAGAATTTATCGAGGTGCTGGCGACGCAGGGGATTCCGGCGGTCGCAGAGTCTCGGACGGGATATTTTAATACGCTGGAAGTCGAGACGGTGCTGAATCTTTTGGCAGTCATTGACAATCCGATGCAGGACATTCCCCTGGCGTCGGTGCTCAAATCGCCGTTTGGCGGCATTTCTGATGAGGAGATGGCGTGGATTGTGGCGGAACATAAGGCGGGCGTTGACCGGTCGCGGGATGCAGGGCTTTACCGGGCGGTTGTGGAGTATATGAACGAGGATGGACCGGTGAAGTCGAATGACGAAAGTGACGAGTCGTCGATCGCGGATGCGTTTCGTTTTCAAAAAAATAAATTAATTCAAAAGAATAACCTGCGCCGAAAACTCCAAAAACTCTTTACTCTCCTGGATACATTCCGCCAGGAAGCTGTTTACCTGCCGATGCACGAGCTCCTCTACCGGATTTACGACAAAACGGGCTATTACCGCTATGTGTCGGCGCTTCCGGGCGGGGCGGGACGGCGCGGCAACCTGGATATGCTGGTGGAGAAAGCGGCTGCTTACGAGGCGACGAGCTACCGGGGCGTGTTCCATTTTATCCGGTATATTGAAAAATTGAAAAAATATAACACAGATTTTGGCGAGGCGCCGGTGGCGGATTCCGAGGGAACGGTGGTGCGGATCATGAGCATCCACAAGAGCAAGGGGCTGGAATTTCCGATCGTGTTTGTGGCTGGAATGGGAAAAAATTTTAACAAGCAGGATACGCGGGGGAAACTTCTGATCGACGCGGATCTGGGAATCGGAACCGACTATCTGGACAGCGAGAAGCGCATCAAGGGACCGACGCTCAAGAAAAATGTGATGAAACGCCGGATGGAACTGGAGGCGCTGGGCGAGGAACTGCGTGTTCTTTACGTGGCGCTGACGCGTGCGAAGGAAAAACTGATTCTGACGGCGTCCTCCCGGAAATTGGAGGATCGGATTGCGAAGTGGAGCGCAGTGGCAGCCGAACACGGGGCGATTCCGTATACGATTCTGACGCTGGCTTCCTCTTATCTGGATTGGATTTTGATGAGTATTCCGGAAAAAAATCCGTGGATTTCATATCAGATGGAAACGCTTTCCGACCAGATCGACCGTGAGATCGGCACGCAGATACGCCAGACGTTATCGAGAGAGTGGCTGCGGTGGCTGGCGGGGGAGGACAGCCATTTGTCGAATGACGAGAATCATCCAAACACGCAAAATCGGCTCGAAAATATCAGGCAAATAGAATCGATCATCAGCAGCAACTACCATTTCCAGTACCCATACCTGGACGATCTGAGTCTCAACACCAAGATGTCCGTTTCTGAACTCAAGAAAAAGGGCATGGAGGAAGAAGAGGAGGAGATGGTATTTCTGCCGACGCTGCCAGTGTTTATGGAGAAGGAGCAGGAAGAAAAAGGCGGCGCGACGCGCGGTACAGCGTACCACCGTGTGTTGCAGTTTTTGCCGTTTGAGCAGGCAATGTCGAGACAGGAGTTAAATGCATTTCCGGCGAAGCTGGCGGCTGAGGGGCGGATGGATGCCGAGGCGGCGGCGTTGGTGCGCGGCTCAGATCTGGCAAAACTGACAGCCAGTTCATTGGGAAAACGCATGCAGAGAGCGGCAGCAGCCGGGAAACTGTACCGGGAAAAACAGTTCGTCATCGGTATTCCGGCGCGCGAAATGGGCGACTGGGATTCGGATGAGCGGATTCTGATACAGGGTATCATCGACGCCTTTTTTGAGGAGGACGGCAAGCTGGTTCTGGTGGATTATAAGACAGATTATGTGGAAAATTCAGACATTCTGATCCGCCGCTATGAGGCACAGGTGCGCTACTATACCCGCGCACTAGAACAGATGACAGGAAAAAGGGTGGCGGAGCGCTACCTGTATTCGTTCCGGTTTGGGGCGATTGAAGTGTAAGGCAGTGATTCTGGATACAGATAGGCACGTTCGGAGCCGATCGTATTTCCAGTCAATACGCCGGGATATGCGGCGCAGGAGGATCTGACGGAGTACCGGAGTTTTACGGATTATACGGATCAGGGCTTTGTTTATGTCCATGCGGGCTGCCGCGGCCGATAATTTTATAGAGTGGGTCAATGCGTGCTGCGCCCAGAGGAATTAAAATAATAAAATTAGAGAAATAAGTTTTGGTTAAAGGGTATCATCCGCCATCAGAACCGCTACCTGCGTCAGAAAATTCTCAGGATTTTTGTGCTGGGGCGGTCCCTCCAGATAGAGGTGGCGGGCGGTGCCCTTTAATGGAATCTGATATTTGTTTGCATACGCACAAAGATGCTTCACAATTACAGGAAGACCTTCATAGGCACCGTGATAAAAGATACAGAGCGCTTTCTGGCGAGGCAGGGTGACGAGATGTTCACCCCGGCTTTCCGGCGGGACGGCGATGCAGCAGGTAAAATCGCCCGGATTCGAAAGGTTGTATTCGGTGAAAAACATATGCTGGGTGGTGTCAGAACCATATTGGCGGATCGCCTTGATGAAGACGCCACGTAATTGCTCTTTCTTGTCTTCAAGTTCTGTCGAATGCAGATCCTGGCAGTAAACGGTCTGGGCGGGAAGTTCTATCTGTCGGATTTCAAAGTCATTGTGCCCTTTTGAATGTTCTTTTAATTTCTCAATATTCCGGCTGATCTCGTCACGCAGATCTTCCAGACGAGTGATCAGCGGCTCCAGATCCGTCGTGCCGTGATAATAGGCATAGATATCATCCAGCGACAGACCGAGATTCTGCAGAATGCGGATGCTCCGGATGCGCGAGACGGTGTCTGCTGTATAGTAACGGTTTCCATTGATACCGTCTCTCTGATCCGGCAGAATAAGACCCTTGTCTTCATAATTTAAAATCATGCGCCGGGTCACTTCCAACGCTTTGGCTGCCTCGCCGATCGAGAGCAGCCGTTTTTTATCGTGCGTCATAAAACCTCCTGTTAGATATCCATAAGATGTGCAATCATGTATATTTGTCATGTAGGATTCTGGTGCAATTTTTTACACTCATAGTTGTGTATAATTACATGAAAAATAAGTAAAAATTATATAAATTAGCTAAAAAGGGATTGTATCGTACATCAATGTACGGTATATAATCATTTTATTGAAAGCGGGATGCCGTGTCAAGTATTCCGCCGATGCAAAACACCACACAATTTGTCATACTATGTACGTTGAAAAGGAGTATCCGGGCAGGCAGGAGCGTCAGACATTGGGGAGAATGAGTATTTTATATACAGAAAGATTTGATGGCTCATCTGCAAACATCTGCCCGGAGAAACATTTCAACCAAAACGCCTTTATTGTATACCTATGATGCTGCGTTTTATCTGGAAAAATCAAGAAAGAATTGACATTTGAACGCCTTCCATATATGCTTGAACCAATATGATTTTCGATTTGACAGATGGGAAAATCAATGGAAAATCTAAGCAGATATGGGAGGCTTTTATGGATCAGGAAAATCAGACACCACACAAACGGCGTGTCAGATATAAAGGAAAATATCCAAAAAAATTTGAAGAAAAATATAAAGAGTTGCAGCCGGAGAAGTATCAGGACACGATCCAGCACGTGATTCAGAAGGGAAATACACCAGCGGGCATGCATATTTCCATTATGGTGCAGGAGATTCTGGACTTTTTGCAGATCCAGCCGGGGCAGGTCGGATTTGATGCGACGCTAGGATACGGCGGACATACGAAGGCGATGCTGGCCTGCCTGAAAGGGCAGGGACATATGTATGCGACCGATGTTGATCCGGAGGAATCTGCCAAGACGCGGAAACGCCTGGAAGAAGCGGGCTATGGCGAGGACATGCTTTCAATCCGTCTCCAGAACTTCTGTACAATCGATGAGATTGCCAAAGAAGCGGGTGGTTTTGATTTTATTTTAGCCGATCTGGGCGTGTCTTCGATGCAGATTGACAATCCGAAGCGAGGCTTTTCGTTCAAGGTAGATGGACCGCTGGACCTGCGCCTGAATCAGGAAAAAGGCATCAGCGCCGCCGAGCGCCTTGACACGATCGAGCGTGAGGAGCTGGCGGGCATGCTGTACGAAAATTCAGACGAACCGTACTGCGAGGAGCTGGCAAAAGCGATCACGGATGAGATCCGCCGTGGAAATCGGATCGATACGACCACGAAACTCCGTGAAATCATTGAAAAAACATTGGATTTCCTTCCGGAAAAGGAGAAAAAGGAGACAGTCAAGAAGACCTGTCAGCGTGTTTTCCAGGCGCTCCGGATCGATGTAAACCAGGAATTTGAAGTACTCTATGAGTTTATGGAGAAGCTTCCAAATGCGCTTCGACCGGGCGGACGGGCAGCGATCCTGACCTTCCATTCCGGAGAGGATAAACTGGTGAAAGCGGCGCTCAAAGAGGGATATCGCGCCGGTATCTATAAAGAATATTCCAAAGATGTGGTGCGCCCGTCCGCGCAGGAGTGCGTACAGAACCCGCGTGCCCGCTCGACGAAGATGCGCTGGGCGATCCGGGCGGACGAGTAAAATGAATATAAAAGAAAATATATGAAAAAACAGGGCAGCTGTTCCGAGCAATATGGGAGCGGCTGTCCTGTTTTTATTGTGAAGATCAAAGAGAGTCCATGTGAAAAATTTCGGGCGCAGTGATGTCTGGTTCTGCAAAAATCCGATTAAAAGAGCAAAAATGTTTTTTTTGCGAGATTTCTGTTTCCGGTGCGTATACTATAAGATTACTTTTCAGAAAATAGAAAAGTGGTCACAGTTGTGAAAGAAAAAACAGCTGCGAAAAAAACAAATACGCGAGAAAGTTTCGTGAGAAAGAGAGGAAACGCATTGAAACAGGAAACACAAAATGAATTGGAACGATTTAGGGATTATTTGAGAGAACAGGAAAAAAGCAGCCACACGATCGAAAAATACTGCAGGGACGTGAGAAAGTTTTTGATGTTTGCTGATGAAGACTGGGATAAAAATACAATTATATCTTTTAAGGAATATCTGCAAGCTCATTATAAAACGTCCAGCGCCAATTCGATGCTTGCGTCTCTGAACAGCTACTTTCATTTTATCGGAAGACAGGAATACTGTGTCCGCACGTTCCGGGTGCAGAAGCGGATTTTCTGTGATGAGAGACAGGAAATGACGCGCAGCGATTATCAAAAGTTAGTTAAGGCGGCGCGGGAGCGCGGCGATGAACGCCTCTGTGCGATATTGCAGACGATCGCGAGCACGGGCATACGAATCAGCGAGCTTTCATATATTACAGCGGAATCGCTGGCACAGGGGGAAGTAGTGATCGACTGTAAGGGAAAACAGCGGGTGATCCTGCTGCCGCAGTCGCTGATGCTGTATCTGACGCAGTACTGCCAGAAGCAGCGGATTGTGAGAGGCAGCATCTTTGTCACAAAAAACGGGCAGGCAGTCCGCAGACAGAATGTGTGGGCGGACATGAAATCCGTCTGCACCGAAGCGGGTGTTCTTCCGAGCAAGGTATATCCGCACAATCTGCGCCATCTGTTTGCCAAGATATTTTATGAGCGCGATCACGATCTGGTCCGTCTGGCAGACTATCTGGGTCACAGCAGCGTGGAAACGACAAGACGTTATACGATCATCAGCAGCCGTGAAGCGTGCCGCAGACAGCTGGAATTAGGTTTGTTGATTGATAGGGAAAATTGACGAAAAACATAATGGGAATTATGTCATGAAATGGAAAAAATCTGCATACATATCTAAATATATGATTCTATTATTAAGTTTATCACTTCTGAGAAAGAATTTCAACATACAAAGGCGTTAAAAACAGTACTTGAAATAACACAGATATTCTATCCAAAATCTGGAAAATTCGACAAAAGCTTTGCAAATAAAAGAAAAAATGAAACAGTCGGATATGACATAATTCCCATTATGTCATCCGGGGAGGTGGAGTATGTGAGAGAAGATCTGACGGGGCGCCGGTATGGACGTCTGACTGTCTGCCGGGAAATAAAACAGGCAGCAAAAAGCCGCCGCCATTACTGGCTGTGCCGGTGCGACTGCGGGAAAGAAAAGACCGTGGAGGAGTCCCATCTGAAAACAGGGCATACGAAAAGCTGCGGGTGCTATCGGAAGGAGCTTCCGTCCAGTCGGCGGATCGATCTGACAGGCCGTCAGTTCGGACGTTTGAAAGTGCTTGAAGAGGCGGATAATTCCAACCGGACAGGCGGATATTGGAAATGTGTCTGTAGCTGCGGACGCCTGATTGAGGCATCCAAAGAAAGCCTGTGCGCGGGAAAAACCAAGAGCTGTGGGTGCCTGCAGGCGGAGACACGAAAGAAAAACATGAAAAAAGCGATTCATTTTGTAGGCGGAACCTGCCTGGAACGAATCGCCAACCAGAAAAATACGGCAAACAATACAAGCGGCTACCGAGGCGTCTACCAGCGGGAAAATTCCCGGTGGCGGGCAGCGATCGGCTTTCAGGGAAAAGTGTACAACCTTGGAACCTTCGTAAACCTTGAGGATGCGGTGGCAGCGCGGAAAAAAGCAGAAGAGGAATTGTACGAGCCATTTTTGCGGGAACATGGCGTGAAAGCGGTGCAGAAGGGAGGTATTTAAATCTGCATAAGGGGACCTGCGTTGATGATAGATAAGACAGGAGGCAAAAAGAATGAAAAAAGCGAAGAAAAAGGGGAAAAGTTACAGTCAAGGATGGTTTGAACGTCAGTCAAGGCGTTTCATGTCAGTGCTTTTGTGCAGCAGTATGTTGAGCACAAGCGTGGCAAATACAGCCGCATTTGCAGCTGCCACATCCGAAGGAGGGGATGAAAGACAGGAATTTTCATTGGAAAAAGAAGTCCTCAGGCAGGCAATCCGGGATGCTGCTAAAAAAGGAAAGACAGTAAAAGAGGATGCATTTACGTTTTCCGGCGATGAGGCAGAAACCTACGAGGGACTGTTTGAAGAAGGAAATCTATATGAACTGCATCCAGATTTCGAGAAGAAAAACGACCGGCTTACTTTGAAAATGTATGCCCGCTTAGAGGATGAAGAGGACATGGATCAGTATACGATCAGCGGAAATGAAGAAATTATTTTCCTGATGACCAATTCTTCTTCAAAAGAGCGCACCGGACGGATTCTGGTGGATGGAAGAGCCAGCGCATGGATGACGGTTGCGCCATTTGGTGAAGTAAAAAAGCAGGTTGAGCTGGAGACAGAGGAAGCGGTTCCGACCGAGATAGAAAATGAGGTAAAAGAACCGGAAAGTGCAGTTCCGGCAGGAAGTGAAGATATCACAGAAGAGGATACGGCTCTGGAGGACGATGTAAAGGAGCAGGAAAATGCTTCAGATACAGGTAACAATCAAATAAAAGAAGAATCGGAAGCAGCGGATGACAAGAAAGATTTATCGGAACCGGATTCTGAGAACGAGAATGAAAAAGCAGACATGGATGCGTTCGAAACAGATACATCCGATGCAGATACATCGGATTCAGAAAATGACAGCGCCCAGGACGAAGGTTCAGTTCAGGTATCACGTTCGGCTCATTTTTCGATGTTTTTGACTTCAGCTGCAATGGCATCTCCGTCTGATGCAAAAGAAGAAGAGAACGAGAACGATGAAAACGAAAAAAATAAGGCGATTGTAGGCGACGAAGCAGAAGAAGACAATTTCGAACGCATTCTGGGGGATTCATATGAAACGGTAGGCATTAAGAATGCATCCGCAGCCGCATTTGTAACTTCCGCGATGGAGCTTGGTCTGACAGACGTAGCTGTTTTGTCGGCAGTGGAAGTGGAAGAAATTCCACACTGGCAGATTTCGAAGTCTAAAAAAGCTACCAATCTGGACGAAAATTTTGAATCCCAGGTAACACTTTCCCTTCCGTCAGCGGAGGAAAAACTGGAAAATGACATTGTGTTTGTGCTGGATAAATCTACCAGCGTGCAGCTGGAAAATGAGGCGTTAGAGATGCTTAAGGAGCTGCAGGCGCAGGCAAAGGAAAATGGCGCAAAAGTAAAGGTTGGAGTCGTTATTTTCAATAAAGAAGCGCACAAGTCTGACTTTATGGATTTGGGAACCCAGTATGATGCGATTGCGGCAGCGATCCGTGAGAATATTAGCAGCGGAACGAATCTTTCGGCTGGAATCCTTGCAGGCAAGAAAATGCTGGATGAGGATACGCAGGTGGCAGCAGGAAGAAAGAGTCTGGTGCTTTTAAGCGATGGCATTACCTATATTTTTGGGGAAAAACCGACGGCGGTTGCCTGGGGATTTGAGAATGATGGTTCAGAACATTCCTGGGCGGGACCGGATCACTGGATTCTTAAATATGGGAATAATAAAGCATTATCGGAGGATGAGTGGAACGAGCGCCTGGGTACAATCAAAGCGCAGATGGATGCACAGGGCGATGCATTTGACCATTCATATGAGCCAGGAGATTTAACGCCATGTACCCCACCTGATGAAGGAAAAAAATATGCCAATAGCGTTGATAAAGCGCTCTATCTTTCCTATGAGGCATATCTGGAAGCGGCGAAGGAACAGTATCACTGCTATGCGATGCCGATTGGTTCATCTGCTGGTGAAAGCTATCCATGGGGACCGAGCTTTGTGAAATATCTGGCAGACGGAAAAACGGTAAGTTTTGAAGATATCAAAAATGATATCCTTTATGCCGTCGATCGGGACTCGACTGTGGAAGATTATATGGGTTGGGTCAAGGATGACTACAATTTTGACTTAAAGAGCATCGACCGTCTGACTGTTGGCGGCAGGGAGCTTTCTAAATGGAAAGATGGAAATACCGTTTATTTTGGAAATGAAGACGTGAATGCAGCTCAATATCGTTTTAAGGTGGAATACGATCCGTCGGATAAGGAAGGAGGAGAACATTTCATCTGGACGATGAATGAGGCGGTAAAAAATAATGAACCGGTGCAGCTGACCTATACGGTAAAACTGGTAAATCCGAAGAACAATCCAGGAGAATCGTATGGACGGTACGATGAAGACGGAAGCGAAGAGTATGATGGACTTTATACGAACCAGAAAGCAGTGCTGCATCCGGTTGGAAGCGATCAGGAAAAAGGAAAAACGGAAGTATTTTCGAAACCGACTGTATCATATACGATTCCGGGAGGAGAACTTCCGACGATTCCAGAGGGAGGAACTTCTAAATCGAAGACAGCGGAACAGCTGGATGAAAATTTTAAGTCTCAAGTGGCTTTGTCCTTGCCGTCAGCGGAGGAGCAGCTGGTAAGTGATGTGGTGCTTGTCTTAGATAAATCAACCAGCACGGGACTGAAAGAGCAGGCATTGGAAATGCTTCAGAACCTCAAGAAAGAAGTGCAGGAAAAGGGAGCAAAGGTCAAAGTGGGAGTAGTGCTCTTTAACAAGGAAGCGCATACGGATGGATTTATGGATTTGGAGACCCAATATGAGGCGATTGAAGCAGCCATTTGTCAGGAAATTAAGAGTGGAACCAATCTTCACGCAGGTATTTTAGCGGGTAAATCAATGTTAGACCAGGATACAGGAGTGGAAGATGAACGCAAGACACTGGTAGTTGTCAGTGATGGTATTACCTATATGTTTAATGAGAATCCGACGGCGGTTGCCTGGGGATTTATAGCAGATTCTCCGAAACATTTTGCAGGACCGGATAACTGGAAATCCAAGTATGGAAATAATCAGGCACCGACGGACTGGAATGCATGGCTGACCGGCATAGGAGCCAGACTTTCAGAGCAGAAGGATACACACGACTATCCATATGGAACGGAACCGGATGCATCGCTTATTACACCGGTGGAGGAAGCAGGAAATTATGTGAATTCGATCGATAAGGCATTATATCTTTCATACGAGGCGTACGCACAGGCAGCTTCGGAAGGATATCACTGCTATGCGATGCCGATTACGCCGCCCGGAACGGCAAGTAACTATGAGTGGGGAATGAGTTTCATGCGGTACCTCGCGAATGGAAAGCAGGTTTCATTTGACAGTATAGAAAATGATATTTTGTATGCCGTTGATAAAGGTTCTGTTGTGAAAGATTATATGGGCTATGTGAAAGAGGATTATAACTTTGATTTCGATCACTTAGACCAGCTGACAGTAGGGGGAAAAGCGCTTTCTATGTATCAGGAGGGCAACACCTGGTATTTTGGAGACGGAGAACCGGGACCGCAGAATTATCGTTTTAAAGTGGTATATGACGCGGGAAATAAGGCAGAGACAGAGATGTTTACCTGGTATATAAATGAACCAGTTTCAAACTTTGCACCGGTGCAGCTGACCTATACCGTAAAACTGATAAACCCAAAGACGGCGGATGGAACCTATGGAAAATATGACCGGGACGGCAGCCAGCACTATGAAGGGCTCTATACCAATCAGGAGGCGGTCCTGTATCCGGTAGACAGCCGTGGAAATGAGTATCGGCCAGAAGAATTCCCGAAGCCGACCGTATCATATGTGGTAGAACATGGAAGCCAGGAACCGGGATCTGATCCTACCCCGACCCCGAATCCAGGCAATAACGGAGGCGGAAGCCACGGCGGTCACGGAGGCGGAAGTAGTTCTGGCAGTAAAAAGTCTTCGACCACAACCGCGTCGGGACCGGCAGCCCAGCCGACGGAACCGGTTACGCCGGTTGTACCAGAACCTCAGCCGGTTGTACCGGCAGAAGGACTTCCGAAGACCGGGGATACGGATCGGATGGATGTGCCGATGGCTCTGCTGGCAATTGGAATGATGGCAGCAGCTTATGTATTAATGACGGGCAGAAAAAAGACGGAAGAGTAAGACGAGACATAGAAAAATAAAAATTGCCCGGTTATAAGAGCAGGTTTTTAGGGCGGCGCCAGAAAAAATGGCGCTGTCCTAAAACTATGCTGTTATCTGTTTCGTTTTGTATGCAAATTAATACATCATTTATAAAAATATATAATTTGCTTAACAAATAAAGGCGCAGAACGTTTCACGGGCAAAGATGGAGGGATCGATGCAAAAGTGGACACGGAAAGCAGCGGCTGTGATAGCTGTCATCTGTCTGGCGTTCGGTACAGCGGGGGTGGCAATGCATAAATGGGATGAAATGCGTCAGGAGAAGGCGCAGGAAGAGCTGACCGCTCAGGTTGTGGGAATGTCGGAAGCAGGGACGACAGGAGAAACAATGCCGGAGAAAAAAGTGCCAGAAGTGGAAAATGAGATAGATGAGACGGATGCAATAAAGGAGACAGAATATGTGTCAGCAATTGATTTCGCAGTGCTGGATTCCCAGAATCCGGACGTCGTTGCCTGGATTCAGATTCCGGGAACTCAGATCAATTATCCGGTGGTTCAGGGGAAGGACAATGATTATTACCTGCACCGTGACCTGAACGGGCAGAAGAGCACGGCGGGCACGATTTTTCTGGACTATGCCGATCGGGCAGATTTTTCGTCCCTGCATAACGTGCTGTACGGCCATCACATGAAGAATGGAAGTATGTTTAAGGACATTTCCAGATACAAGGATCAGGGCTATTTCGATCAGCATTCAGAAATCATTCTTTATACGCCGGAGCGGGAGATTCATTTAAAAGCCCTGGCGGCTGTCTGCACATCGCCGGATGCGATCCGCCGGAAAACGGAGTTTGCATCGGGAGAAGAATTTGCGTCATATATTCAGCAGATGACAGCGGGCGCGAGCGCGTCCGCGCCGATCGAGGGGACGATCGTGCGTTTGTATTCATTTGTGACATGCAGCTATGAATTTAACAATGCCCGGACAATTCTATATGCGTATGAATCGGCAGAATAGTAACTGTTCCCGGGTAGGCACTTTTGGAACCGAAAGTGCCGTAAGAAAACGTGGTGGCAGCAGGAATTTGCCGTATTTAAATGCAAAGCCACGGCAAATTCCGTTATTGGGCACGTATGCGTGAACAGTAACGCAGAATAAGATGGGGAATGTTCCAGATGTGGAAAAACAAAATGCGTTACCATGATGCAGTAACTGGATAGACAGAAAGACATAACATGGAAACGGACCGGAAAGAAATGTTTATATGCTACTGCATCTGGAAATAGATCTATCAAGGGAGGTAAAGGGATGAAAGAGAGAAAAATCAGGGGAAGGAGCCGGAGACGGAAGTATAAAAATCAGATGCGCCGTCCGATAGCAGTATTGCTGGCGCTGATGCTGTCGTTTAGTTCCTTCGGTACGGCGACTGCTTATGCGGATGATGCGGCAGTTGTCAAAGAAAGTGTGGACACAGCGGGAACGCAGGAGAAAGTCGATCTGGATAAGTGGATGGAGAAAGAAGTATTTGATACTGGAAAACAGGCAGAGAATATTGCTGGGAAAGATACTGTTGGAGTGCAGGATGGTTCTACGGTAGCGGATGTTTCTGGAGATGAGGGCTCAGATGGAGCTGGTGAAGGAAATGAAGCCGGAACTGTGGGTTCTGTGAATGAAAATGGAAACAGCCAGACAGGGGAAGAAAACGGTCAGAATCCGTCGGGTGAACAGACGGATAATCCATACGATTCGATCGAACGCCCATCTCAGTCTGACACGGTAGAAATTATTCCGGGTGCGCCGTCCGACTCGAAAAAGAACGAATCGGATGCCAATTCCGGTACAGGCTCTGCAGGTTCGGCGTCGGGAGCAGCCGGAGATTCTAATTCTCAGAATGGACAGGAAAATGTGGATAATTCCGGAAACCAGACGGGCGGCAGCCAGGAGACAGAGGTAAAACCTGTTTTACCGGAAGAGAAGGATTATGAATATTTTTATGATAAAGAAACTGGAAAATTTAAGGTAACCTTTAATATCAAAGAAGATGCCAAGGGTGACCAGACGATTGAGCTGAGCAAGGTGATGGAAGAGATCAATGCGGCTGGAAAGAAGCAGTTTGAACAGTGGTTCCAGACTAAAGAAGGTGCGAACGAGCTGGAAAATGCACAGTATTACGGACAAAATACGATCCGTCAGGTTTTCAATGGAGTTGAATATAGCTATAATATAAAAAATGGAACAGTCTGTCCGTATGAGGAACCGGGATGTACAATGGTATTTGATGTTTATATTACCAACGGTTCCAAACATACATATGTGTATAAAAATAACAGCTTTATCGTATCGACACCGGACATGAGCAATCAGGATCAGACAGGAGTCGTTGGATTTGACGGACAGGAACTGCCGGATGATTATACGAAGGGATTTCTTTCTCCCAAGTATGATATAAAGAATTCCAGCACAACAGGAGTTATTGAAAATCTGATTGATGAGGCATTGAAAGACACGCAGTCTCAGCGCCAGTACGGAATTGATAAGGACGGAAATTTAACGACATCCTATATCAAATTAACGAAAGACGATATTAATGTTGGAGATCCGGTTTATAAGATTGGAAAAAAATATTATCTGTATTCAGAAAAATATGATTGCTATTATTGCGATTTTAATAGTGCACAGGTGGAAGAAAAACCAAAAGGTTCTGGAAAGTATGTTGTAAAATTAATTCCGTCCAGCGGAAAAAACAATTATGCGATCAAGGCGGATGGAAGTAAATATTATGCTCCGTGGGTGCGTGGCGGTGAGATTGATGCAATCCGGGCATCAAAATATAAAATTCAGGATGCCTTGAATCAATATCTTTCTAAAAATAACACGACACTAGAAAAAGAAGTTCTTAAATACTACAACGAGAAAGGAGGAACTTCCTACACGACGATCGAGGAACTGCTTTCTAAGAATGAAGCAGCGGAAAATGAACTAACGCGAGCGGGAGAGAGCGGAAATTCTTCCTTGGCTTCTCTAGATCCGATGCTGCTTCATTCCAGCAGCCAGTATGATAATTTTTATCAGAATATTTTCAGCTTCAATGTCGGCAGCCAGGAGGATATGAAAAAATTCCTGGAAAATGAAAATCTGGGTCACGATCATAGTCATGGAAATTGGGCGACGGATGGGTGTGAGATGACGATCGGCGATTATATGGCGGATAAGTTAAATGAAACGGATGGTGCATGGGATAAGGCAAATGCCTATTTTAACGCATTGCTAAAGTCCGGTTTGATGGCGGAAGAAGCTACCTGGGTTGCATTTACCATGGCAACCAATATCGATGGCGAACGTTCAGATAACAATTATCAGAATACCGCCTGGAACTGGTACAGTTCCATGGTTCTCAAACAGCAGGATGGCACTTTCAACCTGACCAAGGTAGATACGGATGGCAGCCAGCTCGGAGATGACGAGGGCGAGGGGCAGACTTCGTTCTATCTCTGGTATATAGACAGCAAGACGGAGACAGATGAACAGGGAAATCAGAAGACAACGGATGTGACAAAATACTGTGTTTATGTGGATCCGGTCTACGAAACGGTAGAAAATGAAGATGGGACGAAGAGCCAGAAACTGGTAAAAGATGGATATTATGGCTGGGTTGAGTACGATCCGGACAACAAAGAGTTAAATTATACCGTCTCGACGACCAACGGAACCCTGAATATTGATTATGCACTTTTAGAGGGAGTGGTCTATTACCTTCAGGAAAAGGCGGCGCCAGATGGATATAAGGTGGATTCCAATATTTATGTGATCTGCGATGAAGAATCGTATCAGCAGATGACAGCCGAAAAAGGGGTAAGCAGTGTGATTAACCCGGCCACCGGCGTGGAGAGCGCTGTGGTTTATATGGGCGCAATCAAAGGCGGCGAAACCCTGAAAGTAAACTTTGTCAACGGAAAGACAGCTCCGAAGCCAGATCCAACCCCGGATCATGGGGGTGGCGGAAGCCACGGCGGTCATGGAGGCGGCGGTTCCAGTTCTGGCGGAAAGAAGACAACCTCTGCGGGACCGGGGACAGTCACCGAAGAACCGGTGCTTCCGGAACAGCCGGCGGAAGTGCCGATTGAAAACATTCCTGCACAGGGACTTCCGAAGACAGGAGAGGACGGAGTAAACACATCGGCTCTGATGCTGACACTCGGACTGATCGCATCTGCTTATGTATGGATGAGCGGCAGACGGGAGGAAGAAGAAAAGAACCGTAAAAACTAAAAGAAAACGGTGATGATAAAGACGCAGAAACGTTGTAAATAGGTATAAATCAAACAGATATAAATCAAACGGCAGCTGCTAAACAGGTGGATACAGTAAGTATCTCTTCCTGTCTGGCAGCTGCCGTTTGTCAAAATATATTTTTTAAATAAAATACTCCGCCTCACTTCTGCGTGTATAGTTCTGCTCCAGCATCGCAACGTGGGACAGAAAAGCCTCGTTGTCGAAGTATTTGGCGCCAGCCGGGCAGATCTTGATGCACGCCTGGCACTTGATGCAGATACCGGTACAGGTGTCCGGTGCATCCGCCGGGATAGAACCCATCGGACAGACCGTTGCACAGATGCCGCATCCGGTACATTTTTCCAGATCAGTAACTGGTTTGGCTTTCAGGAAGACAGCCGGTTTTCCGTCGGTGCCGAGCGGTGTGTAATATGGTCCGACCGGATCATCGCCGCGCACGGCAATCGGAGCCGGGATTTCGGTCAGGGAAGTGATCTTTTCAGCTGCTTTGATGCCGAATGCATGGATCTGTGCGAGATCATCTGCATCTGGACGTCCGGTTGCCAGCTTGTCGCTGAATACGTGCTCGGTCGGGATACCGGCACCCGCAATGGTGTGGAAACCGTGCGCCTCTAATTCATTGCGAAGCTCGATGAGCCCATTGTCGAAGTTGCGGTTTCCGAAGACAGCCACCGGAATGGCGAGCGCGCCATTTCCCTCAAAATGGGTCTGTACAAATGGGAGCATCTTGTTCGGGATGCGTCCCGCGTAGACCGGGGTGCCGATGACGAGCAGATCTTCTGTCCCGTATGTATGGACTTTTTCGCGGCTTTCCGGCAGCGTGAAATCATAGGAATCCATCGGGACGCCGAGTGTGTCCGCGATGGCCTGCGCCAGCGTGATGATAACCTTTTTCGCGTTGCCGGTCGGGCTGAAATAGACTGCGTGTACGTGATTGATTTTCATGAAAATACCTTCTCTTCATATGTTTAAATTTAATTTGGCAAAAACCTTATTATAGTAGGTATTTTAATGGATTTATGGTGGACTGTCAATGAAACTGGAGTTTTTTGGTTACTGGGCACGTATGCGTGAATAGTAATATGTTTTTTGCAGAATCACCCAAAATATCATTACATATGTCTTGTCACATGAAATAATATGTGCTATACTGGTGCGGATGCACAAATGAAGTTTTGGATTGAAAGAGAACTCTGTTTGCGATAGGAGCATAGAGTGGCAGATAGTATTCTGCGATTTGAAGGCTGAACTATCTGCAGGATAAAAAGATAAGTGCAAACGTATGGTATAGAAAGGAAGGCAACAAAATGGTCCGGGAGGAAAATTATGATGTGGTCATCGTCGGGTGTGGCGTAGGCGGTCTGTACACCGCTTTAAATCTGCCGTCGGAAGACCGGATCTTAATGATTTGCAAGGAAGATATAGAGAGCTGTGATTCCATGCTGGCGCAGGGAGGTATCTGCGTGCTGCGGGATGAGACAGATTATGATGCGTATTTTGAGGACACGATGCGCGCGGGACACTACGAGAACCGCAAGGAGAGTGTGGATATCATGATCCGCTCCAGCCGGGATGTGATAAATAATCTGCTGAAATTAGGCGTAGGGTTTGACAAAAATCCAGATGGCAGTTTAAAATATACAAAGGAGGGCGCGCATTCGCAGCCGCGTATCTGTTTCCATGAGGACATCACGGGAAAAGAGATCACGACGACCCTGCAGACGCGTGTAAAAGAACTTCCGAATGTAGAAATCCGGGAATATACTGTTATGACGGATATTTTGGTAGAAAAGGGCATCTGCACCGGTATTCTGGCAAAGAATGCAGACGGCGATATTTTAAAGATTCATGCGAAAGACACGGTTCTGGCGACCGGC
Source organism: Clostridium sp. AF35-15 (assembly GCF_003477745.1). Classification (NCBI taxonomy): domain Bacteria; kingdom Bacillati; phylum Bacillota; class Clostridia; order Eubacteriales; family Clostridiaceae; genus Clostridium; species Clostridium sp. AF35-15. The sequence goes on along the minus strand of NZ_QUDY01000003.1, from coordinate 167,787 downwards.
GGTATCGGTGGGCTTTACAAGCATTCGACGAACTTCCCGAGCCTGACAGGTGATGGGCTGGATGTGGCAAAGAAACACGGCGTGCGTCTGGAACATCTCGATTATGTCCAGATTCATCCGACCAGCCTGTACAGCAAGAAGCCGGGACGCAGCTTCCTGATTTCAGAATCGACCCGCGGCGAGGGAGCAGTTCTGTTAAATGGAAAGGGCGAGCGCTTTGTCGATGAGCTTCTGCCGCGTGATGTGGTGACGCAGGCGATCGAGAAGGAGATGGAAAAAGAGGGCAGCGATCATGTATGGCTGTCGTTTGAGGCAGTTCCGGAGGAGACGATCCGGGGGCATTTTCCGCACATTTATGAGGAGTGCTTAAAAGAGGGCTACGATATCACGAAGGAACCGGCTCCGGTCGTACCGGCGCAGCATTATTTCATGGGCGGTATCTATGTCGATCATTTCTCCGAGACGACGATGAATCACCTGTATGCGGTTGGTGAGACGAGCTGCAACGGCGTACACGGAAAAAACCGGCTTGCCAGCAACAGTCTGCTGGAAAGCCTTGTATTTGCAGAGAGAGCGGCAGGCAAGATTGCCGGACGGGAGGACGAAGAGTATGAATCCAATTACGATGCAGCTTGTTGCGGATGAGTATATCCGCATGGCATTAAAGGAAGATATTAACAGTGAGGACGTTTCGACGAACGCGGTCATGCCGGAATACCGCAGGGGCGAGGTACAGCTCTTAGCCAAGGCGGACGGTATTATCGCCGGTTTACAGGTGTTTGAGCGCGTGTTTAAACTTCTTGACGAGACGACCGAGACAAAATTTGAGGTAAAAGACGGGGATACCGTCACAAAAGGGCAGTTTTTAGGTGTGATTACCGGCGACATCCGGGTGCTTCTTTCTGGCGAGCGGACGGCGCTCAACTATTTACAGCGGATGAGCGGCATTGCGACCTATACGAACCAGGTGGCGAAGCTTTTAGAAGGAACGAAGACGACGCTTTTAGATACGCGCAAGACGACCCCGTGTATGCGTATATTTGAAAAATATGCGGTCAAGGTTGGCGGCGGCAGCAACCACCGTTACAACTTATCGGACGGCGTGATGCTCAAGGATAACCATATCGACGCAGCCGGCGGAGTTAAGGCGGCGGTTGAGGCGGCGAAGGAATATGCCCCATTTGTCCGCAAGATCGAGGTGGAGACGGAAAATCTCGATATGGTGCGCGAGGCAGTGGAAGCGGGCGCTGATATTATCATGCTGGACAATATGACCCCGGACGAGATGGCGGAGGCGATCCGCATCATCGACGGACGCGCCGAGACGGAGTGTTCCGGAAATATGACGAAGGAAAATATCGCAACGATCACGAAATTAGGCGTAGATTATGTGTCCAGCGGCGCGCTGACGCACTCGGCACCAATTCTGGATCTGAGCCTCAAACATCTGCGGGCATTATAAAAATTTAAAAACTAAGAAAGGACAGGGAAAACAGGATGGAAACAACGATGACAGGAGTACAGCGGAGAAAGAAAATACTGGAAATGCTGGGACAGTCATCCACACCGCTTTCCGGCGGGGCGCTGGGGCGGGCAGTCGGCGTGAGCCGTCAGGTGGTGGTGCAGGATATCGCGCTTCTGCGTACCGAGGGACACCCTGTCCTTGCGACTGCCCGCGGTTATGTGCTGGAGGTGCCGCACCAGACGGAACGCCTCTTTAAAATGTGCCATACGACCGAGCAGACGCGCGAAGAGCTGAATACGATTGTTGATCTGGGCGGCGAGGTGCTGGATGTCATGGTCAACCACCGCATCTATGGAAAGGTATCGGCGCCGTTAAATATCCGCAGCCGCCGCGATGTTGAGGCATTTGTGGAAAATATCCGGACTGGGCGTTCCACGCCGCTTTTAAACGTGACATCGGGCTATCATTTCCATCACGTGGCTGCCGATCAGGAGGAGATTCTCGACGAGATCGAGGCAGCGCTGCGGGAAAAGGGATTTCTGGCGGACTTCCTGTCATACGAGCAGGAAGAGGTGGAAAAATAGGGGGGAAGTCAAAAGAAATGAATTTTTGAAATTATTTTAAAAAATATGAAATTTCCTGTTGACATTCTTTTTCAAATGTTATATACTATCTTTGCTGTCGATGAGACAGATAAGCAGTTGGCTGAGAGGTCAGGTGCGGGAATGGTTACAGTGCCGGATAAAACGGTCAGAATCGCAAAATGAATATGAGTCTGTAGCTCAGCTGGATAGAGCAACGGCCTTCTAAGCCGTGGGTCGGGGGTTCGAATCCCTTCAGGCTCGTCGAATCTGTTTCGACAGATTCCTATGGTGGATATAGCGCAGTTGGTTAGCGCGCCAGATTGTGGCTCTGGAGGCCTAGGGTTCGAATCCCTATATCCACCTTCCTTTTAAAAGGATCTTTTGCTGATGGGCTATCGCCAAGCGGTAAGGCACAGGACTTTGACTCCTGCATTCGTTGGTCCGAATCCAACTAGCCCAGTTAAATATGGGGTATTAGCTCAGTCGGTAGAGCACTTGACTTTTAATCAAGTTGTCCGGGGTTCGAATCCCCGATGCCTCATTACGAAGACACATTGCAGACGCGATGTGTCTTTTTGTGTAATAGGTAATTCCTTGAAATTCTCTATCACACAAAAAGGCACTAACGTGCCAATGATGCGCGCTCGCGCGAAATTGTAATATGAGGAGGTTTTTAGTTATGGCCAAAAAGTCCATGCGCGTAATCGGGGAGTACACAATGATCACAGCGGCGACCTTTGTCGTGGCGGCAGCCGTCTATTTCTTTCTGATTCCGAGCGGTGTATCGGTGGGAAGTATTTCCGGTCTGGCGATGCTTTTGGGAAATGTGATACCGCTGCCGATTTCAGTGCTGACCTTTATTTTAAATGCGGCGCTTCTGGTGGTGGGCTTTCTTTTTATCGGACGCGAGTTCGGCGTCAAGACGGTGTATACGTCGCTGATTCTGCCGGTTTTTCTGTGGGTGTTTGAGCAGGTTTTCCCGGATTTTGTGTCGATCAACCAGGATGCGATGATGGATACGGTCTGCTATATCTTTGTTGTCAGCGTTGGTCTGGCTCTTTTGTTCCGGATGAATGCCTCGTCGGGCGGTCTGGACATCGTGGCAAAGCTCTTAAACAAATATTTCCATATGGAGCTGGGAAAAGCGATGGCGCTTCCAGGCATGTGTGTGGCGCTCTCATCCGTGTTTTTCAGCGATAAAAAACTGGTGGTGCTGGGCATTCTGGGTACATACTTAAACGGAATTGTGCTGGATCATTTTATTTTCGGTCTGAATCTGAAAAAGAGAGTTTGCATTATCTCGGAAAAAGAAGAAGAGATACGCCAGTTTATCCTGCATACGCTTCACAGCGGCGCGACGATCTATCAGGGATTCGGCGCGTTTGACAATGAGCCGAAGACGGAAATTATCACGATCGTAGATAAAAACGAATATGCACAGCTCATGCCGTATATATTAAAAACAGATCCGAAGGCATTTGTGACGGTGTATACGGTGAATGAGATTATTTATCGTCCCAAAAGATAGAAAATGATGTTACTGATAAAAAAACTCAGTAAGCAAAAATGAACAAAATTTGCTTGACGTGGTAAGTGATTCATGATATAGTCTCATTGAAGTTAGATAAGACTAACCCGTGAAAAGGAAAATAGAAGGCAGAAAAAGCCTTTTATTTTTTGAAAGATAGTTAGCCATATCTAACTAAAGGTAGATATGGCTAACTAAGAGAAGCAGTCAGGAGGCAGGAAGATGGAACGATTGTTTGAAGAAGTATTCGTAGAGGTGTGTGCGCCGACTCTTCGTGGCATCAAACCGTCGAACTTGTTCCGCTATCAGCCGCAGAACCGTGATAAACTCCTGGAAGCGCTTGATTTCTGGAACCGGGAACTGGAACCGTCGGGGCTTCAGGTGCGGGCGCTTAAAGAGTGCAGCCGGACGGGCGCGTTTCTGATTCTGGTGTACCGCGAGGAATGGCTTCGCTTTATTCTGGGTAAAATATCTGTACAGCACTTTTTAAAAAAGTCTGGTTACCAGATGCAGAAGACGGTCGATGGCTTTTTGAAGCAGCTTTCCAACCGGCTTTGTCTGGAACATGATTTTCCACATGAGATTGGCATTTTCCTGGGGTATCCGCTTGAGGATGTTGTTGGATTCATTGAAAATCAGGGAAAAAATTATACCTGCAGCGGTTACTGGAAGACGTATGGCGACCCGCAGGAAGCAAAACGGCGGTTTGATTCATACCGGGAATGCACGGAAGTGTGCCGGGAGAAATACCGTCAGGGGACACCGATTATTCAGCTTGTAAAAGCCGCATAATAAATCTAAGTAAGTAAATTATTCACAAGGAGGAAATAAAAATGAGCAAGGTAGCAATTGTATACTGGAGCGGAACGGGAAACACAGAGGCTATGGCAAATTACGTAGCAGAGGGCGTTAAGAAAGCGGGTGGCGAGGCTGATTTATTTACTTCCGCAGAGTTTGGCGCTGACAAAGCTGGCGAGTATGACAGAATCGCATTTGGCTGCCCGTCTATGGGGGCTGAACAGTTAGAGGAGTCTGAGTTCCAGCCGATGTTCGACGAGGTTAGCCTGGTTCTCTCTGGCAAAAAGATTGCATTATTCGGTTCTTACGGATGGGGCGACGGCGAGTGGATGCGTACCTGGGAGAGCGACTGCATGACTCTGGGCGTAACCATGGCTTGCGAGCCGGTAATCTGCAACGCAACGCCGGACGAGGCAGCAGGTGCTGAGTGCGAGGCACTGGGCGAGGCTCTTGCAAACGCATAAGTAAAATCGCATAAAAACACATATATAATAAGAAGAAGTACAATTACCTGCGAACGCAGGACATCTTAAATTGCCATAATAAAGATGCTTAAAAATTGAAAATCAGAAAAGGAAGTGTCCTCCCGCGGCGCTTCCTTTTTTGTGGGCAAATATCCCCTTTTCGAAAACTCCAAAATGTGATATGATAAAAAATAAAACTGTTTGATTTGACTCAAACAACAGTATCAATTTACGAAAAGAAACAACGGAGGGAATGTATATGGAAGAAAATAAAAAACCATTGGCAGAGGGAGAGGAGAAGGAAGAGGCTGTCTCCAAGAACTTTATCGAGCGCGAGATTGACAAAGATCTGGCAGAGGGCGTTTACGATCATGTCCAGACGAGATTTCCTCCGGAACCGAACGGATATCTTCATATTGGACACGCTAAATCGATTATTCTGAACTCTGGACTGGCAAAAGAATACAACGGAAAATTCAATCTCCGTTTTGATGACACCAACCCGACGAAGGAGAAGACGGAGTTTGTTGAGTCAATCATCGAGGATGTAAAATGGCTGGGCGCTGATTTTGAGGACCGCCTGTTTTTTGCATCCAACTATTTCCAGCAGATGTATGAGTGTGCAGTTCTTCTTATTAAAAAGGGAAAAGCATTCGTCTGCGATCTGACAGCTGATCAGATCCGCGAGTACCGCGGTGATTTTAACAATCCTGGTAAGGAAAGCCCATACCGCAACCGCAGCATCGAGGAGAACTTACAGCTCTTTGAGGAGATGAAAGAAGGCAAATATGCGGATGGCGAAAAGGTACTGCGTGCGAAAATTGATATGGCATCCCCGAACATCAATATGCGTGATCCGGTTATTTATCGTGTAGCCCATATGCATCATCACAACACCGGGGACAAATGGTGCATTTACCCGATGTACGATTTCGCTCATCCGATTGAGGATGCGATTGAGCACATCACGCATTCGATTTGTACGCTGGAATTTGAGGATCACAGACCGCTCTATGACTGGGTCGTAAGAGAGTGCGAGTTTGAGAACCCGCCGCGCCAGATTGAGTTTGCGAAGATGTATCTGACCAACGTCATTACCGGAAAACGTTATATCAAGAAACTGGTAGAAGATAAGATTGTAGATGGCTGGGATGACCCGCGTCTGGTAACCATCGCAGCGCTGCGCCGCAGAGGTTACACGCCGGAATCCATCCGCCGCTTTGTAGAGCTGGCAGGTGTCTCCAAAGCAGATAATTCCATCGACAGTGCAATGTTAGAGTACTGCCTGCGCGAGGATCTGAAATTAAAGAAGTCCCGTGTGATGGCAATTCTTGACCCGGTCAAGCTTGTTATCGACAACTATCCGGAAGGACAGATCGAGGAGCTGGATGCACCAAACAATATGGAGAACGAGGAACTTGGTTCCAGAAAGATTCCATTTGGCAGAGAACTTTACATCGAACGCGAGGACTTTATGGAAGAACCACCGAAGAAATACTTCCGTCTCTTCCCGGGCAATGAGGTCCGCCTGATGAACGCGTACTTTGTTACCTGCACCGGATTCGAGAAAGATGCAGACGGTAATGTAACGGTTGTTCACTGTACCTACGATCCAGAGACGAAGAGTGGTTCCGGCTTCAATGCAAGAAAGGTAAAAGGTACGATTCACTGGGTAGCAGCACAGACTGCACTGAAAGCAGAAGTACGTCTCTATGAGAACCTGGTAGACGAGGAAAAGGGCAAACTCAATGCAGATGGAACGCTGAACTTAAATCCGAATTCCCTGCGCGTTCTGAAAGAGTGTTACTTAGAGCCGGGTCTGAAAGAGGCAAAAGCATTTGAGAGCTTTCAGTTCGTCCGCAATGGATACTTCTGCGTGGACTGCCGCGACAGCGAGCCGGGCAAACCGGTTTTCAACCGGATTGTTTCGCTGAAGAGCTCTTTCAAGCTTCCGAAATAAATCGAGAACAACTCTTGAAAATGTATAAAAAAATACAGAAAAAAGCGGCTTTGTTCTGATGAAAAAAGGAGAGAACGGGACTTTCAGAATACATTTTAGAATATGAGCAAAATGCTTGAGAGGTCTTGGCGATTCTTCCGGGGGTTATTAAGAAAAATGTAGAAAAATGTAGTAATAACCTATAAAAAGCAGGTTGTTTTTGCTAATAAAACACCCTGCTTTTTGTGCATAATTTATGAAAGGCTTGGTTGACAATCAGGGGGGTTACTGTTATAATTTAAGTAAAGTGAGCTGATCATGTCAATCTGTGGCTTCACTTGTTACAGTTAAGGGGAAAAGCCCCTTATAAATTGCTTTCAAAAATGGAATGCATTCCACAATACGGAATCTTACTGGTGGAATTTTATAAGTATAATTTTTCACAAAGAAAGCAGAACCTAAAATAAATAAGGAGGTGCAATGCACAATGTGGACTGAACCAACTATGCCTTTCGGGCAGTCAGTTATCGTTTCTCTGCTGGGTCTTTCGGTAGTTTTCCTGGCTCTGATCTGTCTGGCTCTGGCAATTATGGTAATTTCCAAGATTCTCCGCTCCGTTGTTTCTGATGGTGCTAAGGCCCCGGCCGCAGCACAGAAAGCAGCACCGGCTGTGTCGGATGAAGCTGATAAGGAATTACTTGCCGTGCTGATGGCAACGATCGGGGATGACCTCGGATTGCCGACAGACAAGTTTAAGATCTTGAGCGTGACAGAAGTTAAGTAATGAGAAACAGGAATGAAAGGAAATCGAAAGGAAGGTTAGAGCAGTTATGAAGTATACGGCTACCCTCAATGGAAAACAGTACGAAGTAGAACTTGAAAGAATCGATGCATACGAGCCAATGCCGCGTTACGGCGAGGCTCCGGCAGCAGCACCGGCTCCAGTAGCAGCACCGGCAGCACCGTCAGCTCCAGCACCGGCGCCTGCACCAGCAGCACCGGCTCCTGCACCAGCAGCTCCGGCGGCAGCACCGGCAGCAGGTGCAACTACCGTAGAGGCTCCGATGCCAGGTAAAATCCTGAACATCAAAGTATCTGCAGGACAGGCAGTTAAGTTTGGTGAGACCGTCATCGTGATGGAAGCTATGAAGATGGAAACTGAAATCGTTGCTCCGGCAGACGGTACAGTAGCACAGATTCTTGTCAAAGCAGGCGACGCCGTTGACACAGGTGCAGCACTGGTTACCCTGAACTAATAGACGATACTATGATAAATAGCAACTGTTTACAAAAAGGAATTTTCGGAACTGAAAATTCTGTATGATACAGTTCAGGCAACAGATTTTGCCGATTTGGAATACAAAGCATCGGCAAAATCCCATTACTGGGCACACATGTGTGAACAGTAATGATAAACATTCGAAAGGACGTAAAGAATTATGAAATATGTTGCTACGATCAATGGAAAGAAATACGAAGTTGAAGTAGAAAAATTAGAAGCTTACAAATCTCTGGATCGTAATGGTGTAGCAGCTCCGGCAGCTCCGGTTCTTCCGGCATCCGCACCGGTACAGAGACCGGCAGCACCGGCTCCGGCTCCAGTTGCAGCAGCACCGGCTCCAGCTCCGGCACCGGCAGCAGCTCCGGCTCCGAAGGCAGCAGCTCCGGCGGGCGCAACTACCGTAGAAGCTCCAATGCCAGGTAAAATCCTGAACATCAAGGTATCTGAAGGACAGGCGGTTAAATTTGGCGAAGTAGTAGTTATTATGGAAGCCATGAAAATGGAGACTGAGATCGTTGCTCCGGCAGACGGTACAGTCAGCAAGATCCTTGTTAAGGCTGGCGATTCTGTTGATACAGGAGCTGCTCTGGTTGCTCTGAACTAGGAGGTTAGGTAATGAACTTTTTTGAAATATTAAAAGAGCTTCTTGCACAGTCGGGTTTCGCAGCATTGACCTGGAGAAGCTGTGTAATGATTCTCATTGCTTTTGTATTATTATACCTGGCAATTAAAAAGCAGTTCGAGCCGCTTCTTCTGCTTCCGATTGCATTTGGTATGTTCCTGGCAAACCTGCCGTTGGCTGACCTGATGAAGGAAAGCGAGCCGTGGTATACCGCAGGTGTTCTGCGTATCATCTACGGCGGTGTTAAGTCCAGTTTGTTCCCGTGTCTGATCTTCATGGCAGTAGGTGCCATGACAGACTTTGGTCCGCTGATTGCAAACCCGGTGAGCCTTCTGCTTGGTGCAGCTGCTCAGTTCGGTATCTACATTGCATTCATGCTGGCTAACGCAACTGGTCTGTTTACAGTAGGTGAGGCAGCTGCTATCGGTATCATCGGTGGTGCAGACGGTCCGACCGCTATCTATGTAGCTAACAACCTGGCACCGGATCTGGTTGCTCCGATCGCCGTTGCCGCTTACTCCTACATGGCGCTGATTCCGCTGATTCAGCCGCCGATCATGAAGCTTCTTACCACTAAGAAAGAGCGTTCCATCGTTATGAAGCAGCTCCGTAAGGTAAGCAAGGTTGAGAAGATCGTATTCCCGGTATTCGTAGTACTGTTCTGCTCCCTGCTTCTTCCGTCCGTAGCTCCGCTGCTTGGTATGCTGATGCTTGGTAACCTGCTTCGTGAATCTGGTGTTACAGAGCGTCTTTCTGATACAGCTCAGAACGCACTGTGCAACATCGTAACTATCATGCTTGGTACTACCGTAGGTGCGACCGCAAACGGCGAGATCTTCCTGCGTGTTCAGACCATCGCTATCGTTTGCATGGGTCTTCTTGCATTCGCATTCGCTACCATCGGAGGTGTTCTCCTTGGTAAGGTGCTGTGCGCTGTAACCGGCGGCAAGATCAACCCGTTAATCGGTTCCGCTGGTGTATCTGCTGTACCGATGGCTGCCCGCGTTTCTCAGACAGTTGGTGCAAAAGAGAATCCGACCAACTTCCTTCTGATGCACGCTATGGGACCAAACGTAGCAGGTGTTATCGGTTCTGCCGTAGCAGCAGGTTTCTTCATGCTGATTTTCGGTTAATCGAATATTGATTTTTGGCTGTTGCAGCCGGGATCTGGCTGCATCTGGCCTGCGAAAGACCGCAGCGCCGGAAGTACCGGATCCCGTTTTTACTTATTTATATAGGTAGTTATAGAAAATTTTTTTAAAGGAGGCTTTATTGTGGCTAATAAAGTAATGTCTTTACACGATGCCGTAGAAAAGTATGTATGTGACAACGATGTACTTTGTCTCGGCGGATTTACAACAAACCGTAAACCGTATGCAGCAGTTTACGAGATCCTTCGTCAGGGTAAAACTGGTTTTGTAGGCTGGTCTGGCCCGGCAGGTGGTGACTGGGATGCGTTAATCGGTGAGGGCCGTGTGAGAGCCTACATTAACTGCTATACTGCAAACTCTGGTTACACCAACGTAGCTCGTCGTTTCCGTGCAGCTATCGAGAAGGGTGAGCTTACATATGAGGATTATTCTCAGGACGTTCTGATGCTTCAGCTTCATGCTGCATCTCTGGGTCTTCCGTACCTGCCGGTACGTATGATGCAGGGCTCCGGACTTGTTAAGTTCTGGGGTATCAGCGAAGAGAAGAGAAGAACCATGGAAGGTGTTGACAACCTGAAATGCGTAGAGATCGAGAACCCGCTTGAGCCAGGCGAGAAGCTGCTGGCTGTTCCGGTTCCGAAGCTTGACTGCGCTATCATCCATGTTCAGCAGGCATCTCCGGATGGAACCTGTATCATCGATGGTGATGAGTTCCATGACGTAGATATCGCTGTAGCTGCAAAACGTTGTATCGTTACCTGCGAGGAGATCGTAAGTGATGAGTATATCCGTCGTGACCCAACCAAGACAAGAATCTTTGGTGAGTGTGTAGACGCCGTTGTTCGTGCACCGTACGGTGCTTGGCCGGCACAGTGCTACGGCTATTATGATGATGATGATAAGGGCTTGAAAGAGTACGACAAGGCTTCCAAGTACCTTGACGCTGAGGATGCTAAGGCACAGCTTCAGAAGGCTGCAGACAAAGCTGCTAAGGCTGCTGCTGCTAAGCCGGAAGATGAGAAGCTTGCAAAAGCTGCAGAAGTTGCTGCACAGGCTGCAAAAGATGCTGCTGACGGCACCAAGATTCCGGAGACCTTCAAGGATTACCTTCAGAAGTATGTATATGGATGCAAGGATCAGGATGATCTGCTCAACGTACTGGGCGGCGCTCGCCTCATGAACCTTAAGAATGAGCCGCATCTTGGCTATTCTACCAGACATTAATTGAGGGAGGGAAAATCTAAAATGGCTGATTATACAAAGTATACAAAGCAGGAAATGCAGGCTTACGCCATCGCAAAAAATATTAAAGAAAATCAGATCGTTATCGTTGGTACCGGTCTTCCGTTAATCGGTGCATCCCTGGCAAAACGTGTTGTTTGCCCGAGCTGCCATCCGATCGTAGAGAGTGGTCTTATGGATTGTTCTCCGATTGAGGTTCCGCGTTCTGTAGGTGACAACCGTTTCATGGCTCACTGTGCAGTACAGTGGCCAAACGTTCGTTTCGTAGGTTTCGAGGCTAATGAGTGGTTACATGATGCTGATCGTATGATCGCATTCATCGGTGGCGCTCAGATCGACCCGTACGGAAACGTTAACTCTACCTGTATCTTTGGTAAGGGTGATTATGTTAAACCTACCACACGTTTCACCGGTTCTGGCGGTGCAAACGGAATCGCTACCTTCTGCAACACCATCATCATGATGCAGCATCAGAAGAGAAGATTCATGGAGCATGTTGACTACATCACAAGCTGTGGCTGGATGGACGGCCCTGGCGGACGTGAGAGAGCAGGTCTTCCGGGCAACCGTGGACCGCAGATGGTAGTTACCGATCTTGGTATCATGAAATTCGACGAAGAGACCAAGAGAATGTACCTGGCTTACTACTATCCATTCTCCTCTCCGGAAATGGTTCAGGAGAACACTGGTTTCGAGATCGATACCTCCAGAGCTCAGCTGATGGAAGGTCCGGATCCGGAGATCATCCGCGTTATTCGTGAAGAGATCGACCCAGGTCAGGCATTCATCAAAGTTCCGAAGGAGACTAAGTAATTAGCCTTCCATAGGGAATCAAGACAGATATCATTTCTGTCGATTAATTAGTTACTGATTGCAGGCGGGACAGGAGACGAACTGTCCCGCAAGCAATTCATTTATAACCATTTTTATTTTTTATTTTATAAGGAGAAAAGAAGACATGAATATGTATTCAATGCCAGGATATTTCCAGAATATGCCTACCGTTGGTAAAGCTCTGGTTAATCCGAATCCGGAAAACGAGCAGGAACTGAAGGCTGTTGAGAACGACATCCATGAGTCCATTAAGCAGGCTCTTGATGCTGGTATCACAACCGAAGAGAAGTTAAACGCACGTGGACAGCTTTCTGCTACACAGCGTATCAACGCCCTGATCGATCCAGGTACATGGTGCCCGTTAAACAGCCTTTACAATCCGGAAGACAACCGTTTCCAGACAACTAACGTTCTGAATGGTCTTGGCCGTGTAAATGGCAAATGGGTTTACATCATCGCTTCTGATAACAAGAAGATGGCTGGTGCTTGGGTTCCGGGACAGGCAGATAACCTGCTCCGTGCTGCAGATACCGCTAAGATGCTGCATCTGCCGTTAGTATACCTGTTAAACTGCTCAGGCGTTGAGTTCCCGAATCAGGACAAAGTATACCCGAACCGTCGTGGTGGTGGTACACCGTTCTTCCGCAACGCTGAGTTAAACCAGCTTGGTGTTCCGGTTATCGTAGGTATCTACGGAACCAACCCGGCAGGTGGTGGTTACCACAGCATTTCCCCGACTATCCTGATCGCTCATAAAGATGCGAACATGGCAGTTGGTGGCGCTGGTATCCTTTCCGGTATGAACCCGAAGGGTTACATCGATGAGGAAGCAGCAGAGCAGATCGTTAACGCTCAGATCGAGAACAGCAAACATCACGTTCCGGCTCCGGGTTCCGTGCCGATCCACTATGATGAGACAGGATTCTTCCGTGAAGTTTACGAGGATGATTTAGGCGTTATCGAGGGAATCAAGAAGTACATCAACTACCTTCCGTGCTTCAACCTGGAGTTCTTCCGTGTTGACAGCCCGAAGGCTCCGCAGCTTCCGGCTGAGGATCTGTACAGCATCATCCCGATGAACCAGAAACGTCCGTACGACATCTACGATGTAATCGGCCGTCTGTTCGATAACAGTGAGTTCTTCGAGTACAAGAAAGGCTACGGTCCGGAGATCGTTGCTGGTCTTGCAAAAGTTAACGGCCTTCTGGTTGGTGTTATCGCTAACGTACAGGGCTTACTCATGAACTATCCGGAGTACAAACAGGGTTCTGTAGGTATCGGTGGTAAGCTGTACCGTCAGGGTCTGATTAAGATGAACGAGTTCGTTACTCTGTGTGCTCGTGATAAGACACCGGTTATCTGGCTGCAGGATACCACAGGTATCGATGTAGGCGATGACGCTGAGAAGGCAGAGCTGCTTGGTTTAGGTCAGTCCCTGATCTACTCTATCGAGAATGCTAAGCTTCCGTCTCTGGAGGTTACTCTTCGTAAGGCAAGTGCTGCTGCTCACTACGTTCTGGGTGGTCCGCAGGGCAACAACACCAACGTATTCTCTATCGGTACAGGTGCTTGCGAGTACTACGTAATGCCGGGTGAGACCGCTGCAAACGCTATGTACTCCAGAAAGCTTGTTAAAGCTAAAAAAGCTGGCGAGCCGCTTCAGCCGATCATCGACAAGATGAACGCTATGATCCAGATGTACACAGACAAATCTCGTCCGAAATATTGTACAAAACAGGGTATGGTTGATGAGATCGTAGATCTGACCGATCTTCGTCCGTACATCCAGGCATTTACCGAGGCTTATTATCAGAATGCTCAGGCTATCTGCCCGATGCATCAGATGCTGGCTCCGAGATCTACTCGTGAGTTCATCAACTACGGTAAATAATTATCAAATTAAAACGGCATTGTGATAGGTGCCGCTAAGATAACATTTTAAAAAGAGAAGGCGCGTAAGTACGCGGCTGACAGTGATAGTGTAAATAGTGATAAGTAACAAATTGATAGTGTGAATAGTGTGAGGCTCTGGCGAAGCGGCTTGTCTGTATGACTGTAAATGAACCGTTTTGCCGGATGCTTGCAGATAAATCGGGCAAAGGAACTGGAACCTTTGCTCGATTTATTGGTATACTCAGGCAGATAAGTAATAAGTAATAGTTTTGTTAAGAATTATTTTATAACATTTTCAAGATTTTACAGCGACTTTTAGTTGATTTTGTGGTATTATGATGGGTGGAGACGATGTGATAGCACGGATCTGCCAAAACATCGTTGAAACAAAAATCAGGCATAGAAAGTCAGTATTGAAAGGAAAAAGATACATCATGAGCGAAATTTTCACTTTAGGTATCGACGTAGGCTCTACAGCTTCCAAATGTATCATCCTGAAGGATGGCAAGGAGATCGTAGGTAAGTCTCTGATTGACGTTGGAGCAGGTACCAGCGGTCCAAGCCGTGCCATCGAGGCAGTTCTGGAAGATGCAGGCCTCAAGAAAGAAGATATGGCATTCACACTGGCTACCGGTTATGGACGTACATCTCTGATGGACGGAATTGCCGATAAGCAGATGAGTGAGCTGTCATGTCATGCAAAGGGCGCTTATTTCCTTTTCCCGAAGGTTCATACCGTAATTGACATCGGCGGTCAGGACGTGAAGGTTCTTCGCGTTGAGGACGGTGTCATGACAAACTTCCAGATGAACGATAAGTGTGCAGCCGGAACCGGAAGATTCCTGGATGTTATGGCTCGCGTTCTCGAAGTTGAGGTAAGTGATCTAGGCCGTCTTGGCGCTATGTCCAAGAAGCAGGTAGGAATCAGTTCCACCTGTACGGTTTTTGCAGAGAGTGAGGTTATAAGCCAGTTGTCGATGGGAACGGATAAATGTGATATCATTGCCGGTATTCATCGTTCAGTGGCTCATCGTGTCACGGGTCTTGCCCACCGAATCGGTGTAGTGCCGGATGTCGTTATGACAGGCGGTGTGGCTCAGAACCAGGGCGTAGTAGATGCGCTTGAGGCTGAGCTTGGCGTAAAGATTTGTACATCCCCGCTGACACAGTATAACGGCGCGCTTGGCGCAGCCCTGATGGCATATCAGGTAGCCAGCCGTCAGAAGTAACTAAGTTAATTTTTAAGAATGGAGGATAATTATTATGGCAAAACAAGTTAGTCCTGGTGTTCTTGCGCTTCGTAAAGTCGTAGATGACGTACACAAAGAGGCGCGTGAGGCCAAAGCAAGAGGCGAGTTAGTTGGATGGTCTTCTTCCAAATTCCCGTGTGAGCTTGCAGCAGCATTTGATTTACACGTTATGTATCCGGAGAACCAGGCAGCTGGTATCGCAGCTAACCGTTACGGTGAGCTGATGTGCCAGGCAGCTGAGGATCTTGGATATGACAACGATATCTGCGGTTACGCTCGTATCAGCCTTGCATATGCAGCTGGTGTACGTGTATCCCGTAAGTATGATCCGGAGACTGGTGAATACATCATCGATCCGAGCACAGGTAAACCATTAAAAGATGCTGACGGCAACGTAGTGATGGGTGAAGACGGAAAACCGAAGAAGGATCCGAAGACTCAGACTCCGTATCTGCAGCTGGACAACCTGCTTGAGATTGAAAAACTCCCGGATGGTCCGGAAAAAGAGAAACGTCTTGAGGCTATTTCTCCGATTCGTCAGATGCGTATTCCGCAGCCGGATTTCGTTCTTTGCTGCAACAACATCTGTAACTGTATGACAAAATGGTATGAGAACATCGCTCGTATGTGTAACATTCCGCTGATCATGATCGATATCCCGTACAACAATACAGTAGAAGTTCATGATGAGAATGTTAAATACGTTCGCGCTCAGTTCGACAAAGCGATCAAACAGCTGGAAGAGCTGACAGGCAAGAAGTTCGACGAGAAGAAGTTCGAGCAGGCTTGTGCAAACGCTAACCGTACCGCTAAGGCTTGGCTGAAAGTCTGTGATTTCCTGCAGTACAAACCGGCTCCATACAGTGGATTTGACCTGTTCAACCACATGGCAGACGTTGTAACTGCACGTGCTACTGTAGCTGCTGGTGATGCTTTTGAATTACTTGCAAAAGACCTGGAAGAGACAGTTAAGAAGGGTGAGACCACAACTCCGTTCCCGGAGAAATACCGTGTTATGTTCGAGGGTATTCCGTGCTGGCCGAAACTGCCGGCTCTGTTCAAACCGCTGAAGACCCACGGTGTAAACGTTACTGCCGTTGTATATGCTCCGGCATTTGGTTTCGTTTACAACAACATCGATGAGATGGCTCGTGCTTACTACAAAGCTCCGAACTCTGTCTGCATCGAGCAGGGTGTTGACTGGCGTGAAGGCATCTGCCGTGATAACAAGGTAGATGGCGTTCTGGTTCACTACAACAGAAGCTGTAAACCGTGGAGTGGTTACATGGCTGAGATGCAGCGTCGCTTTACTGCTGACCTGGGTATCCCGTGTGCTGGTTTCGACGGCGATCAGGCTGACCCGCGTAACTTCAATGCTGCTCAGTACGAGACTCGTGTAGAGGGTCTGGTTGAGGCAATGGAAGCAAATAAGCAGGCAAAGGAGGCTAAATAACCATGAGTGTTAACGCATTATTAGAAGAATTTAAGGTAAAAGCTGCAACTCCGAAGCAGCAGCTTGCTGAATATAAAGCTCAGGGCAAAAAAGTAGTTGGTGTTCTTCCTTACTACGCTCCGGAAGAGCTTGTATATGCCGCTGGTATCGTTCCGATGGGTATGTGGGGTTCCAACACTAAGACCATCAGCCGTGCAAAAGAGTACTGCGCTACTTTCTACTGCACCATCGCTCAGTTAGCTCTGGAGATGCTGCTGGATGGAACTATGGATCAGTTAGACGGTATTATCACACCTACTATCTGTGATACTCTTCGTCCGATGAGCCAGAACTTCCGTGTAGCTATGGGCGACAAGATGAAAGTTATCTTCTTAGCTCATCCGCAGAACCGTTTCGAAGAGTTTGGTCTTCAGTTCTGTATCGATCAGTACAACCATGTAAAAGCTGATCTGGAAGAAATCGCTGGAAGAAAGATTACTGATTCTGACATCCAGGATGCTATCGTTGTATACAACAAGAGCCGTGCAGCTCGCCGTGAGTTCGTAAAACTGGCTAACGAGCACTGTGATGTTATCACACCAACCAAACGTTCCGCAGTTCTGAAGGCATTCTACTTCATGGAGAAGCCGGAATACACTGCAAAGCTGAACGAGCTGAACGCAGAGCTGGCTAAACTTCCTGTCTGTGACTGGAAGGGAACCAAGGTTGTTACCTCCGGTATTATCTGTGATAATCCGAAGCTGCTTTCTATCTTCGAAGAGAACAACATCGCTATCGCTGCAGATGATGTAGCACATGAGACACGTTCCTTCCGTGTAGACGCTCCGGAAGACGAGCTGGATCCGGTTAGAGCACTGGCTAAACAGTTCGCTAACATCGATTACGAAGTACTTCTGTACGATCCGGAATCTGACAAGAACCGTCGTGGTGAGTTCGTAGCTAACATGGTTAAAGAGAGCGGCGCTCAGGGTCTGGTACTGTTTATGCAGCAGTTCTGTGATCCGGAGGAGATGGAGTATCCATACCTGAAGAAAGCTCTGAACGATGCAGGCGTTCCGCACATCAAACTGGGTATCGACCAGCAGATGAGAGACTTCGGTCAGGCAAGCACTGCTATTCAGGCATTCGCTGACGTTCTTGCACTTCAGAAATAATAGAAGATTCGTTTGGGAAACTGAATGATGAGATAGAAACGCCCCCGCAGGAGATTTTCTTGCGGGGGCGTTTGTTTGGTGCGCCTTGCGGCATACATTTATTTATTCCTTAGTGGAGTCAGAAGAACTATTATTTGCAATTTGCTCATCCGTCACAGACCCTTGGCGGTAGCCGCTGCCTGGTTCCTGTTTGGAGTTCTTCTTTGGAGCATCCGGCTTTTTGTCTCCGGAAGTAGAAGAGGTTTCTTTGGACGGACCGGAGCTTCCGGAATTGCTGTGGCTGCCGGAGCTTCCGTTGGAATTGCTGCTATCATCGCTGGAAGAATCTTCGGATGAGCCGGTGCTGGAGTCAGAGCTTCCGGAATCTGGCGTCCTGCTGGAGCTGGTGGCTGTTTTTTTCGTCTTTTTGGAGGAGCTGTTCTGGAAATCGTCCCAGCTTTCGTTATCGAATTCATTGGAAGCCGCGGTCTGGCGGCTCTGAGCGATGCCGTTTACCGTCCAGGCGCCGTCTGCGTTTACAGTGTAGCCGTCCGGTGTCGTGGTGGAGGTTAGAAGCCAGCCTTCGGCGTCGAAATAGTAGCATTCGCTGACGCCGTCCTGGTTGCCGTCGATCCAGCGCCAGCCATTTGCCGCCCAGGTGTTGTCACCGTTGTCGTACCACCAGCGGGCAGCATTGTCACCAGCTCCATTTTTCCAGCTTCCTGCCATCGCCGGGAAAGCGACGGAGAGGGAGAGAAGACCGGTTGTTAAGCCTGCTAAAAATAAGCGTTTATTAATCATAAAGTGAAATCTCCTTTATTTCTCCTGCTTAAATGTATGTCCCATATAATAGGATAATTCTGCCGCACTGTGGCGGACCTGATCCTGCAGGTGCAGAAGATGTGTGTCATCTTCAATACGGGAATACGGTGCGATGATTCCGACCGAAGCGGAAATGCGTCCGTCAATACCGTAAATGGGAGCACCGATCCCGACTGCATCCGGGACGTATTCGCCGTGGGAAACGGCAATGCCCTTCTCACGGATGGTGCGGAGTTCTTCTGCCAATTCTGCGGGATCCGCCTTTGGAAATGCCTCAGGACGGGTTAAGCGTGTGTCCAGATAGCGGCGGATGTATTCGTCGCTCTGGAAAGCCAGAAGCGCTTTGCGGATCGCACCGCAGTGCAGATCCATCTCATAGCCAAATTCTTCGACGACCTTGAGGTGGTTCGGACCGTCCGTTTTGTCAAGTACCAGTCCCTTGTCGCCAACCTGGATGATCAGATAGGAATCCTCACGGGTACAGTAGGAGAGGTTCTTGAGAATCGGAAGCGCCGCATCCTGAATCCGCACATTGTCAGCCGCCGCCCGACCGAGAGAGATGAGGGCGGGACCAAGCTGGTAGGTGTGCGCGTGTTCATCGCGGATCACGTATTTTTTTTCACAAAATGTCTGCAAAATCCGGTGGATTGTGCTGGGCGGAAGCCCGGTTGATTCGGAAAGTTCTGCGATGGAATATTTGTGGTTGGCTTCTTTTAAAAGTTCCAGAAGTTCCATCGCGCGGAGAAGACTTTGTATCATGCAAAGAATCCTCCTGTGTTATTCTGTGATTTCCTCAACCGTCACGGTTGTGCTGTCATCCGGGGCTGCGTCGGAATCTTCTTTCTCGGAAGAAGATTCGCCGTCCTCGGAAACCGGAGCATCTGCGCGGACGGTTTCTGTTTTGACTGGTTCTTCGGAAGAGACATCTGCATCAGCCGGAGCTTTTTCGCTTTCCTCAGAATGTTCAGAAGTTTCCTCTGGAGTCTCAGCCGGAGCTTCCTTTTTCTCCGGATTTAAGGAAACATAGCTGCGTTCGGAGGCAGCTGTATCAGAAGCCTTGGAAGCTTCTTTATCGCCGGCATCGTCAAAATCATCGAAATCATCTTCAAAGTCGTGGAAATCCTCATCCAGTTCCTTGTGGAATGATTTATACTGTAAGACGTAAGAAACACCAGCTGCTGCAGCGCCGACGATAGCTGCCAGTGTCAGTAATTTACCAAAATGTTTTTTTGCCATGGTTGATACTCCTCTCTATACGATTCGATATCCTTATTGTAATACGAAACGCCTAAAAAATAAAGGGAATCTTTTGTGAACAACGGGAAGTGTGTGAATCACGTGTTACGGGGTACGTATGCGTGAACAGTAACACAGGGGCGGTAATTATGTACAGGAAGCATGAGAAAAATGCTTGTTGTCATACCGGAAATCATGTAGAATAAAATTATATATTTGCTAGGTGGTGATAAAAATAAAATGATGAATTTGAATACAAAGATGACGGCGCAGGAATTGGAACAAATGATTGCACAGATGGAAAGGATATTTACGGTTGTACGTATTTTAGATAAAGATCTACTCCATAAGATGGACGTGAGGAACGGGGAACTCCGATCCGAGGACTGCAAATGCTATTCGTTCTGGGAAAAAGGAAAGAATTGTGAGAATTGTGCGGCACAGCGCGCGCTTGCGATGAAGGGACAGTGCATGAAGCTTGAATTTATCGGTCTGAAGATGTATCAGGTCATCGCGAAGTATCTGGAGGTGGATGGAGTTCCCTGTGTGGTGGAGATGATTTCCTGTCTGGATGATGAGACACTTCTTGACGCAGAGGGAAGAGAAGCACTCGTTAAGAAATTTGCACACTACAGGCGCGAGCTGTATGCGGATGCACTGACGAGGAGCTACAGCCGGAGATATTTTGAAGATCAGTTAAAAGAGCAGCGGATGGATGCCGGTATCGCGATGCTCGATCTGGATGATTTTAAGACCTACAATGATATATATGGGCATGTGGCGGGCGATAAAGTGCTGGTGACGGTGTCGGCGGCGATTATAAGCTGTATCCGTAAGACGGACCGCTTGGTGCGTTATGGCGGGGATGAATTCCTGCTTGTGATGCCGGGCATCAGTCTGGAGGCATTTGTTGAGAAGCTGCATCGGATACAGGATCTGATCTGCAACATGAGTGTTGAAGGATATCCGCAACTGAAATTGTCAGTCAGCATCGGCGGTACGCTGACGAACGGGGAGACAGTCGGGAAGGCGATGTGCCGGGCGGACGAATTTATGTATCAGGCGAAGGCCTCCAAGAACATGATTGTGACTGAGAAAGATGGACAGTGGACACCGGAGGAGATCGTGGTAGCCGGGCGGCGCAATGCGAGTCGTTACCGCATTTTGATCGTGGACGATTCGGAGATGAACCGTATGATTCTCTCAGAAATGCTGAAAGGCGAATTCGAGATTCTGGAGGCAGAAAATGGTTCAGCATGTCTCGACATGCTGAACCGTTATGAGACGAAGATTTCCCTGATTCTTCTCGATATCGTCATGCCGGGGATGAACGGCTTCGGGGTTCTGGAATACATGAACCGCAACAACCTGATCGGGGATATCCCGGTTATCATGATTTCGGGCGAAGATTCGGGCGAGGTCATCAAGCAGGCGTATGAGTGGGGAGTTTCTGATTATATCAAGCGCCCGTTCGATATGGAGGTTGTACACCGGCGTGTCTTAAATACGATCAAATTGTATGCGAAACAGCGCCGCCTGGTGGCAATGGTGACGAACCAGGTTTTTGAGAAAGAGAAGAATAGCCGGATGCTGATCAGTGTTCTGAGCGAGATCGTGGAATTTCGAAATGGCGAGAGCGGTATGCACGTACTCAATATTAATATATTGACGACGATGATTCTGGAACAGCTCGTCAAGAAGACGGACAAATATCCCTTGTCCTGGTCGAACCGGATGCTGATCAGCACGGCATCATCTCTGCATGACATCGGAAAGATCGGAATTGACGAGAAGATTTTGAATAAACCGGGTCGTCTGACGCCGGAGGAGCGTAAGATCATGGAAAAACATACAGTGATCGGTGCGGACATGCTTGCGAATCTTCAGATGTATGAGGATGAGCCGCTGATGAAAGTGGCGTACCAGATCTGCCGTTGGCACCATGAGCGCTATGATGGAAAAGGATATCCAGATGGTCTAAAAGGGGAGGAGATCCCGATCTCAGCGCAGGTGGTGGCGCTGGCGGATGTGTATGATGCGCTGACAAGTGAGCGCGTCTATAAAAAGGCTTATTCTCATGAGGAGGCGGTGCAGATGATCTGCAACGGAGAGTGTGGTACATTTAACCCGCTCCTGCTTGAGTGCCTGTGTGAGATTCAGGATCCTATTAAAAAGGAGCTGCAGGAGGCAGCATACCGGAGTGAGATGAGTGATCCGGAGCGAAAAAATAAGAAATTTGAACATTATGACAATTCACAGAAGAAGTTTTTCGGCGCGGTGACGCAGGCGATTGAAAAAGAGTATGGAACTGCGGGCGAGGAGCTGAGCCGTATGAAAACTGAGGAAGAGAAATAACAGGAGGCTGTCATGACAATTCAGGAATGCTACAAAGAAATGGGCGGGGATTTTGAAGGAGTTCAGAAACGCTTTGGAGGTGTGGCGCTGGTGGAAAAATTTGCCATCAAGTTTCTGAGCGATTCTAGCTTTCAGGATCTGGAGGATGGATTAAAAGAAAAGGATGCGGAGAAAGCATTCCGCGCGGCACATACCCTGAAAGGAATCTGTCTGAACCTGGGCTTTGATGCCTTCTATGAGGTAAGCGCAGCGCTGACCGAAAAACTGAGAGGCAGAGAACTGACCGGATACGAGGCAGATTTTGCAGCGGTAAAAGAGTGTTATGAGAAAACGGTTGCGGCGATTAAGGCATTTGAGGAGAGCAATTAATAGAACGGGGAGAAATGGAATATTTCAGTTCTCCCCGTAAAATTTACTAAAATTTTAGCACTCAACACTTGACGGTGCTAACAGAACGTGTTATAACATACTTCGTAAGAAGAAGATACATATCTGATTACGAAAGAAAAGCAATCAGATGGAATAAATTTGGATGGATAAGGAGGAGCCAATAATGAAGTTAACACCATTATTTGACAGAGTTGTATTAAAGCAGTTAGTTGCAGAGGAGACGACCAAATCAGGTATCGTTCTTCCGGGTCAGGCAAAAGAGAAACCGCAGCAGGCAGAGGTAATCGCGGTTGGTCCTGGCGGAGTGGTAGATGGAAAAGAAATCACGATGCAGGTAAAGGTTGGCGATAAAGTTATCTATTCGAAATACTCAGGCACAGAAGTTGAGCTGGACAATGAGAAATATGTCATTGTAAAACAGAATGATATTCTGGCTGTTATCGGTTAATCGATGGGCAGGATGTCTGGAAGACAGATGCTGATCGAAACGTTTATTCAAGAAAATTATGGAGGTTGATAACCATGGCAAAGGAAATTAAATATGGCGTAGAAGCCAGAAAAGCCCTGGAAGCGGGCGTAAATCAGTTAGCAGATACCGTAAGAGTTACATTAGGACCGAAAGGCAGAAACGTAGTTCTGGATAAATCCTTCGGCGCTCCGCTCATTACCAACGATGGTGTGACCATTGCGAAGGAGATCGAGCTGGCAGACCCGTTTGAGAACATGGGCGCACAGCTGGTGAAGGAAGTAGCAACCAAGACCAACGATGCAGCTGGTGATGGTACTACAACCGCAACCGTTCTGGCCCAGGCGATGATCAACGAAGGTATGAAGAACCTGGCAGCAGGTGCTAACCCGATCATTATGAGAAAGGGTATGAAGAAAGCCACAGATGCAGCCGTAGAGGCAATCAAAGGCATGAAGAAGGACGTTAAGAGCCAGGCAGATATCGCAAGAGTCGCTGCTATCTCTTCCGCTGATGAGGAAGTAGGCCAGATGGTAGCAGACGCGATGGAGAAGGTTTCCAAAGACGGCGTTATTACCATTGAAGAGTCCAAGACTATGAAGACTGAGCTTGATCTGGTAGAAGGCATGCAGTTTGACCGTGGCTATGTATCTGCATACATGGCAACTGATATGGAGAAGATGGAAGCCGTTCTGGACGATCCGTACATCTTAATTACCGATAAGAAGATCTCCAACATTCAGGAGATTCTGCCGCTGCTGGAACAGCTGGTACAGTCTGGTTCCAAGCTGCTCATCATCGCTGAGGACATTGAGGGCGAGGCGCTGACCACCCTGATTGTCAATAAGCTGAGAGGTACTTTCACCGTTGTTGGTGTGAAGGCTCCGGGTTACGGCGATAGAAGAAAAGAAATGTTAAAGGATATCGCAATCCTGACCGGCGGTACTGTTATTTCCGAGGAACTGGGACTTGAATTAAAGGATACCACCATGGATCAGCTTGGTCGTGCGAAATCCGTTAAGGTTCAGAAAGAGAACACCATCATCGTAGATGGCTGCGGCGATAAGAAAGCCATCGCAGACCGTGTGGCTCAGATTAAGGCTCAGATTGAGGAAACCACTTCTGATTTTGATCGTGAGAAACTGCAGGAGAGACTGGCTAAGATGGCTGGCGGCGTAGCTGTTATCCGTGTTGGTGCAGCGACCGAGGCTGAGATGAAGGAAGCTAAGATGCGTATGGAAGATGCCCTGTCCGCAGCAAAGGCAGCTGTTGAGGAAGGCATCATCGCAGGCGGCGGATCTGCATATGTTCACGCAGCAGCAGAAGTTCAGAAGGTAGTAGACGGACTGGAAGGCGACGAGAAGACCGGCGGCCGTATCGTCCTGAAAGCTCTGGAAGCTCCTCTGTTCCACATCGCAGCAAACGCAGGTCTGGAAGGCTCTGTTATCATCAACAAGGTAAAAGAGTCCCCGGTAGGCGTAGGTTACGATGCTTACAATGAGGAATACGTAGATATGGTAGAAGCAGGCATCCTGGATCCGGCAAAGGTAACCAGAAGTGCCCTGCAGAACGCAACCAGCGTTGCATCTACCCTGCTTACAACCGAGTCCGCAGTTGCCAACATCAAAGAAGATGCACCGGCAGGTCCGGCAGCAGGCGCTGGCATGGGCGGCATGATGTAAGTAAGAGAGCCGGAAAATGACGGAAGATGTTACATCAGAGATGCAGTATCGAATGTAGAAAATAAAAATGGTAATTTATAGAAAGAATCTCTGACAGGCAGCTGCCAGGGGAGAGAAGGACTGCTATGCGAAGGTGTGGCAGTCCTTCTTTTTGGGTGAAAAAATTGGCAGGGAAATGAGGCTAAGGATGACTGCATTATTAATACTTATCTGATTGACATTATTTATAAGACACACTAATTAAATAGCGTAAGTAAATTCTATCGTCAACCCCTTTATTCTCCGGTTGACATATTTCAAAAAACTTGCTAAAATCAATTATTAACATCAGACAGTTTTCAATGTCCGGTGTTTAAAATTTACGAAAGTGAGGGTAATATAATGGGTAAGATTATTGGCGATGGCATTACATTTGATGATGTCCTGCTTGTGCCGTCCTATTCTGAGGTTATTCCGAATCAGGTAAACCTGACGACACATCTGACCAAGAAGATTCAGCTGAACATCCCCCTGATGAGTGCCGGCATGGATACGGTTACAGAGCACCGCATGGCGATTGCAATGGCAAGACAGGGTGGAATTGGTATTATTCACAAGAACATGTCGATCGAGGCGCAGGCTGAGGAGGTCGATAAAGTAAAACGTTCTGAGAATGGTGTAATCACTGACCCGTTTTATTTATCCCCAGAGCATACATTAAAGGATGCGGATGAGCTGATGGGCAAGTTCCGGATTTCCGGTGTTCCGATCACAGAGGGAAGAAAACTGGTTGGTATTATCACAAACCGTGACCTCAAGTTCGAGGAAGATTTCTCCAAGAAGATTAAAGAGTGCATGACTTCTGAGCATCTGGTTACCGCTCCGGAGGGCATCACCCTGACGGAGGCAAAGAAGATTCTTGCCAAGGCACGTGTCGAGAAGCTTCCGATCGTGGACAAGGATTTTAACCTCAAGGGTCTTATTACTATCAAGGATATTGAGAAACAGATCAAGTATCCGTTCTCTGCAAAGGATGCACAGGGACGTCTGCTCTGCGGTGCGGCAGTAGGTATCACTGCAAACGTGCTGGATCGTGTGGAAGCCCTGGTGAAAGCAAAAGTAGACGTAGTTGTTCTCGACTCTGCACATGGACATTCTGAGAATGTTCTTCACTGTGTCAGAATGATCAAGGAAGCATATCCGGATCTGCAGGTAATAGCAGGTAACGTAGCGACCGGAGAGGCGACAAAAGCTCTCATCGAGGCAGGCGTTGACGCGGTCAAGGTTGGTATCGGACCGGGTTCCATCTGTACGACCCGTGTCGTAGCAGGTATCGGCGTTCCGCAGATCACCGCTGTTATGGACTGCTACGCAGTTGCCAAAGAGTACGGCATTCCGATCATCGCAGACGGCGGTATCAAGTATTCTGGCGATCTGACGAAGGCGATCGCAGCAGGCGGCAGCGTCTGCATGATGGGTTCCATGTTTGCAGGATGCGATGAGAGCCCGGGAACTTTTGAGCTGTACCAGGGAAGAAAATACAAAGTATACCGCGGCATGGGTTCCATCGCAGCGATGGAGAACGGCAGCAAGGATCGTTACTTCCAGAGCGATGCGAAGAAACTCGTTCCGGAGGGTGTAGAAGGACGTGTTGCATACAAGGGAATGGTAGAAGATACCGTATTCCAGATGCTCGGCGGTCTGCGTGCTGGTATGGGTTACTGCGGCGCATCGGATATTCCGACTCTTCAGGAGACCGGACGTTTCATCAAGATTTCCGCAGCATCCTTAAAAGAGAGCCATCCGCATGATATCCACATCACAAAAGAGGCTCCGAACTACAGCGTGGATGAATAAAAATTGGATAGCATAAGCAATCGATAAGATTGTAAACGATATAAAAGCGGCGTTTCTGCTTCAGCAGGGATGCCGCTTTTTTGGCGGGTTACTGTTCACGCATACGTGCCCAGTAACGGAATTTGCCGTGGCTTCGCATTTAAATACGGCAAATTCCTGGTGCCACCACGTTTTCTTACGGCACTTTCGGTTCCAAAAGTGCCTACCCGTGAACAGTAACTTTGGCGGATTCTTTTTCTCAAACTCTTGTGAAAAAACCGGGGATACGGTATAATGATACATTAGAATAGTAGAAATATAACAATTATGCAGGAAAGACTGTGGATATTCAGAAAACGATTGCAGCGGATTACGAAAGGGATATTTGCGATACCGAGGCAGCAAATCGGGCGTATCAGACGGATAGAAACAGGTAACAGGAGGATTAGTATGACCAGAAG
This sequence comes from Clostridium sp. AF35-15, assembly GCF_003477745.1. Classification (NCBI taxonomy): domain Bacteria; kingdom Bacillati; phylum Bacillota; class Clostridia; order Eubacteriales; family Clostridiaceae; genus Clostridium; species Clostridium sp. AF35-15. Next base: position 140,922 of record NZ_QUDY01000003.1, on the reverse strand, counting down.
AGAACTGAGAGAACATTGCTTTAAGCTGCTTTTCTGTGCGGATTTTTACCCGACGGATGAGATGAAGGAGCAGGTGGATGTATATTTTACAGAGCCGAAAGAGGAGGACGATGTTCCGAGCGGAATCGGCGATATCATCCATAATCCGATGTTAGACACCTTTGACGGCGGATACGTAAAGAGCAAGGTTGAGAAGATTCTGGATGTGCTTCCGGAGCTTGACAAGGCAATCGATGGGGTTGCACAGGGATGGACTACCCGCCGTATGGGCAAGGTGGAACTGACGATCCTGCGTCTGGCATTATACGAGATCAAGCACGATGACGATGTACCGGAGAAGGTAGCGATCAATGAGGCGGTCGAGCTGGCGAAGAAGTTCGGCGGCGATGATTCACCGGCATTTATCAACGGCATTTTAGCGAAGCTGGTATAAGCGATGGCTGGCGTATATTCGGTTTCGCAGGTTAATGCATACATTAAAAATATGTTCGCACAGGACTTTGCCCTGAACCGGATTTCGGTCAAGGGCGAGGTTTCTAACTGCAAATATCATACGTCCGGTCATATTTATTTTACCTTGAAAGACGGTCTGGGATCGATGCAGGCAGTTATGTTTGCCAGTAGGCGGAAGGGACTTACGTTCCGTCTGGAAGAAGGACAGCAGGTGGTCGTGAAGGGCAGCATCGAAGTGTATGAGCGGGATGGAAGATACCAGCTCTATGCCAGCGAGATCACGCTGGACGGCACGGGCGATTTATTCCGGCGCTTTGAAAAACTGAGAAATGAATTAGAAGAAATGGGGATGTTTTCCCCGGAATATAAAACGCCGATCCCAAAGTATGCAAAAACGGTCGGTATCGTGACGGCGAGCACCGGCGCAGCAATCCGGGATATTATCAATATCTCGGGACGGCGGAACCCTTACGTGCAGCTTGTCCTCTGCCCGGCACTGGTGCAGGGAGCAGGGGCAGCGCCGAGTATCGTGCGGGCGATCCAGACCCTGGATGCGATGCATCTGGATGTGCTGATCGTCGGGCGCGGAGGCGGTTCGATTGAGGATCTGTGGGCGTTCAATGAGGAGAGTGTGGCGCGGGCGATTTTTGCGTGCCGGACGCCGGTAATCTCGGCGGTCGGGCATGAGACAGACGTTACGATCGCGGACTATGTGGCGGATCTGCGTGCCCCGACTCCTTCGGCGGCGGCAGAACTGGCGGTTTTTGATTACCACCTGTTTGAGCAGCAGTGCATTGCGGCGGCACAGCAGATGACGAAGCGGATGGAGCAGAAGGCGGAGCAGTATGCCTATCGCCTGGAGCAGTTTCGTCTGCGCCTGCAGCTTCACAGTCCGCAGAGCCAGTTAAATGAGAGACGGCAGTATCTGGAAGATGCGAGAGTTAAGATGGCGCGCCAGATGGAGAAAAAGGTGTCCGATCTGCGCCATCGTCTGGAACTGGTGTGCAGCCGGATGGATGGTCTCTCCCCGTTAAAAAAGATAAGCGGCGGATATGGGTTCGTGACGGATGCAGATGGAAAACGTGTGGAGACAGTGACAGGATTGCAAGCTGGGGATACGCTGACCGTCCGTCTGCCAGATGGACGCGTGGAGGCAGAGATCCGGGAGGTTTATCAGGAAAACTTGCCTGGGTAAAAAAGTGGTTCATTGTGTTGCGTGTGAATCATAACAGAGAGATTTGAGAACACGTTTTCTTTCAGGAAAGATTCCGAGAGTATATTAGATAAAACAGGAGGCAGGATCGATGGCAGAAAATAAGGAAGAACTTTCGATCGAGGAAATGTTTGACCGTCTGGATGGCATTATGCGGACGCTGGAGGACAGCCGCAGCACGCTGGAAGAATCGTTTGCGTCGTATGAGGCGGGAATGCGTCTGGTCCGCGCCTGCAGTGAAAAGATAGATAAGGTTGAAAAACAGATTATGGTCGTAAACGGCGAGGAGACGGAGGCGTGACAGAGATGGAAAATGCAAAGGAACGGCTGGCACAGGCAGTCAAAGAAGCGGAAGAGATTGTATATTCTTATCTTCCGGCAGAGGAAGGGCATCAGAAAACGATCTTTGAAGCGATGAATTACAGCGTGAAGGCAGGCGGCAAACGCCTTCGTCCGATTCTGATGCGTGAGGTATACCGTCTGTTTGGCGGTCAGGGAAAAGAGATTGAGCCGCTGATGGCGGCGATCGAGATGATTCATACATCTTCCCTGATTCATGACGATCTTCCATGTATGGACAATGACGAGTACCGCCGTGGAAAAAAGACGACCTGGGTTGCATATGGGTATGATATGGCAGTTCTGGCGGGAGATGCCCTTCTGATCTACGCGATCGAGACGGCGGCAAAGGCATTTGCGATGACACCGGATGCGGCAAAGGTGGGACGCTGTATCCAGATTTTATCCGAAAAAACGGGTATTTACGGCATGATCGGCGGTCAGACGGTTGATGTGGAACTGACGAATCAGCCGATTCCGAAGGATAAGCTGGATTTTATCTACCGTTTAAAGACGGGAGCACTTTTGGAGGCTTCGATGGTGATCGGAGCCGTGATGGCGGGCGCGAGCGAAGCTGAGTGCGGGACAGTAGAGCGTATGGCGGCGGCGATCGGTCTGGCGTTCCAGATCCAGGATGATATTCTCGACGTTACCAGCAGCCAGGAGGTGCTTGGAAAACCGGTTCTGAGCGATGAGAAAAACAATAAAACCACTTATGTGACATTGGAGGGAATCGAGAAATCGAAGCATGATGTCAAACAGCTTTCGGAGACGGCGGTTGATATCCTCTATTCCCTGCCTGGAAAGAATGAATTCCTCGAAGAGCTGATCGAGATGCTGGTCAGCCGTGAAAAATAAAAAATCCAATCGAAGACCGGGGACGACAGCGGATGTGGAAAACGGTTTGGGGGATGAAAGAATGGTATTAGATACGATAAAAGGACCGGAGGATGTAAAACGGTTGAGCGAGGAAGAACGCAAGGAACTGGCGGCGGAAATCCGCGAGTTTCTGATCGAGACGACAAGCCGGACAGGCGGTCATTTGGCGTCCAATTTAGGCGTGGTGGAACTGACGATTGCAATGTTCTGCGCGCTGAATCTTCCGAAGGATAAGATTATCTGGGATGTAGGGCACCAGTCCTATACGCACAAGATTTTAAGCGGGCGGAAGGATAATTTTGATGGACTGCGCCAGTATGGGGGCTTGAGCGGTTTCCCGAAGCGGAAGGAAAGCCCGTTTGATGCGTTCGACACGGGACACAGCTCGACTTCGATTTCGGCGGGGCTTGGTATGGCACAGGGGCGAGATCTGCTGGGCGAGGATTATTCGATCGTTTCCGTCATCGGGGACGGCGCGCTGACCGGCGGCATGGCATATGAGGCGCTCAACAATGCGGGACGGCTCAAGACGAATTTTATTATTGTTTTAAATGATAATAATATGTCCATTTCGGAAAATGTCGGCGGTATGTCGCGGTATCTGAATAATCTTCGTGCAGATGAGGGCTACAATCTGTTGAAGAAGAATGTGGCGGGCACGTTATCGCGGATCCCGATGATCGGTTCGGATCTGGTCGGCACGCTGCTCCGGACAAAGAACAGCATCAAGCAGCTTCTGATTCCGGGCATGTGGTTTGAAAATATGGGAATCACGTATCTGGGACCGGTGGATGGACATGATATTAAGGGGTTGATCCGTATTTTCAGCGAGGCGAAAAAGATCAACCGCGCGGTGCTGATCCATGTGATTACGAAAAAGGGCAAGGGATACCGTCCGGCGGAGAAGAATCCGTCGGCATTTCACGGAGTTGAACCATTTGATATTGAAACGGGAAAACCGCTCCGGAAAAAGGAACATCCGGGCTATACAGATGTATTTTCCAGAGAAATCTGCCGTCTGGCAGCGGAAAATCCGAAGATCGTGGCGGTGACAGCGGCGATGCCGGATGGAACGGGGCTCAAACGGTTCTCGAAAGAATATCCGGACCGCTTTTTCGATGTGGGAATCGCGGAGGAACACGCGGTTACCTCGGCGGCGGGTATGGCGGCAGCCGGTCTGAAACCGGTGGTGGCGGTGTATTCGTCCTTTTTACAGAGGGCATATGATCAGGTCATTCACGATGTCTGTATCCAGAATCTTCCGGTTGTGTTCTGCGTGGATCGCGCGGGACTGGTCGGAAGCGATGGGGAGACACATCAGGGTATTTTTGATCTGACATTCCTCTCCTCTGTGCCGAATATGAGCGTGATGGCGCCGAAGAACCGCTGGGAACTGGAAAAGATGCTGCAGTTTGCTATCTCCTACGATGGACCGATTGCGATCCGTTATCCGAGGGGCGAGGCGTACCGGGGCTTGAAAGAATTTCTGGCACCGGTCGAGTATGGCGTCAGCGAGATGTTGTATGAGGAGAGAGGGACGGCGCTTCTGGCAGTCGGAAGCATGGTCAGCACGGCAGAGCATATCCGGGAGAAATTAAAGAGTGCCGGGCAGCCGTGTACGCTGGTCAACGGGCGGTTTGTGAAACCGATGGATACCGACGTGATCGACCATCTGGCTGGAACGCATCATACGATCGTGACACTGGAGGAAAATGTCCTGCGCGGCGGTTACGGCGAGCGGGTGACGGATTATGTACAGAAGCATTATCCGCAGATCAAGGTAGTTAATATAGCGTTGCCGGATGCCTACGTCGAACACGGAAATGTGTCGGTGCTCCGGAATGAGCTGGGAATTGACAGTGATTCGATTCTGGCGCAGCTGAAACGTGAAGGTGTGCTGCAGACTGACGCGGAAGCATGATGGGAAACAAAAGAGTGGCAGCAGCGGAAGGAAGAACATAGAATGAAAGAACGGTTAGATGTACTTCTCGTCAAGAGAGGTCTGGCAGAATCCCGTGAGAAGGCGAAAGCGATCATCATGTCCGGGATTGTATATGTAGAAGATCAGAAAGAAGACAAGGCGGGTACGACCTTCGATGAAAATGCGAAGATCGAGGTACGTGGATCTACCTTAAAATATGTGAGCCGCGGAGGTCTGAAACTGGAGAAGGCGATGACGCATTTCGGAGTGACGCTGGATCGAAAGGTCTGTATGGATGTCGGCGCGTCCACAGGTGGATTTACCGACTGTATGCTGCAGAATGGCGCGGTCAAGGTGTTTTCGGTCGATGTAGGACATGGACAGCTGGCGTGGAAACTTCGCAATGATCCGCGTGTGGTCTGCATGGAGAAGACAAACATCCGTTATGTGACACCGGAGGATATTGGCGAGCCGGTAGATTTCTCTTCGATCGACGTTTCCTTTATTTCCCTGACGAAGGTTTTAGGTCCGGTAAAGGAGATTTTAAGTCCGGGCGGTGAGGTGGTTGCACTGATCAAGCCGCAGTTCGAGGCGGGACGTGAGAAAGTCGGAAAGAAGGGCGTTGTCCGCGAGAAGAGCACGCATCTGGAGGTCATCCAGATGGTGATGGCGTATGCGGCGGAGATCGGTTTTGAGATCCGGAATCTGGAATTTTCCCCGATCAAGGGACCGGAGGGAAATATCGAGTACCTCCTGTATCTGCATAAACCGGAGCAGGCATCGGAGGAAACTGTGACTGGTGAGGAAGCACTTGCAAAAGCGGAAAAAGAGTGTCCGGTTTCATCGGAACAGGTTGTTGAGGAAGCTCACATGGAGTTAGACAAAACATGAGAAATTTCTATCTGATTGTAAACCGCGAAAAGCCGCGCGTAGAGGAGGCCGCCGATCTGATTTGCAGCTTTTTTGCAGAGCAGGGCTGCCGCTGCATTCGCCTGGACCGTCACGACGGGCTTCGACGGGATGTTGGGGTGATACCGGCGTATCGCTATACGGATCGTCGGACCGTGCCGGAGGACACAGACTGTGTGATCTGTCTGGGCGGTGATGGAACGTTGATTCAGGCGGCGCGTGATCTGGCGGGACGGAAGATTCCACTGTTTGGCATCAATATGGGGCATCTGGGGTATCTGACGCAGATTGGGCATGAGGAGGACATTCTGCCTGCCATGCGGGATCTGATGGAAGATCACTACCGTCTGGAAAGTCGGATGATGATCAAGGGGTGCGTGATTTCTGGCGGGAAGGTTGTTATGGAGGATATCGCCCTGAATGATATTGTCCTGAACCGTATGGGAATTGATGCGTTCCGGTTTGAGCTGGCTGTCAATGGACAGCTGTTTAACGAATATTCGGCGGACGGCATGGTGGTTGCGACCCCGACCGGTTCGACGGCATACAACCTGTCAGCGGGCGGTCCGATCGTGGCGCCGGAGGCGGAACTGCTGGTATTGACGCCTCTCTGCCCGCATTCACTCAATTCGCGCAGCATCGTTCTGCCGCCGGATAGCCATTTGAGTCTGCGGATTCAGACGACCGGGCGGACGAAGGTTTCGCTGAGCTTTGACGGCGATACGGTGGTTGATATTGAGCCGGGTGATACAATCGAGATAGCAAAATCAGAGATCGAGACGACATTGATACAGCTCAAACAGGTGCCATTTTTGGAAAATATACGGAACAAAATGAAACAGATATAAAAGGAGTCAGAGCCATGAAAATGGAACGTCACAGCAAGATTGTGGAATTGATTGGAAAATATGAGATTGAAACGCAGGAAGAGCTGGCGGAATATCTGAATAAAGAGGGATACAATGTCACGCAGGCAACGGTTTCCAGGGATATCCGGGAGTTAAAGCTGTCTAAGATCCAGACAGAAAACGGCGGACAGAAATATGCGGTTTTCCATCCTCAGACGGCGTTCAATGATAAATATACCCGTATTCTGCACGATAGCTTCGTTTCCATGGATATGGCGCAGAATATCCTTGTCATCAAGACGGTGTCAGGCATGGCGATGGCAGTCGCGGCAGCGCTCGACGCCATCCATTTTTCAGAGATTGTCGGCTGCATCGCCGGGGACGATACGGTCATGTGTGCAGTCCGTACGGTGGACGATACGATCGTTCTGATGGACAAGATCCGCAAGCTGATTGCGGGATGAGGTAAGGTGGGTTCACGCATTTTTTGCGGGAACCGCTGATAAGGAGGAACGGAAAGCGGATGCTTTATCATTTACGAGTGAAAAATCTGGCTCTGATCGATTCGGCGGAGGTGGAGTTCGGGGACGGACTCAACATTCTGACCGGTGAGACGGGAGCCGGAAAATCGATCATCATCGGTTCGGTCCAGATCGCGCTGGGCGGAAAAGCACCGAAAGAGATGATCCGCCGGGGTTGTGACAGCGCCTACATTGAACTGGTTTTCTCCATCGATGATGAGAGAAAGCGCGAGCAGCTGAAGGAACACGATGTTTACCCTGATGAAGAGGGAATTTTAATCATTTCTAAGAAAATCACACCGACCCGGAGCATCAGCCGCATCAACGACGAGACGGTAACGGCTGCAAGGCTGCGGGAGATCACGGGTCTTCTGATCGATCTGCACGGACAGCATGAACACCAGTCGCTGGTGAATGCGTCAAAACATCTGGAAATCCTCGATGCGTATGGCGGGGAGAAACTTCTCCCATTCAAACAGAATACGGAAGCTGCCTATCGCTTGTATATGCAGTTAAAACAGAAATGTGCCGCATTTGAATCCGATCAGGAGACGAGACTGCGGGAGATGGATTTCTGCCGGTTTGAGATCGAGGAGATTGAGAATGCCGCGTTAAAGGATGGCGAAGAGGAAAAGGTGGCAGCCGATTTTAAGCGGTTTTCCAATGCCAGACGGATCGCTGAGAGTCTTTCACAGGCATATGACGCGGTGTCCGGCGATGCGGTGTCGCGGGCGTTCCGTGAGATCGATGGTGCGATGGCATTTGACGAGGGATTGAAGGGGATCCGTGACGAGCTGTGCGATGTAGATTCCCTTCTTTCGGATCTTTCCAGGGAGATCGCCGGATATATGGACGATATGACCTTTGACGAAGCGGCATTTCGGGAGACACAGGAGCGGCTTGACCTGATCCGGAGCCTGGAAACCAAGTATGGGAAGACGATCCCGGAGGTACTTCAGGCGTTGGAAGAAAAGAAAGCGCGACTGCAGGAACTGGAGAATTACGATGAACTTCGAGAACAGGCGGAAAAAGAACTGGAACAGGCGGAAGCAGTACTGAAAGAACATTCCGAGGCATTGTCAGCAGCGCGTAAGCAGTTTGCCGGGGAGCTGGTGGAGAAGATCGCAGACGGGCTTCGGGAACTGAATTTCCTTGATGTGCAGTTTGAGATGGAGTTTAGGCGGCTGGATCATTTCACGGCGGGCGGTATCGACGAGCCGGAATTCCTGATTTCCACGAATCCGGGCGAACCGGTTCGGCCGCTCGGTATGGTGGCGTCCGGCGGTGAGCTGTCGCGTATCATGCTGGCAATCAAGACGGTGCTGGCGGAGACCGATCAGGTTCCAACGTTGATTTTTGATGAGATTGACACCGGTATCAGCGGGCGGACTGCACAGATGGTATCGGAGAAGCTGCGGATCCTCTCCAAATGCCGTCAGGTCATCTGCATCACGCACCTGCCGCAGATCGCGGCGATGGCGGACCAGCACTTCGAGATCCGCAAATCCGCGTCCGATGGACGGACGGCAACCTCCATCCGCGCCTTAGACCGCGAGGCGATGGTGGACGAGCTTGCGAGACTTCTGGGCGGCGCGGAGATCACCGAGACCGTGCGGCAGAATGCGGAGGAGATGAAGAGGCTGGCAAAGAAGCGGAAGCTGGAGGTGTGATTATAAATTAAATATAAGATTCGGATTCAGAAAAATGTCGCGTAAGGCGGCATTTTTTTGATCCCCAGATACCAATTAGGTCGAAGTTTGACCGTTTGCGTCGAAGTGGTTTTGCCGCAGCTGTACTTTTCTTCTTCTTTGGTGAGAAAGTAGATGCAGGGGAGGAGAGCAACGCATGATAAAATTTGAACCATTGACACCGGAGAAGTTGATTGGTCTGCAGCCGTATTTTTCGCTGCGCCCGACGGACTGTGCAGAATCCCATTTTGCCTATCATCTGCTCTGGAGACCTTATTATGAGACAAAATACTATGCGGACGAAAAGGGGCTTGTGTGGCTTCAGAAGATCGATTATGATGAGCAGGCGACGATGGTCCCGGTCTGCGGCCTGGGGCATATGCGGGAAAACTTTGACCGTCTGCAGGCATATTTCACAGCAATCGGTGTGAAAATGCATATGTATCTGGTGGATGAGGCGGCGCTTGGAGCGATTCGTCCGGATCCGGAGCGCTATGAGGTGCTGGAGGATCGGGACAGCTTTGACTATATTTATTCCGGGGAAGAAATGCGTGTTCTTCCCGGAAGAAAATATTCAAAAATGAAAAACCGGATTTCGCGATTCCGTCGGGATTACGGGGAAACGGCAGAGTTTGTGATCCTGAATCCGGAGGATGAGGGCGAGATACGGACGTTTCTGGAACGCTGGTCTAAGAATAAGGAGAGCGACGATGATCTGAACCGGCTGGACAGCGAAGAGCAGGGGATCTTTGAGACAATCCGTTTTGGACGCGAGGCGGGGATCACGATGGCGGGAGTCCGGATAGGAGGAACTCTGGAAGCATTTTCGATGGGAACGATGAATCAGGAGAGAAATATGACTGTTACCCATGTGGAAAAGGCGAATCTGGAGTTACGCGGGCTTTATAATTACCTGGAAAAAGAATTTTTAACGCACGTTTATCCGGAGGTGGAATTTGTAAACCGGGAAGACGATATGGGACTTGAAAATCTCAGGCGGACGAAAGAGAGTATGCATCCGGTTCGCCTGGAGAAGAAGTATACGATTTTAGAGCGATAATCATAAAGATTAGAGAATCAGGTAATTCAGTGTGGTAAATGTCAAAAAATTCGGTTCGGGTATTATTTTGATATATCATATAAGAAATTTGAATTAGAAGAAATTAGGGGATGTGAAAAAACTCGATTGAGTTTTTTCGCATCCCCTTTGATATAAATTTGTACCTTAAAAATTTAACACGATATATAAAAACATTGGATTTTCTGGTAAAATATAGGTAAGATTTTGTGAGGTGATCCATATGTCTTTTGTTAAAAATGATAATCAACAACTTACTCTTTTAAATAGCACTTTCAATCTTACAGAAGATAGAATTATAAGACTATGAAGCGAGGTAGTGGATATGGAAAAAGACCCGTTTAAGGAATATTTGAGGGAGTCTGAACCGGATAAAGCTTATAAGGGATATGCTTGGAGTACGGCAATTGGACTTCAGGCGGTGGACGGACTCAAACCATCTAAATATTTGATTGATACTGCCATTCAGAATATTGAAGGAAAAATCACGATGAAGGAAGCACAGAGTCTTATCGACAGTTACTATGAAGAAAGACCAGTGCATTTGTCCGATGATGAGCGTACCGAAGAAGCAGATAAGGTTTCGTCCCGTATCGCAGAAATTCTTTCTGAAACAGCGTTTTCATTTTCGCCAAACGAGTATGTATCTATCCACCGTAAACTCTTTCAGGGTATTTATAAACACGCCGGAAAGATTAGAGATTACAACATTACAAAGAAAGAATGGGTGCTTGATGGGGCAACTGTTATGTATGGCAGTGCTTCAGAACTGAGAGCCACACTTGAATATGATTTTTCGCAGGAGAAGGATTTTAGCTATAAAGGGCTTTCAATGGACGAGATTATCCATCATCTTGCGGTATTTGTTTCAAGGTTATGGCAAATCCATATCTTCGGGGAAGGCAATACGAGAACAACAGCAGTGTTCTTCATCAAATATTTAAGGACGCTTGGGTTCTCTGCAACCAATGATATTTTTGCAGAAAATGCCTGGTATTTCAGAAATGCACTTGTGCGTGCAAACTATACGAACCTGCAAAAAGGCATTCACGAAACAACAGAGTATTTGGAAGCGTTTCTCAGAAATTTGCTTTTGAACGAGAAAAATGAGCTTTATAATCGAAATCTTCATATAGGTGGACTTTTGAACGAAGAAAAAGTGGACATTGGGGACACAAAAGTGGATGTTGAGAGTGGAAAAGTGGACATTCGAGACAAAAAAGTGGATATTGAAAGTTTACTTTTCGAAAAAAGTAGTGATTTCTCGGCAAAAACGACGATTCATATCCATAGACTTTTTGAGAAGTTTGGCTTTGATGAGGTGTTTGGAAGAAGTGCAGTTATGGAGCTTCTTGAGCTGAAAGGTTCAGGTGCTTCAAAACTTCTTTCCAATTTGGTAAAGGCAGACATTATTGAATCAGTATCCGGTCATGGAAAAGGAAAATATAAATTCAAGAAGTAGTTTAGGTATTGTAGAATTTCCACTCATCGAGTGGAAATTTTGCTTAATATGATAGAGATATTTTCCAGAAATCCGGATTTCATTATATTGGAAGATGATACAGTTCTCACATCGCTTCTGATAGATGATGAAATATCTAGTTTGTCGGCAATCCTTTTAAATGAAGCGTATTATGAGTTGCTAAAAACCGGACAAAAGATGGTTGATGGCATTCCGGTATTAAGTCCGACTTGCCTGATACCATTTAAGGCGAAAGCGTGGCTGGATTTAAAAGAACGCAAGTTAAATGGAGATCAGGTTGACAGCAAAAATATAAAGAAACATAAAAACGATGTGTTCCGATTAGCACTGTTAATCACAGCCAATGGGCTGCACACTCAGCGCAAGAAGTATTGAGAATTTGCTGGCAGTCGGCTATAATGAGATCGAGAACATGTGCGTGCAGAGGGGCGATGAATAGTCATCGACTGTGTGCATAAATATGATTAATTTTGGGGGTTTTATGGGGGCTGAAAGCAAAACGAGGATGACAGAGGGAAGTATCTCTAAGAAGATTATTTTATTTGCCATACCATTGTTTCTGGGGAATCTGTTTCAGCAGCTGTATAATACAGCGGATTCCCTGATTGTAGGTAACTATCTTGGCAGCAATGCGCTGGCAGCAGTCAGTTCGTCAGGAAACCTGATTTTCCTGATGGTAGGTTTTATTAACGGTATTGCCATGGGAGCAGGTGTGGTAATTGCCAGGTATTATGGGGCGAAAAACAAGGATTATCTCCAGAGAGCGATTCATACAACCACAGCCTTCGGTCTGGTGGCCGGAATCACACTGACGGCTGCGGGAATGTATCTGGCACCGAAGATTCTGGTACTGATGGGAACACCGGCAGATGTACTTCCGGAATCGATTGTATATTTTCAAACCTATTTTGCAGGTTCTCTGGGTGTAGTCATGTACAATATTTTCGTGGGAATCCTGCAGTCGGTGGGGGACGGCCGCCATCCGCTGATCTATCTGATTATTTCCTCCTGTGTGAATGTGGTGCTGGATATCTTCTTTATCGCAGGACTTGGCATGGGAGTGGGATCGGCAGCCCTGGCAACGGCTATATCCCAGTTTGTCAGCGCGATTCTCTGTATGGTGCATCTGATGCGGGTGAAGGAAGATTACCGGCTGGAGCTTAGGAAGATTTGTTTTGACAGACATATGCTGAGGCAGATTATTCAGAATGGTGTACCTTCCGGTTTCCAGAACTCAGTCATTGCCATAGCCAACGTGTTTGTACAGTCCAACATCAATGCATTCGGTAAAATGGCCATGGCAGGCTGCGGAGCTTATTCTAAGGTAGAAGGTTTTGCCTTCCTGCCGGTGACCTGCTTTACTATGGCGATAACTACCTTTGTGGGACAGAATCTTGGGGCAAAGCAGTATGACAGAGCAAAGAAAGGTGCGAAGTTCGGTATCCTCTGCTCCATCTCCATTGCAGAACTGATTGGTATCACCATATATACGGCGGCACCGGTGCTGATTGCAGCATTCAACCGTGATCCGGATGTGATACATTATGGGGTGATGCAGGCCAGAACCATTGCGTTGTTTTATTGTTTATTGGCATTTACTCACTGTATCGCGGCTGTACTCCGGGGTTCCGGCAATGCTGCCGTGCCCATGATCGTTCTGCTCTGTGTATGGTGTCTGTTCCGTGTCAGCTACATCACACTGGCAGTGCGTCTGATTCCGGATATCCGGGTCATATTCTGGGCATACCCACTGACCTGGAGCATCAGCTCCGTGATTTTCCTGTTTTTGTTTTTAAGGGGAAATTGGGTGCATGGATTTGAGAAAAAAGTGACAGGGAGGTAACCAGATTAATGAATTATGCAGAATGTTTAGAACTGGCAAGAGGAAAAATGGGTAATTACTGCAAGGCCTGTCCGGAATGCAACGGAAGAGCCTGCAAAAATCAGATGCCGGGTCCGGGAGCCAAAGGAATCGGAGATACGGCGATTCGGAATTATGACAAATGGAAGGAAATCCGTGTCCAGATGGATACACTGGTGGAGAAACGTCCCATCGATACCTCTCTTTCGTTGTTTGGAAAGAATTTTCAGTATCCGTTTTTTGCAGGTCCGGTGGGAGCCGTGAATATGCATTACGGCGATTCACTGAATGATGTTTCTTACAATGATATATTAGTTTCTTCCTGCGCAGAGTTTGGAATTGCTGCTTTTACAGGAGACGGAATGGACAGCAATGTGATGGTGGCAGCCACGGAAGCCATCAAAAAGGTAGGGGGACTGGGAATTCCTACAGTGAAGCCATGGAATGTGGCGATGATTCGTGAAAAGATGGCGCTTGTCAAGGATGCAGGTGCTTTCGCGGCTGCCATGGATATTGATGCGGCAGGTCTTCCATTTTTGAAAAATTTCAATCCGCCGGCCGGAAGTAAATCAGTGGAGGAACTTCGTGAGATCGTGAAGGAAGCAGGAGTACCTTTTATTGTAAAAGGAATTATGACGGTAAAAGGTGCTTTGAAGGCTAAAGAGGCTGGTGCAGCAGCTATCGTGGTATCTAACCATGGAGGAAGAGTCCTGGATCAGTGCCCGGCAACTGCAGAAGTTCTGGAGGAAATAGCAACGGCAGTGGACGGTTCCATGAAAATCTTCGTGGATGGCGGAATCCGTTCCGGTACCGATGTATTTAAGGCATTGGCACTGGGGGCAGATGCGGTTATCATAGCCAGACCTTTCGTTACAGCTGTCTATGGAGGAGGCCGAGAAGGGGTCGAAGCTTATATCCAGAAGATTGGAAGTGAGCTTGCAGATACCATGGCTATGTGCGGCGTATCTTCCCTTTCTGAAATTACCCGCGACTGTGTGAGAGTGTAAAAAAGTAAACTATCAAATATAGCAAAAATTAGTAGAAAGGGTGAGTGATATGCGTTTTAAGCGAGTGTTTGTAATCGTACTGGATTCCCTTGGAATCGGTCCCATGGCGGATTCGGCCAGATTTGACGATGCCGGTGCGGATACGCTGGGGCACATCTCAGAAACAGTGGAACATCTGGATATTCCGAATCTGCAGAGATTGGGGCTTGCCAATCTCAAGCCCCTTAAGCAGGTAAAGCCGGCAGAACATCCGGAAGGATATTTTATGGCGATGAATGAGGCGAGCAATGGTAAGGATACCATGACCGGTCATTGGGAGATGATGGGCATCCGGACGGATAAGCCATTTATCACATTTACAGAGCATGGATTTCCCAAGGAACTGATTGACGAACTGGAAAAGCGCTGCGGCAGAAAGATAATCGGCAATAAGGCAGCCAGCGGAACGGAGATTCTGGAGGAGCTGGGTGAACAGGAAGTGAATGAAGGAAAGCTGATTGTCTATACATCAGCGGATTCTGTGCTTCAGATCTGTGGCAATGAGGAAACCATGGGACTTGAGACCTTGTATCATTACTGCGAGATTGCCAGAGAACTGACTATGCGGGATGAGTGGAGAGTTGGCCGTGTTATCGCAAGACCCTATGTGGGTAAAAAACGCGGCGAATTCAAACGGACAAGTAACCGCCATGATTATGCTTTGAAACCCACCGGACCGACGGCGCTGAATGCACTGAAGGATGCCGGATATGATGTGATTTCCGTTGGAAAGATTAACGATATCTTTGTGGGAGAAGGGATAACAGAAAGCAATCATTCCGACAGCAGTGTACATGGCATGCAGCAGACCATCGATATCGCAAAGCGGGATTTCAAGGGACTTTGCTTTACCAATCTGGTAGATTTTGATGCGTTATGGGGACATCGCAGAAATCCGGTGGGATACGGGGAAGAGATCGAAAAATTTGATAAAAAGCTGGGAGAGCTTCTGCCGCTGCTCCGTGAGGACGATCTGCTGATTCTGACGGCGGATCATGGAAATGATCCGACCTATAAGGGAACGGATCACACAAGAGAGCAGGTTCCGTTTATCGCATATTCACCATCGGATACGGAAAGTGGGAAGCTTGATACAAGTGACACCTTTGCCGTTATCGGCGCGACCATTGCGGATAATTTTGGTGTCAGAATGCCGGAGGGGACCATCGGAACTTCTATTCTGGATCAGATAAAATAAATGACATTGGACTTGAAGTTAAAAACAGAAAGGCGGCGATTATATGGTTGATTATACAGAAGGAACGGGAAAACAGTACCACACAGGAATCGGCCCGGAGGATATCGGCGGATATGTCATCATGCCGGGGGACCCCAAGCGATGCAAGAAGATAGCAGAACATTTTGAGAATCCGGTGTTAGTTGCGGATAATCGTGAATATACCACATATACGGGAACCATCGATGGGGTAAAAGTCAGTGTGACGTCAACCGGCATCGGTGGTCCGTCAGCGGCTATCGCTATCGAGGAGTTATCCAAGTGCGGAGCCCATACTTTTCTGCGTGTGGGCACCTGTGGAGGTATGCAGGAGGATGTACTGGGCGGAGATATCGTAGTTGCAAGCGGAGCTATCCGCATGGAAGGAACCAGCAGAGAGTACGCTCCCATTGAGTACCCGGCTGTTCCCCATGTGGATGTTATGAATGCCATGATCCGTGCAGCGAAGAAGCTGAAGTTCCGCTGTCATGCGGGCGTTGTACAGTCGAAGGATTCCTTCTTTGGACAGCATGAGCCGGAGGTGATGCCGGTCAGCTATGAGCTTGAAAATAAGTGGCAGGCATGGCTTCGGATGGGATGCCTGGCATCGGAGATGGAGTCAGCAGCATTGTTTATCGCAGGCAGCTTCCTTCGGGTGCGTGTAGGTGCCTGCTTCCTGGTTCTGGCTAATCAGGAGCGGGCGAAAAAAGGTCTGTCCAATGAACAGGCCCATGATACAGAGGCAGCAATCCGGACAGCGGTGGAAGCCATCCGTATCTTGATTCAGGAGGATGCGAAGAATGAATAATGAGAGGATAGAAACACTCATCGAGGAAGCATTCGCAGCACGGAAAATGGCCTATACACCCTATTCTCATTTTCAGGTGGGGGCGGCTCTGCTGACTGAAAAAGGCGGGATTTACCGTGGCTGCAATATTGAAAATGCGGCCTATACACCGACAAACTGCGCGGAACGCACTGCCTTTTTTAAGGCAGTCAGTGAGGGTGAACGCAGCTTCACAGCGATTGCAGTTGTGGGAGGCCCGGAAGGAGCTTCGGAATTTGACTGGTGTGCGCCCTGTGGCGTGTGTCGTCAGGTGATGAAGGAATTCTGCCATGAGGATGCGTTTCAGATCATTCTGGCACGTTCGGTGAAGGAATATAAGGTCTATACACTGGCGGAGCTTCTACCGATGGGATTCGGACCGGATAATTTGCAGTAGGAATGCCGATTGCCTCATAAAGCTGGTATGCAGGTGTCAAAGACCCGCGCACTGTAATCTTACAGTTTCATTAATATAACTTAATATATTGGAACACCTTTTGACATTGCAAAAAAAACAGGGTACACTGTATGACAGGCGGGGATGGATTCACCATTTCCGCCTGTATTCAGAAGAAAAAGCGGACGCAGGTCCGATGAAAAATAGAAAAAGTGTGGGGAGTTTGGACGGAT
This sequence comes from Clostridium sp. AF35-15, assembly GCF_003477745.1. Taxonomy (NCBI): domain Bacteria; kingdom Bacillati; phylum Bacillota; class Clostridia; order Eubacteriales; family Clostridiaceae; genus Clostridium; species Clostridium sp. AF35-15. The sequence continues at coordinate 124,011 of NZ_QUDY01000003.1, read as the reverse complement.
GGCTCAGAAAGAGTGGAAACGGGAAGAAATGAAACAGAATCAGGGAAGAACAGAGCAGAACCAGAGAAAAAAGGTTCAGAAAAAGACAGGGTATAGGGCAGTGCTGGCGGCTTCGATGTTTTTGATTGCTGCTTCGGCAGCCCTGTCAGCGTGCAAAAAATCACCGGCGGCTGAGACAACAGCGCAGACACAGGCGGCAGAGGAAACGGAGGGCGCGGTCAGCACGGCGCTCGGAGCGGCGGATCGGGTGCTGGAGGAGAATGGCATGCTGTACCTCAAATACCGCACGGAGATCCGTTCCCTTTCGAAGGAGACAGGCGAGATGAAGACGCTCTGCCAGTTTGACACAGGAGATGAAAACAGCACCTTCTGGGTCTACGGAGGCGGGCTGTATTTTGATCGGATACAGGCGGAGAGTGGCAGCACACAGGGCACGGAGCTTTATGGGCTGTACCGGCTGGATTTGGAGAGCGGTGTGGAAGAGCATTTAGCGGATCTGACGGATCAGCCGTCGGTGCTCTATGCGTCAAAGAACCGCCTGTATGTCAAGGGTTACAACATGAATGTCATTTATATGCTCGATGAGAATGGCAAAACAGCGGGAGAGTTGTCACCGTCAGACACGATCTACGGGGAGATTCCGGCAGGCTGCAGCGAGCTGTTTAATGGGATTCTTCCATATTATATGGAACAGTTTGGGTATATGCCGGTGCAGAATGAAACCTGCCTGGTGATTGCGGATGTGGACGGCAGCCATCCGAGGGAGATTTCGGATATTACGAATACATCGTCGGTGCTGTTTGCGAAGGACGCATTCTTTGCCCTGCTTCGGGATGGCAATGGAAATACGCAGTGTTACCGCTATGAGGTCTCTGACCCGGAAAAACGGACGCTTTTATATGAGACGGCGGAAAATATCAGCCTGGTGCAGTATCAGGACGGATATTTGTACCTGATGGAAAATCAGGCGTCCCAGATCAGCACGGGAAAATTTTCGTTTAAGCGGATTGCGGCGGATGCTAAGGCAGATGCAGCGGCAAATGCCGCCGAGGCGCAGAATGCGCTTTTTACGGTCGAGGAAGAGCCGGGCATGACGAATGATTTTTCTATGTATGGTAATTTTTATGTGACGGGAAATCAGGCATACTGCCAGCAGTTTAAGGATTACGGCGTTTATCTGGGAGAAAAAACGCTGGATGATGCGGCAGGCGGGGAAGTGACATTGTTAGAGCCGGTTCTGTTCCAGTCTCCGATCCGGGAGCTGGGGCATGTCGAGGCGCAGTCGGAGACGTTAAAGAGTGCGGATGGAAGCCGGGAGCTGGGAAGTGTGTACGCAGAACGGCTGGTATTTGACGGAGAGGGCGATGCGGTCGAGGCGATGAACCAGACGATGCAGGAGCTGCAGGCGTCGGTTCTGTCGGCGGCGCGGACGGATTCCATGAATCTTGATACGGAGATGAGCATCGATACGGCGGAATCGGACGGATCGGAGGAAGAGACACTTCCGCAGGAGGCGGATGCAGCGCAGCCGGTCTATTCGATGGCGCTTACGATCGACGGAGATGACGCGATTACGTATCTGGATGATCATTATGTCTGTGTCCGTGCGGATGGATACGAATATACGGGCGGCGCACACGGAACGCCGTTCCGCCAGTATTTTGTCTTTGACCGGGAAACGGGGGCACGCCTGTCTTTGAGCGATGTGGTTGAGAATCCGGTGGAGGAGCTGCAGGCGAAGGTTGGTGCGGCATTCCGGGAGCTGGCGGAAAAGACAAATTTTGCCTTTGAATCACCGGAGGATCTGGAACATACGGTGGCAGACGGCATCAGCTACGAATCGCCGTTTTATCTGAGCGAGACGGGCGTGGTTTTCTATTATGCGCCGTATGAGATTGCATCGTATGCGGAAGGATTCCCGGAGGTAACAATTCCGTACAGCGAGTTAGAAATGCGGATTGAACTTAGCAAGTAGGAATTTTCTGAACTGCAACAAATGCGGATTGCCCTTAAGTAGAGAGCTTGAAGTTGAGGAAAAAATCGCTTATAATACTCCATAGAAAAACAGTGTCGAACGAATCTGAAAGAATGGCACAGGATGAGGAGGAAACAGCATGAAGACAGTTGTTAAGGAAAATGCGAACGGCGGTAAAGGACAGGTAGTTGTAAAATACATTCTGGATGACAATGAGTTAAATGCAAAATGTAAGATGTTTGCCGAGGTAACCATCGCACCGGGATGTTCCCTGGGCTATCATGAGCACCACGGCGAGAGCGAGACGTATTATATCATCAAGGGACAGGGCGAGTACGATGATAATGGAACGAAACGTCCGGTTACCGTCGGCGATAAGACCTTCACGCCGGATGGCTGTGGTCATGGCATTGCCAATACCGGAGATGAAGATCTGGTCTTTATGGCATTGATCCAGCTGGATTAAGAGTGAAGAACAAAACAGAAAAAGGTAACGGTTCACAGTAACCAAAAAAGGCGCTGGCACGGGAAGTGGTTCGATGTGTCGGCGCTTTTTGCCATATATGTCCGGAAAATGTCTATATGTTTAAGCGGAAAAAATTGGAAATCAAAAAAACAGTGGATCAAAGAAAGAAAAAGGAGGTGTGCCTGCGTGAAACTATTTCATCTTTCTGATCTGCATATCGGGAAAATGTTAAATGGCTATAGCCTGCGCGAGAGCCAGAAGAATGCGTTTTTGCAGATACTTAAATATGCGGAGGAAGAGAAGCCGGATGCGATTCTGATATGCGGGGATATTTATGATAAATCGGTCCCGGCGGGGGAAGCGTATACGCTTTTTGACTGGTTTCTGACCGAGCTATCCGGGCGCTGTCCGGGAACGGAGATCCTGATCATTGCGGGAAATCACGATTCACCGGAGCGGCTGGCGTATGGCGCATCGTTTCTGGCACGCCACCAGATCCATATCGCGGCGCTGCCGCCGGCAGATCGGACGGAGTATTTAAAGCAGGTCACACTTACAGATGAGTGGGGACCGGTTCATTTTTATCTGGTACCGTTTATCCGTCCGGGTCATGTGCGCCATTTGTTTGACACCAATGGTTATACCGATGCATTCCAGAAACTCCTGGCGCGGGAGACGATCCGGAAGCAGGAGCGCAATGTGGTTCTGGCGCACCAGTTTTTTGTCTGGAACGGTCAGAATCCGGAAACCTGCGATTCGGAGACGGCGGTGCTGACCTCCGGAGGATTGGATGCGATCGATGCGTCGGTGCTGGAACCGTTTGAATATGCGGCGTTAGGGCATATCCACGGGGCACAGAAGGTAGGGCAGGAGCGGTTTTGCTATTGTGGGACGCCGTACAAATATTCGATCAGTGAAGAACACCATCAGAAGGGGATCACGGTGGTGGAACTGGGAGAAAAAGGAAGTGAGCCTCAGATCCGCCGTCTGCCGATTCTCTGCCATCCCGATGTAAAGCGCGTGCGGGGGACACTGGAAGAACTCAAGCTGCTTTCAGATACGATGGAAAAGATGCCGGATGGAAGCGGACGCGCGGACGCGTATGTGAGCGTGGTCCTGACGGACGAAAAAGAAATGTACGATTTCCGGGAGCGCCTGGAGGAGTTATTTGCGCATATTTTGGAGATCCGGGTGGACAATGAGAGGACGCGGAAACGACTGGAGGAAGAACCGGAGGAAACAGGGGCGGTGACGCCGTTTCAGGCATTTGCCTCTTTTTATGAGGCGGTGCGCCACTGCCCGATGACAGAGGAACAGGAGACGATTCTGGCGCGCATGGTGGAAGAGGCAGAGGAGGAGGAACGCGTATGAAACCGAAGCTGCTTACAATGTCGGCGTTTGGCTCTTATGGGGGCGTGACGCAGATTGATTTCGAACGGGCGGGGACGGGATTGTTCCTGATCACGGGCGATACGGGGGCAGGCAAAACGACGATCTTTGACGCGATCTCGTTTGCGCTCTACGGGGCGGCGAGCGGCGTCGGGAGAGAGGGCGCGATGCTTCGCAGCCAGTATGCACCGGAGGACGCGGAGACCTGGGTGGAACTGACGTTTGAGGATAAGGGGCAGGATTATACGATCCGCCGCAGTCCGGCATACACGCGCCTCAGCAAGCGGAAAAATAAGGACGGCGCATACACGGCGACGAGTGTGGCGCCGAAAGCGTCTCTGCTTTTGCCGGATGGAAGTGAGATGTCCGGCCGGATCCGTGAGATCGATGAGAAGATCCGGGCGATCGTGGGCGTGGACCGCGATCAGTTTTCGCAGATCGCGATGATCGCGCAGGGCGAATACATCCGTCTGCTCCATGCATCCTCCAAAGAAAGAAAAGAGATATTTTCGCGCATTTTCCATACCGGGATCTACGGTAGAATCCAGCAGAAGCTGCGGGAGGCAGATCGGACGCTGTATGGAAGGCTGGAGGATAACAAGACCCGGTGCGAGGAAGTCATCCGGCAGGTGACGGTTCCCAGGACGGAGGAGGCGGTAGCTCCGGAGTGGGAAGAAAGATGGCAGTCTTTGAAAGAGCGGTACCGGACAAATGGAGCGGAACTGCTTGCATTTCTGCATCAGTTGTCGGAGGAAAGCCGGAGGATCGAGGAAGAGGCGGGGAGACTGGAAGAGAATGCAATCCAGAAGCTTGCCGCCGGACAGAACCATCTGGAGCTTGTGAAAAAGGAAAAACGGGTACTGGAAGAAAAGAGCCGTTTGGAAGCATTTGGACGGGAGATGGAGGCTAGGCGCCGGGAAGCTGCCGCAGCCTATGAGAGCCGGAAACCGGAGCTGGAGGATCAGATCTGGCGGATGCAGGATGCGCTTCCGCTCTATGCGGAGCAGGAGAAAAAACGGCAGGCATATGAAACTTTGGAACATCAGCGGACGGCTCTGACCCAAAACCTGAAAAAAATGCAGAATCAGCTGGAAACGTGCCGTACACAGGAAGAAATACTTCGAAACCAGGAGCGGGAGGCGGTAGAGGCGCGCGCTGCCCTGGCAGAATGCCGGGGACGGCGGGAGCAGATGGAACGGCGCCAGGCGGTTTTGCAGGAGTTAGGGAAATGCTGTGAAGCGGAGCGGACATGGAGGAAGTCACTGGAAAAACGCCAGGAAAAATTTCAGGCAGCCGCGCGGGCGTACCAGCAGTCAGATCAGTTGTATCAGGACGCGTCCTGCCGCTTTCTGGCGATGCAGGCGGGACTTCTGGCGGCAGAGCTGCAGGAAGGAAAACCGTGCCCGGTCTGCGGCTCGCTGGAACACCCGGCTCCCTGCCGTCTGGAGACAGAGCCGATCCGGGAGGAACAGGTAGAAGCGCTGCGTGCCGGGCGGGATGATGCCGATCAGAAGCAGAGGACAGCCGCTGAGGCGTGCCAGGAGGCGCAGATCTCGCTGGAACATGAGAGCAGACGGCGGATAGAGATCCAGGGAAAACTGTACGGTCAAAATCAGGACAGCCCGGCAGCCCAGCCGGATGTGGATGCTCTGGAGAAGGAGCTACGGCAGATGGCACAGGAAATCCGGCGATGCAGGCAGGCGGAAACCACTTATACTGACCGGATTGCCATGGAAGAAACGATCCGGCAGAAACGGGAGGCGAACGGAGCCGGACAGAAGAAGCTGGAAGCTGCGCTGGAGCTTAAAAGAAGTGAGGTGCAGCAGGTGGCGATCGAGAGCCAGACGAGACGTAATGAGCTGGAGGAACTCTCGAAGCGGCTGGAGTGGAAAGACAGCCGGACACTCCGGGTGGAGCTTGAGAAGCGCAGCCGGGAGCTGGAAACACTTGCAGAGGCGGTGACAGCGGCTGATAAGAAAGCACAGGAGTGCCGGGAAAAATGCCGGGAGCTGGAGGGAAGCTTATCTTCGCTCCGGGAACGTTTTGAAGCAGATTCAGAAACAGAACCGGAAGAAAAAATCCAGCAAAAGATCCGGCACTGGGAAGAGGAAAAAAACCGCTGGTCGCGGCTTCACCGGGAACATGTGTCGGTGCGGACGCGCAACGAGGATGCATATGCGGCACTTCGGGTGTATCTGCAGGAACGGGAGCAGCTTGACCGGGAAAAACAGCAGATCAGCGAACTTTACCAGACGGCGGACGGAAAACTGAGCGGCGCGGCGCGGATCGATTTCCAGACGTATGTACAGCGCCAGTATTTCCGCCAGATGATACAGGCAGCCAACCGCCGCCTGCGCCGGATGACGAAAGGAACCTTTGAACTTCAATGCCGCGGTCTGGCCGATCTGGGAAAACAGGGAGAAGTGGGACTTGACCTGGATGTCTACAGCTTTGTGACCGACCGGGTCCGGGACGTCAAAACATTGTCTGGTGGAGAATCCTTTCTGGCGGCGCTTGCGATGGCGCTCGGCATGGCGGATGTCATCCAGAATGCGGCAGGCAGCGTGAAGGTGGATGCGATGTTCATTGATGAGGGATTTGGTTCCTTGGATGAGGAATCACGGACGCGGGCGGTTCAGGTGCTGCAGGAGCTGTCCGGAGGAAGACGCCTGATCGGCATCATTTCCCACGTGACGGAGCTGAAAGAGGAGATGGGACACAAGCTGGTGGTAAAAAAAGGAAATGGTGGAAGCCAGGTGCATTGGGAGATAGAAGATTAGTAGGACGGCGCAGAGCCGTTGTGTGACGAAAGAAAAGAGGCTATTTACATATGACAATCGTAATTCCAGGGATGGTGACGATATCGCTCTTATCTCTGTTTTACTGCAGTATGCTGCCGGAGACGGGGCGGAAGGCGAGAATGCAGGCATTTGAGCGGCAATACATCGCCCACCGGGGATTTCATGACAACCGGAGCGAATGTCCGGAAAATTCGCTCCCGGCGTTTGAGCGCGCGATCCAGATGGGATATGGGATCGAGCTGGATGTACAGCTGACAAAAGACGGGGTTCCGGTCGTATTTCACGACTGGGATCTGAAGCGGGCGGCGGGCGTTGACCGGAAGATACGCGACTGTACCTTTGAAGAGCTGCAAAGCTATCGTTTGTTTGGTTCATCCCAGACGATACCGGCCTTTGAGGCAGTGCTTGAGCTGGCGGATGGGCGTACCCCGCTTATCATCGAACTGAAAGCAGAGATTGTCCACCGGGAGCTGTGTGAGAAATGCGCGGCGCTTTTAGATTGTTATCCGGGTGAGTACTGCATCGAATCGTTCAGTCCGCTGGCACTCGGCTGGTTTAAGTGCCATCGTCCGAATGTTTTGCGCGGACAGCTTGCGACCAATCACCGCGGCGAGGGATTGAAAACGCCGGTCATTGTGCGGGAGATGCTTACATACTGCATGCTGAACGGATTTTGCAGACCGGATTTCATTGCGTACAACTGCCAGTTCAGCAACACGCTTCCGGTGGAAATGCTGCGTTATTTCTACAAATGTAAGATGGCGGCGTGGACGATTAAAAACCAGGGCGAATTAAACCGGCACCGGAAACAGTTTGATGTTTTTATTTTTGACAGTTTCGAGCCGGATCAATTCGTAAATTTCAACAAAAAACATCCTAAAAGATAGTGAGAAAGTCCTAAATTATGCTGGAAAAGTTGATTTTCTATGAAAATCTGCTATAATGGCTAGGACAATTTAATAATGAGAGATTATTACGAATTCGAGAGGACAAAGATATGAAAAAGAAACAGCTTCTTTCAGGCGTAATGGCACTTTTGTTATCTGCTTCACTCTGTGCATGCGGAGGCAGCAAGACAGCAGAAGGCACCTCAGAAGCAGCTGGCGAGTCCAGCGAAGCAGAGACCAGTAATACTCTTTCAGAAGGAACACCAGTACCAGGCGGCAGCGTTGTGTATGGCATGACGCAGGACCTGGCTAGTCTTGACCCCCATGTAGATACGGACGCAGGAACTAGAGACGTGGTTTTCAATTTGTACGAAGGGCTTGTAAAGCCTACTTCCGATGGCGGATTTATTCCGGCTGTTGCCAGCGATTATACCATTTCCGATGATGCAAAGACTTATACTTTCACATTGAGAGATGGCGTCACATTCCATGACGGCACACCGGTTACCATCGAAGATGTCAAATATTCCATCGATCGTTATGCGGAGATTCAGGGTGAATCCTCCGCTTTTTCTTCGCTTGTAGATAGTGTAGAGGTGCAGGATGACAAGACACTGGTTGTAAACCTGAAAGAAAGTTATTCAGAGTTTCTTCCGATGATGACGATTGCCATCATTCCGAAGTCCAACGAGGACCCGGCAGGCAATCCGATCGGTACCGGTCCATTCAAATATGTTTCCTACACACCGGGACAGAACCTGGAGCTGGAAAAATATGACGGCTACTGGCAGGAGGGCGTTCCGAGCCTGGACAGCGTGGAATTTAAATTTATTGCCGATGTGGACACCGCATTTGTAGAGCTGCAGGCTGGCACCATCGACATTCTGAAATATTTAACCGCCGCACAGGCGGAGACGCTGGGCGATGAAGATTACAACATCGTACAGGGAAGCATGAACCTCGTCCATGCGATGTACTTAAACAGCGCTTACGAGCCGCTTTCCAAGACAGAGGTGCGTCAGGCACTCTGCTATGCGGTAGACCGCGATGCAATCAACAACTTTATTTTCGGCGGAAAGAGCCACATCATCGGCTCCCATATGATTCCGGCAATGTCGAAATACTATGAGCCGGAAGCAGAGACCGTATACAGCTACGATCCGGAGAAGGCAAAAGAGCTTCTGGCAGATGCCGGATACGCAGATGGCTTTGATCTGGAAATCACCGTTCCAAGCTCATACAGCCAGCACGTAGACAGCGCGCAGATCATCGCAGACGAGCTGTCCCAGGTCGGCGTCAACGTGACCTTAAATCAGGTTGAGTGGAGCACTTGGCTGCAGGATGTATACAAGGGAGGCAACTTCCAGGCGACTGTCATCGGTTTTGACGGAACGCTGGCACCAAGCGACTGGCTCAAGAAATATGTGACAGACGATGCGAAGAACTTCATGCATTACTCCAACACTGAGTACGACGATGTATTTAATACAGCATACACAACCGTTGATGACGATGTAAAAGTAGAAAACTACAAGAAGGCGCAGATGATCCTGGCAGAGGATGCGGCAGCCGTTTACATCGAAGATCCGGCGAACCTCGTAGCAGTCAGCAAGAAGTTTGGCGGCTACACCTTCTACCCGACGGCAGCAGAGGATATGTCCCTGTTATATCAGGTAGAGCAGTAAAATATACAGTTACAATCCAGCAAATTCCTGTTGCTACCACGTTTTCTTACGGCACTTACGGTTCCAAAAGTGCCTGCCCGTGAACAGTAACCAGGAAATAACAACAGAATAAGAAGCGGTAAACGCAGGAGGGAATTATGAAATTCTTTATAAAAAAACTGATAACTCTCATTATCACATTGTTGGTCATATCCTTCCTGACGTTTACCGCTTTTTCTGTGATTCCGGGCGATGCGGCACTTTCCAGGCTGGGAAAGGACGCGACGGAAGAGCAGTTAGAGCGGGCGCGGGATGAGATGGGATTAAATGATCCACTTCTGGAGCGGTATGGAAGATGGGTGACCGATGCGATGCAGGGGGATTTCGGGGAGTCCTACCGGTATGAGGGAACCTCAGTCCGCTCCCTTCTGGCACAGCGGCTTCCGGTCACGGTGCTTCTGGCAGTCATTTCCCTGCTCATCATCACGGTGATTTCAGTTCCGCTCGGAATCCTGAGTGCCCGGTTTGCCGGGAAATGGGTCGATACGCTGACGAACTGCCTGACGCAGATTCTGATGGCGGTGCCGTCATTCTTTCTCGGCATGATCCTGACCTACGTGTTTGGACTGATTCTTCATATGTTCCAGCCGGGTAAATTTATCGAACCGTCGGAAAATTTCGGAAAGTCTGCACAGTACCTTTTATTTCCGGCGCTCGCGGTGGCGCTGCCGAAGATTGCGATGGTGGTGAAATTCCTGCGAAGCTCGATTCTGACCGAGATGAACCGGGAATACGTGCGGACTGCCTACAGCCGCGGCAATACGGAAACGGCGGTATTGTACGGGCATGTGCTGAAAAATGCGATGATTCCGGTTGTGACGTTCTTTGCGATGGTAATCGCGGAGATCCTTGCCGGCAGCATCGTGGCGGAGCAGGTGTTCAGCGTGCCGGGAATCGGAAGACTTCTGATCAGCTCGATCTCCAACCGCGATTATCCGGTTGTGCAGGCGATCGTGCTGTACATCACATCGGTGGTCGTACTTATCAATTTTGCGGTTGATATGATTTATCAGGTTTTGGATCCGAGAGTCCGGACGGCGGAAGAATAGAGGGAAGACGAATGAAACGAAAGAATTATAATCTGATGATAGGGGGCGCGATCACGCTGTTCTTTCTGGCAGTTGCCCTGATCGGACAGTTCTGGACGCCGTATGGGACGACGACGATGGACTCCATGGCAGTCAATCTGGCGCCGTGTGCAGCACACCCGCTGGGAACGGATAACTTCGGGCGCGATATTTTGAGCCGTGTGATGGCGGGAAGCGGCAGCACCTTTTTTGTGGCAGTCTGCACGGTTTTGATCGGGTGTGTGTTTGGCACGATCGTCGGTGCGCTGACCGGCTATTTCGGCGGCTTTTTCGATAACCTGATCATGCGTTTCAATGATATCCTTTTATCGTTTCCGAGCATTCTTCTGGCGCTTATCTTCATCAGCCTGACGAAGCCGGGAAGCTACAACATCATTCTGGCGCTGGGAATCCTTTTTATCCCGAGTTTTGCCCGGATCGTCCGCAGTGAGGTGATCCGGTGCCGGGAACTGGATTTTGTCAAGAGTGCGCGGATCCTTGGCGCAGGGCATATCCGGGTTATTTTCGCCCATATTCTGCCGAATGCGGCGGTCAGCCTTTTGACGGCGGCGGCGATCGGATTTAACAATGCGGTGCTGGCGGAGGCGAGTATGAGTTATCTGGGATTGGGAATCCAGCCGCCGGAGCCGAGTCTCGGGAGAATGCTTTACGAAGCGCAGTCGTACCTGTTCAATGCGCCGTGGTACGCGATCGGACCGGGCGTGACGATCATCCTGATTATTCTGGGATTCAGTATGGTGAGCGAGGGGCTGCGCTCGATGCAGCAGTAAGGAGGCGAAAAGATGGAACCATTGGTTGAGATAAAAAATCTGTCGATCCGTTTTCCAGAAGGAAATTCGACCTTTGAGGCAGTCAAGGGAATCAGCTTTTCGATCGGAAAAGGCGAGATCGTCGGAGTAGTCGGCGAGTCAGGGTCAGGAAAATCCATGAGTGCGCTGGCGCTGATGGGGCTGCTTCCGAAGGACGCCGAGATTGCCTCCGGATCGCTCTGTTTTCAGGGAGAAGATCTGGTGACCATGAAACCGGAAAAGCGGAGACAGCTATGCGGCAGCAAAATGGCGATGGTCTTTCAGGAGCCGATGACCTCCTTAAATCCGGTATTGAAAATCGAACGGCAGGTCGGGGAAAGCCTGCGGATCCATACGAAACTCGGAAATGCTGAGATCCATGAACGGGTGGTGCAGGCACTCTCAGAAGTCGGTCTGCCGGACCCGGAGGGGCTGTGCGGTAAATACCCGCATGAGCTTTCCGGCGGCATGCGCCAGCGTGTGATGATCGCGCAGGCGATGATCAATTCTCCGAGTCTTCTGATTGCGGATGAACCGACGACAGCGTTAGACTGTGTCGTTCAGGCACAGATCCTGGAGCTTCTGCGGAATATCCACCGGACCAAGGGAACGTCGATTCTCTTTATTTCCCATGATCTGAATGTTGTGCGTGCGCTCTGCAGCCGTGTGATCGTGGTTTATAAGGGAGAGATCGTGGAAGAAGGGCAGACGGAAGACGTCCTTCTGCATCCGAAGCATGAATATACGCGCCATCTGGTGGCGTCGATTCCGGAGGGAGAAAAAGGGGAAAGCTCCGGCGGGGAGATCCTGCGCCTGAAGGATTTGAACGTATTTTACGATGTGCGTGGCGGTCTGTTCCGTAAAAAAGGAAAAAAACACGTAATTCACGATCTGAACCTGTCGGCAAGAGAGGGAGAGATTGTGGGGATCGTGGGCGAGAGCGGCTGCGGCAAATCGACGCTCAGCAAGACGATCCTGGGACTTCACGACAATTATACGGGTGAGGTGAAGGTGCGTGACGGCGTCCGTCCGCAGATGGTATTTCAGGATCCGGCGGGATCGCTCAACCCGGCGCGGACGATCGGATGGATTCTGGAAGAACCGCTGCGCCTGCGCGGCATTAGGGACCGCGCAGAGCGCAGGCAGCTAGTGAAGGAAATGCTTGAAAATGTCGGACTGGATGAGTCCTTTGCGGCGCGCCATCCGAGAGAGCTTTCTGGCGGTCAGAAACAGCGCATCAGCATCGGCGTGGCACTTCTCATGGATCCGCGCCTGGTGATCGCGGATGAGCCTGTTTCGGCGCTTGATGTGACGGTCCAGTCCCAGATTTTGAACCTGCTTTTGAAGCTGCACGCCGAAAAGCAGATGACCATCCTCTTTATTTCCCACGATCTGAACGTCGTGCGCGGGCTCTGCAGCCGTGTCATGGTCATTTACAGGGGTGTGATTGTGGAAGAAGGTCTGGCAGAAGAGATCTATGAGCATCCGGCGCACCCGTACACGAAACTTCTGCTGGAAGCGGCGATCGGCGGGGATACAATGGAACTGGATGCGGAGGCAGGAAAGCAGAGTGCGGAGCCGGAGAGAGACAGCCGGATGGAAAAACCGGAGCGGGGACAGACGAAAGAGAACCTTTTGGAAAATCAGGAAAAAGAGCGGTCCGTCCAGAATGCACCAAAGAAGATAGCGGGCAGTGGGGAGAAGTGTATCTTTTATGAGCGATGTCCGAAGAGAAGAGAGGCGTGTGCCCATGTGCCGCTGTCACCGGAGGCAGTACAACTTTCAAGGACACACTGGGCGCGGTGTATTCAGATAGAAGCATAATCTGATAAGCTGAAATAGAGAAAAACGAAATAGCAGCCGAAAAAAGACAGACGGTTCAGCCTATGCCAGGGAAAGCGGCATGGCTCGAATCGTCTGTCAATGTTTTTTCCTGCGGTGGGAAATTAAAGTGCGCGGCTGCTCACTGGAAGAATCCTGCTGCCCCTGCTGTGCCTCACCGGAAAGCTGCAGCGGCTCCCGGCGGTGCCGAAGTGAATGGTAAAAAAGCCAGATTAGATCCACCAGGGCGATCAGAAACGCACATCCGGCTAATAGATGAAATACCTCATGCGTCAGAGCGGGATACGGCAGAGCGGATATGATATAAGGCGAAGTCATGTTCCGCAGGGAGCTCACCGTCCAGGAGAGACTGTCCGCCATCGTCTGGAGAAGCGATTCATAGGTATCCTCGTTCAGGCGGATCAAACGCCCGTTTAATGAAAGTGCTTTGCGTTCGGGCGGCTCTGGATAGCCGGAAGACGGATCGAGCAGATAGAAATGGCAGGTTCCATTTTCCAGAGAGTAATAATAATATCCGGTCTCTTTCTTTCCATCGTAGGCAGCGCACCCTGTATAATATAAGGAAGGAGCGTTCACCGAGACATAGGGCTGAGCCGGGTTATAAAAATCTTCAAACTTGCACTGGCTGTTTATCGGCCGCGGGGAGTGTGAATTTTCCCCGGCATTCTGCCACAGGAGCAGGATGGACGCGATCAGCACCAGCGCCGGAAGCCACATCTGCCGGCGGTAAAAACGGCGGCTTTTGATGGGGGAATGTTTTTGTTTTTCAGTCAAATTTTTCATACGCTCTAGTATAGTCAGTTCTGCGTGGAACGTCAAGAGTTAGTGTATACGACAAAATCCTGCTGCCACCACGTTTTCTTACGGCACTTTCGGTTCCAAAAGTGCCTACCTGTGAACAATTACTCCATTCCTAGTCATTTGCGTGTGCTTTTTCAATTATTCTTGCAAACAGGGCGAAAAATTGCTATGATGGGAGTGCTGGCATCGGAAGGAGATTGTGCAGTAGGGGAAAGCTTTCGGTGCATGGCAGTCATTTTTGCATCGGCAATATAGAAGGAGAGGCTAAATGGACGCTTACACGAGTTTTGCGGAAGTATATGATATGTTTATGGATAATATTCCCTATGAGGACTGGTGCGGGTACCTGACTTCTCTTTTAAAGGAATATGGGATCAACGATGGTCTGGTGCTGGATCTGGGATGTGGAACCGGCACGCTGACGGAGCTTCTGGCAAAGGAAGGCTATGATATGATCGGCGTGGATGTCTCGGAGGATATGCTGCAGGAAGCAATCGAAAAACGGGCAGAATCCGGGCTGCCAATTTTGTATTTATTGCAGGATATGCGTGAATTTGAATTGTACGGGACGGTCCGGGCGGTCGTGAGTATCTGCGATTCGCTGAATTATATTCTGGATTATGACGATCTGGCGCACGTATTTTCGCTGGTCAACAATTATCTGGATCCGAAGGGAATGTTCATTTTCGACCTGAACACGGAGGCAAAGTTTCAGGCAATGGGAAGTGAGACGATCGCGGAGGTGCGCGACGAGGGGAGCTTCATCTGGGAAAATGAGTATGATGAAGAGGAGAAAATTAACTCCTACGATCTGACGCTCTTTATCCGCGAGGAGGATGACTTATACCGCCGCTATCAGGAGACGCATTTTGAGCGCGCGTGGTCGTTGGACGAGATAAAAAAGGCGCTCACAGAGGCGGGCATGGAATTTGTGGCGGCGTATGACGCATTTACGAAGAATGTGCCGCGAAAAGAGAGCGACCGAATCTATGTGGTTGCGAGAGAACATGGAAAAGAGGTATAAATGATGGAAAAGATAAAAGCAGGTGAAATAACGGGACAGACCGGAGATTATATGCTCCGTGCGACGGCGGCGAATGGTCAGATCCGCGCATTTGCGGCGACTTCCCGTGATCTGGTGGAGAAAGCCAGACAGGCGCACAATACCAGCCCGGTGGCGACCGCAGCGCTGGGACGCCTGATGACGGCAGGGGTCATGATGGGATCGATGATGAAAGCGGACAGTGATCTTTTAACCATCCGGGTCGAGGGCGATGGTCCGATCGGCGGTCTGACGGTGACAGCTGATAAGAACGGCAATGTCAAGGGCTACGCGTTCCACCCGGAGGTAATGCTGCCGCCGAATGCGAAGGGCAAGCTGGATGTGGGCGGTGCGCTGGGAGTCGGCGTCTTGAGCGTAATCCAGGATATCGGTTTGAAAGAGCCGTATGTGGGACAGACGATCCTGGTAACGGGTGAGATTGCGGAAGATCTGACTTATTACTATGCGACCTCCGAGCAGACTCCGTCCTCCGTGGCACTGGGCGTTCTGATGAATAAAGAAAATACGGTGCGCCAGGCAGGCGGATTTATCATCCAGCTTCTTCCGGGAGCAGAGGAGGCGACGATCGCGGCACTTGAAAAGACGATCGGTGAGCTGGAGCCGGTGACGACGATGTTAAATAAGGGAATGACCCCGGAGGACATTCTGGAGCTGATTTTAGGACAATTTGGTCTGGAGATTCTGGATAAGATGCCGATTCAGTTTACCTGCAACTGCACCAAGAGCCGTGTAGAAAAGGCGCTGATCAGCATCGGCGGCAAGGAGCTGCAGGAGATGATCGACGAGGGCAAGAGCATCGAAGTCAACTGCCAGTTCTGCAACAAGCACTATGAATTTAGTGTGGATGAGCTGAAAAAATTGTACGAGAAAGCTAAGAAGTAAAAAGAAATGAGATAATAGATATGGCTGCTGTGCGGAAAAAGGATATTTGGATATGTTCCGCATGGCAGGACAGAAAAAAAGGTCACTGTTCACACATGTGTGAGCAGTGACGAAAAAAGGGATACTGCCGAAGCAGTATCCCTTTTTATAATCACTTTACTTAGATCAATATAACGTATTCGCAAAATATATATCAAACATATTTGGAAAACAGGTACACTGGAAAGTTGATGATTAAAGCTTGGTTACGTTAGTAGCCTGCGGTCCCTTAGCACCGTTAACAACTTCGAACTCTACCTGAGCGCCTTCCTCAAGAGACTTGAAGCCTTCCATGTTCAGTCCGGAGTAGTGAACGAATACATCGTTGCCCTGCTCGTCGCAGATAAATCCGTAACCTTTCTGGTTGTTGAACCACTTTACAGTACCTCTGTTCATATGATACCTCCAAAAAAATATAAAAAATAGTGATGGCCGCATGGATTTACGACCTGTTCCAAGAATAGCATAGTTTCATATTGATGTCAAACGTTTTCGCATAAAATTTCTGGAAATTCAGACATTTAAAAATAGTTAAATTTTTGTGGAAAATAAGGGCATTTGTTACTGTACACACATGTGTCCCAGTAACGGGTATTTTCCAGAAAGCCGCGAAAGAAAGTGGGGTTGTCAAACCAGAATACGGGGGGTAAAATAGGAGGAAAGAAAAGGGGAAAGAGGTAGGAAAATGAATTATATTTACAATGCGTATCATCATTTTTTGACGATCACGAAACATAAATGCGAGGTCATGAAAAACTGCTTTGCGGTAGGGCTGTACCGCCAGGGACTTCTGCACGACCTCTCCAAGTATTCCTGGGAGGAATTTGCGACCGGCGTTAAATATTATCAGGGAAACCGCAGCCCAAATGCGGCGGAAAAAGAAGAAAAGGGCTATTCGGCGGCATGGCTGCACCACAAGGGACGCAACAAACATCATTTCGAATACTGGATCGATTTTGCACCGGACAAGTCCTGGGGGCTTGTCGGCAATAAAATGCCCCTTCGCTATCTGATCGAGATGGTAATGGACCGGATTGCCGCGTCGAAGGTTTATAAGGGAAAAGATTACACGGATGCGTGTGCGTGGGAATACTTTGAAAGAGGAAGAGATTTTGTCGTGATGCACCCGAGGACGAAGTACCAGCTGGAATATCTCCTCACGATGCTGAAAGAACAGGGCGAGGAGAGGACCTTTGCGTTCATCCGGGCGCTGCTTGCACGGGAGAGGGCGAAAGAACAGGCAGTCCGGAGAAAACGGATGGGACACGTGATCCGGGAGATAAGAGAGCGTGGACGGGTGCTGTAATTTATAAGGACAATTCTCTCAGATAATTATGTAAGTACAGCACTGCCGTCTCTGGATCTGTGAAAAGCTGTTCTGAATACGGCACAAACAGCTGCTTACTCTTATAGTCTGCTTTCAGGCATTCATGCCACATCGGAGTGCCATCTGCAAGAAGCGGCTGCGGCACAAACAGCCCGGCTGCGCGGGTGTAGCACGTTTTGGCGGTTGCCTTCTTGCGGGCGGAGCGATCCACATACTGACCGACACTTTTGTGGATGGCGCAGTCCTCGTAGATCATATAGTAATAATTCTCATAATCGTTGTAAAATCGTTTCAGCTCCCCGGAATATAATGGAAGGTCGAGCGTCAGGCGGTTTCCTTCCGCCGACAGCTCCAGATCACCGATGGAAAACTGGAATCCGCTTGTCAGAGAGACGGGACTTTCATAGTGAAGCAGCAGGTGCTTTTCTGAGTTTCCGTCCGCATATGGGATATCACGGCTTTCTGAACCTTTGAAAGAAAAATCGCCGGTCAGAAAGTCCGGGTAGGCGAGAATCGGCAGAATCTGCGGCATTCCCTTTAAGTCATCCTCGTTATGGAGAATCAGAAGGTGTTTCAGCAATTCAGAGTGCGTCTGTAAATATTCACCGTAAACCTCGATGAGCTGACCGCCGTTGTACTTATCTTCGCGGGCAATGCCGAGGAACCGCTCGATGCTTTTCTGTTTCAGATTTTCAAGTCCCAGCAATTTTTTTAATGGGCGTATTTTCTTATAAATATCAAAACTTTCAACCGCTTCAAAATTCCAGTCCTTTTTATAAAAAACACAGCGTTTCGTCAGAAATGGAATGTCAAACCCGTCGCCGTTGAAATGGACGAGGATGCGCTTTGTCCGGAGAAGTGCAAAAAAAGCGTCGAGAACCTCTTCCTCTGCATCCCTCGTCTCGGCAAAATACTGGGTCAGAATCCAGGTGTTTCCGTCGTGCCAGACGCAGCCGATCAGATAGACCGAGGCGTAGTCGCCGGAAAAGCCGGTTGTCTCGATATCGAAAAAGAGCAGATCGGAGATAGCTCCTAACCGTTTGGGCGGATAAGAGGAAGTAAAGGTCAGCGGATTTTGAATGGTGATCATTTGGCAGTATCCTCCTGTGTCAGTTTATAATGTCCGCCCCAGATCCGCATTGCGTCGGGGATTGGTTTCAGACTGTAACCTATGGCGTTATTATAAATTCATCGGAAGTGAAAAGCAACCGTTTAAAATGACAAAACAATAACACACCCGGTATCGTGAAATATCCGTTCTGGCAGTTGAGTAAAAAGAAAAACAATTTGTAAACCTTCAGTGGTACAAGTTTGGCAATCTTTTGAAATTCCGATATACTAGAAAATGTCGGAAGTGACAGCGGGAAATGTGGTTGTACCAATATGGCAATTCGGGAATTTTTGGCGGAAAGACTGGCAGATTATGAGATCCCGCGCGAATTTGCCTTGCTAAAGGAGTTTTCAAAGACTGAAAGCGGAAAGATTCGTAAAAAAGAACTGTGAAAATTGCTTTTTCTTGTCGAAAAAAGAAAATGATTTATTGTGCAAAATGACAAAAGCGACGTTGACAAAATTGGAAAAGAGTGGTATATTTACATACAGCAATCAAACTATTTAATGTAACGGTTGTGAACGTGACCGGAGAGCTGCTTTCTGTGGGGGAAAAGCGGCTCTCTTTTTATATATGTTTGACTTTTTGTATAGTGACAGCTACAATAAATTCGTAACTGTTCAGTACCTTCACAGTCACGCGCAAAAATCCATTTAAAATTGCCTACGGCAATGGGATTTTTGCCTGCTGGCCCATGTTTTCGTACGGTCAGCGCAGTAAATGCGCAGACCTACTGAACAGTTGCTATGTTTTTAAAAATTATTTATAAGGGAGACAAACCATATGATAAGAGATGGCTTTATCCGGGTTGCCGCGTCAACGCCGGAAGTGAAGGTGGCAGATGTAGAGTACAACCGGGAACAGGTTTGTGAACAGATAGAGGAGGGGCGCAAAAAGGGCGCTTCGATTATGGTATTTCCAGAGCTGGTGCTGACGGGATATACGTGCGGTGAGCTGTTTATCCAGAAATCGCTGCTGGCGAAGGCAAGGGAAGAGCTTAGGAAGCTGATCGCCTTTACATCTGGCGATACAATGCTTGTATTTGTAGGACTTCCGTGGGAATACAACAATAAATTGTACAATGTAGCAGCGGCGATCCAGGATGGAAAGCTGCTCGGTCTGGTTCCGAAGAGATGGATTCCAAACTATTCTGAATTTTATGAGGGACGTTATTTCAACCCGGGCTGGGAAAAGACAATTGACGTTTCCTGGGACGGTTATCAGGTGCCAATGGGAATGAAGCTTTTATTTTCCTGTGACAATGTGGAAAATCTCGTCGTGGGGGCGGAGATCTGCGAGGACGTCTGGGTTTTAAATCCACCGAGTATTGCACACGCGTCGGCGGGGGCAACGGTGATCGTCAACTGTTCTGCCAGCGATGAGGTGACAGGCAAGAGCGAGTACCGTAGAAGTCTGATCAGCGGTCAGTCGGCGCGGCTGCTCTGTGCGTATATTTACGCCAATGCGGGCGAGGGAGAGTCTTCCCAGGATCTCGTTTTTGGCGGCCAGAATATTATCGCTGAGAATGGCAATATCCTGTCGGAGTCAGCGCGATTTGAGAATCAGACGATCTACGCAGATATCGATTTGGAACGTCTGGAATGTGAGCGCCGCCGGATGACGACCTATCAGACAGAAGGCCGTGAGGATTACCGGTTTGTAAGCTTTACGCTGGATCGGAAACCGCTTGCGCTGGAGCGCGCGATCGATCCGACCCCGTTTGTCCCACACGATGCGGGCAGCCGGAACCGCCGCTGCGAGGAGATCCTTTCGATCCAGGCGATGGGATTGAAAAAACGTCTCAAACATACCGGATGTCGCCATGCTGTCGTTGGTATTTCAGGCGGTCTGGATTCAACGCTGGCACTTTTAGTAACCGTGCGCGCCTTTGATCTGCTGGGGATTCCACGTGAAAATATCCTGTCTGTGACGATGCCGTGCTTTGGTACGACTGACCGGACGTACCAGAATGCCTGCCAGCTCACGAAAAAGCTGGGTGCAACCTTGAAAGAAGTCGATATCCGAGAGGCAGTTACGATCCATTTCCGTGACATTGAGCAGGATCCGTCGGTTCATGATGTAACGTATGAAAATTCACAGGCACGCCAGAGAACGCTGGTTCTGATGAACCTTGCCAATAAGATCGGCGGTCTTGTCATCGGTACCGGCGATATGTCGGAGCTGGCGCTTGGCTGGGCGACCTACAACGGCGATCATATGTCGATGTACGGTGTCAACTGCTCGGTTCCGAAGATGCTGGTGCGCCATCTGGTGCGCTATTATGCAGATACCTGTGGCGAGAAAGAGCTTTCTGATATTCTGCTGGATGTACTGGATACGCCGGTCAGCCCGGAGCTTCTGCCGCCGGAGGAGGATGGAAAGATCGCACAGAAAACGGAGGATTTGGTTGGTCCTTATGAGCTGCATGATTTCTATCTCTACTATATATTAAGATTCGGCTACCGTCCGGGCAAGATTTACCGCTTGGCGCGTCAGGCATTTGACGGTGCTTATGATAAGGAAACGATCCTTAAATGGCTGAAGGTGTTCTACCGCCGTTTCTTCAACCAGCAGTTTAAGCGTTCCTGCCTGCCGGATGGTCCGAAGGTAGGTTCTGCTGCAGTATCGCCGCGCGGCGACCTGCGTATGCCGAGCGATGCGTGCAGCCGCCTGTGGCTGGAGGAGCTGGAAACACTGGATGAGGATTGCGTTTACGGAGTGCCGGAGACGAAAGCGGCAGGAGGCAGCCTGTGATCGCGAGCACGGGCAACGCCCGTGTCAGAGCGGTGACGGCGCTTGCAAAGAAAGCAAAAGCAAGACGGGAACAGGGTGTCTTTTTGGTGGAAGGTCCGAAGATGTTCGGGGAACTGCCGGTGGAGAGACGCCGCGAAGTCTATGTGTCGGAAAATTTTCTGCGCCAGCAGGGGGAAAGAGCAGAAAAACTGCTGGCTGGCTGCCGGTATGAGACGGTGACGGATGAGGTCATGCGCCATATGTCGGACACCCAGACACCGCAGGGGATCCTGGCGGTAGCGGAACAGTTTTCCTATCAGCTCTCAGATGTGCTGAAAAATAGCCCGGACGGAAAGGCACCGGAGCTTGTGATTCTGGAGACGCTGCAGGATCCGGGTAATCTGGGAACAATCCTGCGTGCCGGAGAGGGGGCGGGTGTGACAGGCATCATTCTTGACCGTGGTTCAGCTGATATTTACAGCCCGAAGGTCATCCGTTCCACGATGGGCTCGATCTACCGGGTGCCGTTTATCTACACGGACGACCTGCATCAGACGATCGGGGAAGTAAAAAAGCAGGGAATCCGCCTCTATGCGGCGCATTTAAAGGGGAAACATAACTACGAAGAAGAAAATTATACAGGTCCGTCCGGCTTTCTGATCGGAAATGAGGCAAATGGTCTGACCGAGGAGACGGCGGCGCTTGCTGACGCGTGGGTGAGGATTCCGATGGCTGGAAAGGTTGAATCCCTCAATGCAGCGGTGGCGGCTTCGGTGCTGCTGTTTGAGACGGCACGGCAGAGACGGCAGTAAATTGCTTTTTTGAAACAATGTTTTAAGCCGGATAGTTTGTGCAAATAGAGAGCTGTGAAGAAATAAATTGAACTGTAGATCGATATGTTCCATTAAGAAGTTTGTAATAAAACTGTAAGTTCAAAAACAGAGCTGATTGGTTGATAAATGTCAGAAAATATCGTATACTAGTTTTAAGATATCAGGGTCAAAAGACCTATATGGAAGGAGGGGATGACATGGCAGTATGGTGTGTCTGGCTGGCGGTGTTTGTAGTGTGTATCGGGCTGGAAGCAGCGTCGATGGCGCTGACTTCGATCTGGTTTGCTGGAGGCGCTCTGATTGCGTGTGTTCTGTCGATCGCGGGAGTGAATCTTTACATCCAGATGGCGGTGTTTGTCGTTGTTTCATTCCTTCTTTTGTATTCAACAAGACCATTGGCACTCCGGTATATCAATCAGAAGACGGTGCGGACCAATGTGGACGCGCTGGTGGGTAAAAAAGCGCGGGTAACCGCAGAGATTGATAACGACGAGGCGAGAGGGACGGCGATGGTGTCCGGCCAGGAATGGACGGCACGCTCGGCGGATGGAAGCCGGATTCCGAAGGATACGATGGTACAGATTCAGGCGGTCAGCGGCGTCAAGCTGATTGTCAGCAAATGTAAGGAGGAATAGGAAATATGGGAGCATTTATCAGTTTTCTTGTCATTGCGATTGTGGTACTTCTGATTTTGTCATCCTGTATCCGGATCGTGCCGCAGGCACAGGCATTAGTCGTAGAGCGTCTGGGTGCTTATCTGGAGACATGGTCGGTTGGCGTGCATTTCAAGGTGCCGTTCATTGACCGCGTGGCAAAAAGAGTCATTTTAAAAGAGCAGGTTGTAGATTTTGCACCGCAGCCGGTTATCACGAAAGATAACGTTACGATGAAGATTGATACGGTTGTATTTTTCCAGATCACGGATCCGAAGCTGTTTGCGTATGGTGTTGAGAACCCGATCATGGCGATCGAGAACCTGACGGCGACCACCCTTCGAAATATCATCGGTGATCTCGAACTTGACCAGACCTTAACCTCCCGTGAGACGATCAACACGAAGATGCGCTCTGCACTCGATGTGGCGACAGACCCGTGGGGAATCAAGGTAAACCGTGTTGAGTTGAAAAATATCATTCCTCCGGCAGCCATTCAGGATGCGATGGAGAAACAGATGAAGGCAGAGCGTGAGCGCCGTGAGTCCATTCTCCGTGCCGAAGGCGAGAAGAAATCGACGATCCTGGTAGCTGAAGGTAAGAAAGAGTCCGCGATTCTGGAAGCAGAAGCAGAGAAAGAAGCGGCGATCCTGCGTGCAGAAGCACAGAAGGAAAAGATGATCCGCGAGGCAGAAGGCGAGGCGGAAGCGATCCTCAAAGTCCAGAAAGCGGAAGCAGACGGACTTCGCTTCATCAAGGAAGCAGGCGCGGACAATGCAGTGCTGCAGCTCAAGAGCCTGGAGGCATTTGCCAAAGCAGCGGACGGCAAGGCGACGAAGATCATCATCCCGTCCGAGATCCAGGGCATTGCCGGTCTGGTAAAGGGTCTGACGGAAGTTGGCACGGATGTTCAAAAGGCAGAGTAGCCGGGAGTGAGCGGCTCTAAGTTATAAAAAAAGGTATAAGAAAAGGCTGATGGTTATGTAAAGCAGGAACCGCAGCCTTTTTCGAGTTCTTTTTTGACAAGCCTGCGGACATTCGGTATAATATCCCATGGTGATATGTATACCCATATATGTTGATGAAAGGGTATATGCAAGAAGCTATGTGCTATATGAAGAATGAGGCTGTTGTTTGCGAATATAAGTAAGGAGTGGATGCGTTGAACCTGCAGGAAAAAAGAAAGAAAAGCGCGAATATCGCGTTTGCCCTGGATATGCTTCATATCGTAGTGGGTATATTGATCGTGATATTTGCGGTTCTTGCGTTTCTGAACCCGGATGAAAACCGGATTTTGTTTCCGGTAATCTTTCTTCTGGCGGCGGTACTGAATTTTGCCAATGGCTATGACCGCTATCGCCGGGGAAGGGGAAGAAAGCATCTGCGGACCGGCGGAATGATCCTGATGGCAGTGGGAGCCGGATTGTTCCTTTTATGTATTGTCAGTACACTTACAATATGGTGGGGGTAATAAAAGTGAAAACAGAAGTTTTGCGAATGTTAAAAGAAACGGATGATTACCTGTCCGGACAGGAGATCTGTGAGCGTTTAAATGTATCACGGACGGCAGTCTGGAAAGTTATCAAACAGTTGGAGACAGAAGGATATGAGATAGAGGCGGTCCGGAACCGCGGTTACCGGCTGCGTTTCCTGGGCGATGTTCTCAGCCAGGCAGAGCTGGAGAGCAGCATCGACAGCGAGTGGGCTGGAAAAAATATTTTATATTTTGACGAGACGGATTCAACCAATACCGAGATCAAGAAAGCGGCGGAGAAAGATGCCCCGCACGGTACGCTGGCAGTCGCGGATTATCAGTCGATGGGAAAGGGACGCCGCGGAAGAAGCTGGGCGGCGCCGCATGGCGTCGGCATCTGGATGAGCCTGCTTCTGCGCCCGGAGCTTCCTCCGACCTGCGCGTCGATGCTGACGCTGGTGGCGGCTCTGGCAGTTGCCGACGGGATTCGGGAGGTTTGTGATCTGGAGGCAAAGATCAAGTGGCCGAACGATATCGTCGTCAATGGAAAGAAGGTCTGCGGTATCCTGACCGAGATGAGCACGGAATTAGAGTGTATTAATTATATCGTGACTGGTATTGGTATCAACGTGGCAAATCACGAGTTCCCGGAGGAGATTCGGGATGTGGCAACGTCTCTGTATCTGGAGACAGGAAAAGAAGTGCGCCGCAGCCAGCTTATCGCCGCGATCATGCGTGCGTATGAGGGATATTATGATAAATTCATGGAAAACCAGAACATGAAATCTCTGATGGACGTTTATAACAGCCGTCTGGCAAACTGCGGTACACAGGTGCGCGTCCTGTCTCCGGGCAATGAGTATACGGGCATGGCGCTCGGAATTGACGAGATGGGCGAACTGCTGGTCCGCACAGAAGACGGAAAGGTGTGCAAGGTGATCTCAGGAGAGGTATCTGTCCGGGGCATTTACGGATATGTATAAAGATTTTTATGCGTCGTTGAAGCCTTTAGAGGGGGAAATACCTTATGCGGAAGAAGAGAGGCTGGCGGCATCCGGCGCTCCATTGCTCTCCTGGTACCGGAAAAACCGGCGGCTTCTTCCGTGGCGGGAGAATCCGGAACCGTATTCGGTCTGGATTTCGGAGATCATGCTGCAGCAGACGCGGGTAGAGGCGGTCAAACCGTACTTTGCCCGTTTTATGGAAGCACTCCCGGACATCACCTCGCTCGCGCAGGTGGACGAAGAGCGGCTTTTGAAGCTGTGGGAGGGACTTGGGTATTATTCCAGAGCCCGGAACCTAAAAAAGGCAGCGGTCTGCCTGATGGAAGACTACGGCGGTCAGATGCCTGCGTCGCGGGATGAGATATTGAAACTTCCGGGCATCGGAAGTTATACGGCCGGGGCAGTTGCGTCGATCGCGTATGATCTGCCGGCTCCGGCGCTGGATGGAAATGTGGTGCGTGTTTTGACACGCCTGTTTGCTGACCCACAGGACAGCACGAAGCCGGCGCTTCGAAAGGAATATGAGCGGCGCCTGGAGGCGGAACTTGTGCGCCGGACGGAGGAAAGAGATTTCTATTTGTCAGCCGGTGATGATGTCGGTGAGGTTTCCACGGCATTACGGTCAGAAGAGCTATTTCATCCAGGTGAATATAATCAGGCATGGATTGAGCTGGGCGCGCTTGTCTGCATCCCGGGCGGACGTCCGCTCTGTGAGAAGTGCCCGCTGGAATCCCTTTGTCTGGCGCACCGGCGGGGAGAGGAGGAGCAATATCCGGTCAAGCCGCCGAAAAAGCCGCGCCGGATCGAGGAAAAAACGGTCTGCCTGATTGAGTGGGAGGATACGGTGGCGATCCGCAAGCGCAGCAGCAAGGGATTGTTGGCGTCCCTCTACGAATATGTCAATCTGGACGGAAAAAAGAGTGCGGAGGAGGCAGCGAAAGAACTGGGGATCGCGGAGGCGGATATCAGGGAAATCGAGGATCTGCCGGATGCAGTCCACATTTTTTCCCATGTTGAATGGCATATGTGCGGACGCAGAATCCGCCTGAAACGGGCATCCGGCTATCAGGATAAAACAGTTTTGATGGTGCGCCGGGCGGAGCTGCAGGATCGCTATCCGATCCCCAATGCATTTCGCGTGTATACAAATATATTAATATGAAATACTGTTAGTGTGGGGGAGCAGGAGAAAGGGCGATTATGAAAAAAATGCTTTTTATCATCAATCCGAGATCTGGCAAAGAACAGATTCGAAGTCGTCTTCTTGAAATTTTAGATAGTTTTGTAAAGGCGGGCTATGGACCGTCTGTTTATATTACGCAGGGCCCGAAGGATGCGGAGTATCAGGCGGCGCGTGCGAAAACGAAGGAATTGGTCGTGTGCAGCGGCGGGGACGGTACGCTCAACGAGGTGGTATCGGGGCTGATGACGATCACCCCGGAAAAGCGTCCGGAGTTAGGATATATCCCGTCGGGTTCCACGAATGATTTCGCATCCAGTCTGGGACTTCCGAAAAATATGCGGAAAGCGGCGCAGACAGCTGCGCTGGGAAAACCATTTCTGGTGGATGTCGGTGTATTCGGCAAAAACCGGTATTTCGTCTATGTGGCGGCGTTCGGAGCATTTACGGAGGTATCCTATTCGACCCCGCAGGAGACGAAAAATATTTTGGGGCATCAGGCATATATGCTGGAAGCCATCAAACGCCTGACAGGGCTTAAATCCTACCGGATGCGCCTTACGTGGGAACATCTGGGGGAGCAGAGAGAATTGGAAGAGGAATTTATTCTGGGAATGGTGACCAATACGACCTCGATCGGAGGTTTTAAAGGACTGGTTGGTATGGACGTGGCGCTGGATGACGGGGAGTTTGAGGTGCTTCTGGTCCGGAAACCGCGCACGCCGCTTGACATTGCAAGTATTGCTGCTTATCTGATTCAGAGAGAGGGCGAAAATGAATGCGTATTCAAGTTCCGCACCTCGAAACTGACGGTACAGTCGGAGGAGCTGGTGGACTGGTCGCTGGACGGTGAGTTTGGCGGAAGCCAGACAGAGGTCGTGATTGAAAATAAACCAAGAGAGATTGCGATCAGGGTGCCTGAAGTTACGGTTCGCGGGTAGGCACTTTTGGAACCGAAAGTGCCGTAAGAAAACGTGGTGGCAGCAGGAATTTGCCGTATTTAAATGCGAAGCCACGGCAAATTGCGTTACTGGGCACGTATGCGTGAACAGTAACTGCCTAAATAGAAATAGATCGAAAAATTTCGAAAATTGTTGAAAAATAGAATTTAATCGTATATAATGTACTTTCGGGATATTGCAGGGAAAGGTGCAGGGAAATAAAAGCACACAAACAATCGAGGGACAATATCACGTTAGATATAAAGAAACTTCTAAGCGAAATAAATCGAAAGGACGTTAATTCGTGGAGAAAGAAAATTTTTTAGGTAAGTTAAGGAAACTGGTAGAGTTAGCAAAGTCCAAGCAGAACGCGCTGGACGTGACAGAGATCAATAACTTTTTTATGGGCGATAATCTGCAGACAGAGCAGATGGAGCAGATTTACAATTATCTGGAGCAGAATAATATTGATGTCATTCCGGAGGTGATCGATGATTCGATTCTCAAGGAAAATGATTCGATGCTCGATGATGATGTGGATGATGAATTCCTCAAGAACGAGGAAGAGGATATCGATCTGGATGCGATCGATCTGTTAGAGGGAATCGGCACGGAAGATCCGGTCCGCATGTACCTGAAAGAGATCGGTACCGTTCCGCTTTTGAGCGCGGAGGAGGAGATCCGCCTTGCAAAGCGCAAAGCAGAGGGGGATGTGAATGCAAAAGAGCGCCTGATTGAGGCAAACCTGCGCCTGGTTGTCAGCATTGCAAAGCG
Organism: Clostridium sp. AF35-15; assembly: GCF_003477745.1. NCBI lineage: Bacteria > Bacillati > Bacillota > Clostridia > Eubacteriales > Clostridiaceae > Clostridium > Clostridium sp. AF35-15. Next base: position 96,236 of record NZ_QUDY01000003.1, on the reverse strand, counting down.
CTATACAGGACGCGGCATGAGCTTCCTGGATCTGGTTCAGGAAGGCAATCTGGGTCTTATTAAGGGCGTTGAGAAGTTTGATTATACAAAGGGTTATAAGTTAAGTACATATGCGACCTGGTGGATTCGTCAGTCTGTTACAAGGGCTCTGGCGGATCAGGCGAGAACTATCCGTGTCCCGGTGCATATGGTAGAGACGATCAACAAGATGTCCAAGATGCAGCGTAAGCTGACGCTGGAACTGGGCTATGAGCCGTCGGTGGCAGAGCTTTCCGAGGCGCTTGGCATGTCCGAGGATAAGGTCATGGAGATCATGCAGATCGCACGTGAGCCAGCTTCCCTGGAAACCCCGATCGGTGAGGAAGACGATTCCAATCTGGGTGATTTCGTAGCGGACGGCAACGTGGTAACGCCGGAAGGGAATGTAGAATCTGTTATGCTGCGTGAGCATATCGATGCATTGCTTGGAGACCTGAAGGAGAGAGAGCGTCAGGTTATTATTCTCCGGTTTGGTCTGGAGGACGGACATCCGAGAACCCTGGAAGAGGTCGGAAAAGCATTCAACGTAACGAGAGAGCGTATCCGCCAGATCGAGGCAAAAGCACTTCGTAAATTAAGAAATCCGGTCCGGAGCAAGCGGATTCGCGATTTCCTGTAAGAGTTGTATCATTTTGATAAAAAGGGGAATTTGTTTGGAATTTCCTGAAAGGTTTAATAAAAAGATAAAGCAGTTTGTACCCGTCCGTGGGTACAGGCTGCTTTTTCAAGTTTTGAAGAATATGAATTATTGTGCATATCTTCATATGACGTCTAAGGATGGAAATGATGTTTGTCAGGAAAGAAGCGTTTCGGATAGAAGCATCGTGTGCTGCATGGAAAATGCACGGACAGATGGGAACTTATAGAAAGAGGAGAGAAAAATGTCGGAACCAATGAAAAATCCGCCAGCCAGAAAGACACAGACGGCGAAACGGAATTATCAGAAAGAAATGGAAAAAGTGCTGGATGCAGCAGTCCGGGACGGCAGAGTTCCGACTTTATTTCTCCACAGCTGTTGTGCGCCGTGCAGCAGCTACGTGCTGGAATATCTGTCGCAGTATTTTTCGATTACGGTGTTCTACTACAATCCGAATATTTCACCGAAGGAGGAATATGAGGCGCGCACGGAGGAGGTACAGCGGCTGATCCGGGAGCTTCCAGCGGTGCATCCGATCCGGTTTGTAGAAGGAAAATACGACCCGGAATGCTACTATGAGGCAGTCCGGGGGCATGAGAAGGATCCGGAGGGCGGCGAGCGCTGCGGTATTTGTTTTGAGATGCGCCTCCGGGAAGCGGCGAAGCTGGCAGCCGAGGGCGGCTATGACTGGTTCACGACGACCCTCACGATCAGTCCGCTCAAAAATGCCGGGCGCCTCAATACGATCGGGCAGGCGATGGGAGAAGAGTATCATGTGGCATTTCTGCCGTCGGATTTCAAGAAAAAAGAGGGATATAAGCGCTCGATCGAGCTGTCGGCGCAGTATCATCTATACCGGCAGAATTACTGCGGATGCGTGTTCTCGAAGCGGGAGCGTGAAGAGCAGATGCAGAAGGAGAGGCAGGAAACATCGTGATTTGCGGGGCGATATGTTTGGTCGAAGATGAGTTTGTATGGATGATTGCCTGTAGCTGTGAAAGTATGAAACGGCTGTGAGGGGAAAAAAGTGGTACTGTTCACAGGTAGGCACTTTTGGAACCGAAAGTGCCGTAAGAAAACGTGGTGGCAGCAGGAATTTGCCGTATTTAAATGCGAAGCCACGGCAAATTCCGTTACTGAGCACGTATGCGTGAACAGTAACAAAAAAGTTACAAGAAAAGATGGAAACAGAAAGGAAGAAACGCAATGTACCGCTTATGTATATTTGATTTGGATGGAACTCTTTTAAATACGGTTTATGCGCTGACTTATGTGACAAATTTAACATTGGATGCATTCGGACTGCGCCATGTTACACCGGAGGAAACGAAACGGATCGTGGGAAATGGATACCGGATGCAGATGAAGCGCGCGCTGGTGCTGGCGGGGGATGAGAAGCTGGTTCATTATGAAGCGTCGCTTCCGATTTATATGGAGAATTTCTCTAAATACTGCCTGAAAGACGTAGAGCCATATGATGGTATCCGGGAACTGCTGGCGTCGTTAAAAGAGATGGGTGTACATGTGGCTGTCCTTTCGAACAAGCCGCATGATCAGGCAATTGTGAATATTGAGACATTCTTTGGGAAAGGATATTTTGATGTGGTGCGCGGCGAGCAGGCAGGAACGCCGAAAAAACCGGCTCCAGACGGGGCGTTCGCCATCTGCCGGGAACTGGGTATAAAACAGGAAGAGTGTCTGTATCTGGGCGATACGAATACAGATATGGAAACTGGGCTGAATGCCGGAATGGACACGGTCGGCGTGCTCTGGGGCTTCCGTAACAGGGAAGAGCTGGAAGGCTGCCACCCGCAGTATATTGTGGCACATCCGTCGGAAGTAGCGGAGATTGTGAAGAAAAAGAGTGAGTCACATGGAAGAATGGAGTAGTGTCTGTGTTTGTTCATAGCTGTGAAAAGAGAAACAGTTGTGAAAGAAAATGATATTTGAAATAGTAATTCGAAATGTTTATTGAAAAACATTTACTGAAATAGAAGAAGTTAAGGGTAAAAAAGAAATATGGTAAAACACAAGAATGGATTTAAATGTAAATGGATATCATGGATGCTTGCTTTTTTGATTGCCTTTTCCTGTGTTCTTACAGCGTGTACGCCACGGCGGGGAACTGCATCGTCTGATTCATCGTCGAATCCGTTAAAAGGGGCAGATGCGTCTGGTGATACGCGCTTAAACGTTGTGACGACGCTATTTCCGTATTACGATTTTCTCCGGCAGATTGCCGGGGATTCGATCCGGCTGACGATGGTTGTTCCGGCGGGCATGGACAGCCATTCGTTCGAGCCGACGCCGGCGGACATGATCACGATCCAGAATGCAGATCTGTTAGTCTGCAACGGCGGTACGATGGAACAGTGGCTTTCGCAGGTGCTTGATTCCTTCGGGGAAGGCACCGGACCGAAGCGCGTCGTGACGATGATGGACTGCGTGGATGTAGTGCAGGAGGAGATCGTCGAGGGCATGGAAGATGGAGAGGCGCACGATCATGGACATACGCATGTTCATGCGGATGGAACAGTTCATGCGGGTGATCACGATCATGAGTCGGAAGATCATGCTCACAGTGAAGAAGAACATGAGCCAGAGGACCATGTTTACAGTGAAGAAGAACACGACACAGAAGAGCATATTCACAGCGAGGATGAGCATGATATGGAAGATGTGGCGGTTCATGATGAAGATCACGCTCAAGAGTATCTGGATGAGGACGATGGTCACGGCGTCGAGATTGAATATGACGAGCACATCTGGACGTCCCCGGTCAATGCGAAAAAGCTGGCCGGCGTGCTGGCGGAGGTGCTGGCACAGGAAGATCCGGCGCACGCGGCTTCCTATGCGGAAAACTGCGCGTCCTATCAGGATAAATTGACGGAATTGGATGCAGAATTCAGAGAAGTTGTCTCCCATGCCAAGCGCCGTCTCGTCGTTTTCGGTGATAAATTTCCACTCCGGTACTTTTTCGATGAGTATGGGCTGGAATACAGGGCGGCATTTTCAGGATGCAGTACGGATACGGAGCCGAGTGCCAAGACCATCGCCTACCTGATCGATAAGGTGCGGGAGGAACAGATACCAGCCGTCTATTACCTGGAGCTTTCCAGCCCGCGCGTGGCGGAGATCATCGGGGAAGAGACGGGCGCGGAACCACTGTTGTTCCACTCCTGCCATAATGTGACGAGACACCAGTTTGATTCGGGTGTTACCTATCTGGAATTGATGGAGCAGAACGTAAAGAACTTGAAAAAGGGATTGTCATAAAAAGAATAGATGATTATGGGAAAAAGTCTTTAGCCATGGTGAATGTTTATGACAATAGAAGAGTAGAGCAGTAGTGAAAGGAATTATAGATGGGATTACTCTTAAAATGTGAGCATGTAGGTTTTGGTTATGAAAACCAGGATGCGGTGCTGGATGTGAACCTGGAGGTAAATGAGGGCGATTACATCTGCATTGTCGGCGAAAATGGTTCGGGAAAAAGTACCCTGATGAAGGGCATTCTGGGACTTTTAAAACCGACTTCGGGCAGGATTGAATATTCGGAAGAATTAAAAAAAACCGGTATTGGTTACCTGCCGCAGCAGACCGACGCGCAGAAGGACTTTCCAGCGACTGTGTTTGAGGTGGTTATCTCCGGGTGCCTGGGAAAACGCGGCAGCCGCCCGTTTTATTCGATGAAAGAAAAGAAAGAGGCGCGGGCAAATCTGGATCGTCTGGGAATCCGCGATCTGGAAAAAAGCTGTTTCAGAGAGCTTTCCGGCGGTCAGAAACAGCGTGTTCTGATCGCGCGGGCGCTCTGTGCGACGGATAAGCTGCTGATTCTCGATGAGCCGATCACGGGACTCGATCCGTCGGCGATTCTGGATTTTTACCAGCTGATCCGGAAACTGAATCAGGAAGAAAAGGTTGCAATCCTGATGGTTTCCCATGATATGGCAAATATTGTGCATCAGGGAGGAAAAATTTTGCAGATGCGGCAGAAGCCGCTGTTCTGGGGGACGATGAAAGAATATGTGAAGAGTGAGATTGCTCATTCTTTCCTGGGACGGGAAGAGCTGGCAACTCTGGGGCACAGATGCGGAGTGCCGATGCAGAAGGATGGAATCAGGAAGATGCAGAAGCCGGAAATGGGTTCGGAAACTGATTCTGAAACGAAACAGCATTTGAAAGACAGAAATGCGGAGAAGGAGGTGTAGAAGATGGGAATTATATCTGAAATGTTATCATATCCGTTTATGGTGCGGGCGCTGATCGGCGGTCTTTTAGTCTCTCTCTGCGCCTCTCTGCTGGGTGTCAGCCTGGTGCTGAAACGCTACTCAATGATTGGAGACGGTTTATCCCATGTTTCGTTCGGATCCCTTTCGATTGCACTGGCGGCAGGCTGGTCGCCTTTAAAGGTTTCGATTCCGGTGGTCGTGCTGGCGGCATTTTTCCTGCTGCGGATCACGGAACATGGAAAAGTAAAGAGTGACGCTGCGATTGCGATGATCTCGGCCAGTGCGCTTGCAATCGGTATTATCGTAACTTCCCTGACAACCGGTATGACGACCGATGTCAGCAGCTATATGTTTGGAAGCATTCTCGCGATGAGCCGGGAAGATGTCCAGTTTGCGGCGGTGCTTTCCATGGTGGTGCTTGGATTATATCTTTTTTGCTATAACAAAGTATTTGCGGTTACCTTTGATGAGAGCTTTGCCAAGGCGACCGGCGTCAATGTGTCGCTCTATAACGTGCTGATAGCGGTTCTGACCGCGATCACGATCGTGATTGGAATGAGGATGATGGGCGCGATGCTGATCTCCAGTCTGATTATTTTCCCGGCTCTGACCTCCATGCGGGTGTTCAAGAGCTTCCGGGGGGTGGTTATCGCATCGGGGATTCTGTCGCTGATCTGTTTCTTTGGAGGAATGGTGCTGTCCTACACGTACTCAACACCGGCGGGCGCGAGCGTTGTTGTGGTGGATCTGGCAGCGTTTCTGCTCTTTTCGCTGATACAGAGAGGGGTAGCTGCTACTGCCCGCAAATAGGATGTTTTTTTGTAAAACATACACATTCTGTATGCTCATGTTTCTGTTCACAGATAGGCACTTTTGGAACCGAAAGTGCCGTAAGAAAACGTGGTGGCAGCAGGAATTTGCCGCGATGATTTGCCGGGGAGTGGTTGACAAATAAAATGGCTTGCGGTTATAATAATATTCGGTTGCCGGAATGGGCAGATCGCCAGCAAAAGCTTGCAGAGTTGCTGGTCGGCGATAGAAAACGAAAATCGAATAGCTTGTCTAAGCGTTAAAGAGACTATAGGGTTTGTACTGTTTCTGAGATAAACAGTAAAGTCCGTAGTCTCTTTTTATTTGATAAGAAATGCTTTGCAGAAGAAACCTAAGTGTTTTTTTCTGCGAAGAATGTGTCAGAAACGCTCATGAAAAGTGAAAAATAAAAAAGGGAATGGAGATGGAAAAATGGATCAGACCTACATGAAAGAAAAACCAGTTGTCCCGCTGCTGCTTTCGATGGGAATCCCGGTCATCATATCGATGATCGCCGGGGCACTCTACAATATCGTGGACAGCATTTTCGTGGCAATGATCAGTGAGGACGCGATGACGGCGGTTTCGCTTGTCTATCCGATCCAGAACCTCGCGCATGCAGCCGGGGTTGGGTTTGGCGTTGGTATCAATGCGATGGTGGCGAGACGCCTTGGCGAAGGAAAAACATGGATGGCGAACCAGACAGCATCGCAGGGAGTATTTTTAAGTGCCTTACATGGAATGATTTTAACGATTTTAGGAATGGCGGTGATTCCGTATTTCCTGCGGATGTTTACGAGCGATGAGGTAACGATTTCCTACGGACTGACGTATTTTTGCAATGTGTTTCTGTTTTCAACGATCGACACGATGGGAATGGCATATGAAAAGGTCTACCAGTCGGTTGGAAAGATGAAAATATCGATGGCAGCCGTCTTGATTGGATGCGGCGTCAATATCGTGCTGGACCCGATCTTTATCTTTGGCTTAGGCCCCATGCCGGAACTGGGAATCCGCGGTGCGGCGTGGGCGACAGGAATCGGGCAGACGGCGTCGCTGCTGTTTTATTTGATTTTAAACCATGTGAAACCGTTAAATGTGGAGATTTCGCTGCGGGAAATGCGTCCGTCGAAGGAGATCTGCGGCGGTATGTATTCAGTCGGAATCGCGGCAACACTCAATATGGCGCTGACATCCCTGCTTCTGACGGCGCTCAATGCGATTCTGGCACCATTTTCGCAGGTATATATTCTGGTGCTGGGTGTTTACTACAAGCTGCAGGCACTGCTTTATCAGGGAGCCAGCGGCGTGGTGCAGGGAATGCGCCCGCTGATCGGTTACAATTACGGTGCAGGCGAGCAGGAGAGGGTGAAAAAGATCTTCCGCGCGGCCTTCATGATTGTTGGCATTATCATGACAGCGGGAACCCTGCTTGGCGAGCTGGTGCCGGATTTCCTGATGGGGCTGTTTACGCAGACGCCTTCGACGGTGGAGATCGGCAGAACGGCGCTCCGGCTCATCAGCCCGGGCTTTGTCATGTCAACGGTTTCCGTCATTGCTTCTGGCGCGTTTGAGGGACTTGGAATGGGACTTAAATCTCTGAAAATTTCCCTGATGCGCTATGCTGTGATTATCATTCCGATCGCATTTGTGCTCAGCCGGATCATCGGTCCTATCGGTGTCTGGCACGCGTTCTGGCTGGCAGAGCTTATCACGGCAGTGTATGCTGGGGCGAGCTGGAAGCGGACGATTACTGTGTCTTTATAGGGCGTTTTTGGTCTCAAAAAGGCTGCATATATGTGAGGCTAAAAACGTTACTGTTCACACGCGCCCAGTAACGGGATTTTGCCGATGCTTGACTTTACTAGGTATTTGTGTAAAATAATAAGTGGCTGATCGGAACTTCGGCAGATTCGGGCGATGTAAAGCTATGCATTGCCGGGATGCCAGGTACCGGGCGGACAATGATTTACAGTCAGTACACATTTGTACAGAAAAGAAGGTAAGTAAAATGACAAAGATTGATATTATTTCCGGTTTCCTGGGTGCAGGAAAGACTACGTTTATTAAACAGCTTTTAAAAGAAGCAATTTCAGGCGAGAAAGTCGTTCTGATTGAAAATGAATTTGGACAGATCGGCATTGACGGCGGTTTTTTAAAAGACGCTGGCATCGAGATCCGTGAGATGAACTCCGGCTGTATCTGCTGCTCTCTGGTCGGCGATTTTGGACGTTCCCTCGAGGAAGTTCTGACGAAATATCAGCCGGATCGTGTTATTATCGAGCCGTCAGGCGTCGGCAAGCTGTCTGATGTTATGAATGCAGTAAAAAATGTAGCTTCTGAGATTGAGGTTATGTTAAACAGTGCGGTTACCGTGGTAGATGTCAACAAATGCCGTATGTATATGAAGAACTTCGGTGAGTTTTTCAATAACCAGATCGAAAATGCAGGCACGATCGTGTTAAGCCGTACCGATGTAGCGGATCCGAAGAAGGTACAGGGCGCGGTTGAGATGCTTCGCCAGCACAATGCAAAGGCAACCATCGTGACCACTCCATGCAGCGAGCTGACCGGCGCACAGCTTCTTGAGATGATCGAGCAGGAAGACGATATGGCAGAGGAGCTGATGAAAGAGGCAAGAGAGCATATGCATGAGCATCATCACCATCATGATCATGACGATGACTGCGATTGCGGCTGCCATGACCACGATCATGAGCATCACCACCATGACGATGACTGCGACTGTGGCTGCCATGATCATGATCACGAGCATCATCACCATCATGATCATGACGATGACTGCGATTGTGGCTGTCATGATCACGATCATGAGCACCATCATCATGACCATGATGATGACTGTGGCTGTCACGATCATGACCATGAGCATCATCATCACGACCATGATGACGAGTGTGGCTGTGGCTGCCATGACCACCACCACGATCACGAAGGACACCATCATGCAGATGATGTATTTACAAGCTGGGGCTTGGAGAATGTCGGCGTGATGAAGAAAGAAGATCTGCAGAAGATTCTGGATGATCTGGCTTATGGTGATAAATACGGCGAGGTTCTGCGTGCGAAAGGCATGGTTCCGAGTGAAGAAAAGGGCGTATGGCTGCATTTTGATATGGTTCCGGAGCAGGCTGAGATCCGTGAGGGAGCACCGGATTTTACCGGAAAGGTGTGCGTGATCGGTGCCGAGCTGGACGAAGAGGGTCTGAAGGCAGCGTTTAACGCGTAAATACAAGGAGAATGAACTATGAATGAAGATAAGATGCCGTTGTTTCTCATCAATGGTTTTCTGGAAGCTGGAAAAACCCAGTTTATTAAATTTACAATGCAGCAGGATTATTTCCAGACCGAAGGAAAAACACTTCTGATTGTCTGCGAAGAGGGCGAGGAAGAGTATGATGAGGAGCTTTTAAAGCAGACTCATACAGCGGTTGTCTATATAGAGGAAGCGGAAAAGCTGACGCCGGAATACCTACAGGATCTGGAGCTTCTTTACAATCCGGAGCGAGTTCTGATGGAGTGGAACGGTATGTGGAATCTGGATGCCCTGAAACTTCCGAACGATTGGGATCTGTATCAGCAGATTACGATCATCGATGGTTCCACATTTGATTTATACCTGCAGAACATGAAACCATTGATTGGTGCCATGGTCCGCAACACGGAAATGATTATCATGAACCGTTGCGACGAGATCGAGGATCTGGATGTATACCGCCGTACTTTAAAGGGCATGAACCCGCAGGTTCAGATCGTATTTGAGGACGCAGAGGGCGAAATTGAGGAAGTGACTGAAGCGGATCTTCCATTTGATGTCAATGCCGAAGTGATCGAGATTCCGCCGGAGGCATATGGTATCTGGTATATTGATGCGATGGATAAACCGGACCGTTACCGTGGAAAGACTGTTGAATTTACCGGCATGGTACTGAAAACCCCGGATTTCCCGAAGAACAATTTTGTTCCTGGACGTATGGCGATGACTTGCTGCGAGGCAGATATGACGTTCTTAGGTTTCATGTGCAAGGCAAAAAATGCCCGTCTGCTTGAGACGAAAGACTGGGTCAAAGTACGTGCCCGCGTAGAATATGAGTATATGCCGGAGTATGAGGGCGAAGGTCCGATGCTTTATGCAGATTACGTGGAAAAGGCAGAGCCGATTGAGGAGATTGTGCAGTTCTAAGGTTTGCAACGGAAAGCTGTGTTAAAAAGAAACGGCGTTTTGTGTTATAATGTCTGTAGGTAAAAAATGATGTAAGAGTTCCAAGTGGAACAGTGAAAACCCCGGAGTGTGGAAGACTCCGGGGTTTTTAAAAAAGAAAGAGAAATCGAACAAATGCTCGATTTCTCTTTCTTTTATTTAAAATTGGATTACAGCTTTATCTTACTCCGTCATCTTCGGCACCGGAGTAGGTCTTGACCGGTCAAATACCTCGTTGACATCAAACAGGTCACTCAAATGGTCGCCGCCGACTCCACTTTCCGGAAGGTCATAATACATCCGGTAGCCGTCAAGGTTCCGGCGCCCCTGTCGCATATAATCGTCGCCGATCTGGACGAAATACTGGGAGGAATCTACGTTACAGAAGTAACGGAATCCCTTGTTGTACAGGTACTGGAAGCGCTCGCTACTTGTATCATACGGATGCCAGTCCCCAATATCGCTTCCAAACGGGAAGAGGATGATATCACACGGACCGGTCAGCGTTTCGACTTCATTTGCCCATTTATCGGTATCTTCACGGAATTTATCCATTGGGATCGTACCCATGTTGCGGTGGCCCCAGCTGTGGGAGGCAATTTCAAAACCGTCGTCGCGCAGGCACTGGACGACTTTTGCTGCGTTGGCGCGTTCTTCCTCAAAGTTGAAATCCGGGTGTTCCGCTTTGTACTCGTCAGTATTGTAGGCGGAATCGGTGCGGTAACCCAGGATGCCATTGTAACCGGTAAAAGCAATGCACGCTTTTGCGCCGCGGTAGGAGAAATCCGGGTGCTCTTTGATGAAATCATCCAGTAACGGCACCAGATCATAGGAACCGACGGAAACAGAACCGTCGTCCATCTTCATCTCGTTCGTTGGCTTGCCATCCTCGCCGATAATCATACGGGAGGCAAAGCCATCGCCATCCATGTATTCGTAGTAGCAGACATCATCCTGTGACATGACGAACGGTTTCTTACCTTCCGGAAGCATGATATCGCCCTCCTGGAAATGCCTGGAACCGTCCTCTGCGGTCACCTCATATGCTACATCGTGCAGACGTACCAGAACGAAACCGCGCTCATACATCGACTGGAGAATCTTCATAAATTCATCCTTGGTCGTCATGACCTGATTATAACCCTTTTCGCGGCTGTCGCCGTCAAATGCTTTCGAGGTATCCATAATCAGTGTATGGAAGAATACATGCGTTACTTTGCGCGGATCAGCGCGCACCAGTGTTTCTTTGGTGGCGTTGTATTCGTCGATCGCTGCCGTCACGGACTCGTCAGATGCGTATGTACTGCTGGACAGGAGATTGATTGCCCCGTCATAGTCATAACCGTCTGCCAGAAGCTTTGCCTGAGCGATGACACCCTCGAGGCTGTCATCAGCAGGTGCAGATGCATTATCAAGGGAAATTACTCCATTTTCAGAATCCGTTTCGGTTGACGCTGGAACCGAAGATACATGTGCTGCCGGAGAGCGGCGCACCCAGAGGAACGCGGCAATTCCAAGCAGTACAATCAGAATGCCGATTAAAATTAAATACGGAAGTTTGGAGGAACCGCCGTGCCGTCGCCTGGAACGTCCGCCACGTGCAGAAAATCCAACGCTTCCAAGGGAGGAATTTCTTCTCATCATAGTTTTCACCTTTTGTTTATTCATATTTATCTGTCGTTTTTTGCGTCAGATAGTAATAACAGGCCGAGAAAGTTTGCCACCGACTCGACACAGCAAGAAAGAGAGCGGAAAACGTTTTTATAAGCCTGTCTGTGTTCTTATAGTATACCATAAAAAGGAAAGGTGGTCTATGACAGTTTCTTACAATTCTCTTTGGCATAGGGACGGGCGGATATGCCATATCTTGAGAAGAGAGTATGTGCAGACGGAGGAAGATATGAATGAAAAATGTATCATGCAGGGAGAGGCGTGGTATTTGAAATGGAAGCGTGTGGAAAAATGGTGTTGGTTTGTGAAAAAGAAGCTGTTTCGGGAAAAAGAATGTATGTGTTGGGACGAAGGGGGCAGAGACAGGAGAAGAGAGTATTTAAACAAAAATGCTTGGAGAGGGCTGGCAGCGATTGGTGTAGCGGTTGTGCTTACGATGGGAGAATGTGTGTCAGGCATACAGCTTGGAATTGGTAAATTGGGGGGAAGTGGTATGCTCACATCTTACGCGGAGGAACTGTGGATTCCCGTTTCAGTAACCGCAGAGACAGCGCAGGCAGCAGAAAATGCCGCTGAGCTTCCCGTCCAGGCACCGGAGGCGATCCTTATGGAGGCCTCCACCGGAACTATTTTGTACGAAAAAAATGCGGACGAGGCGCGAAATCCAGCCAGCGTGACGAAGATTATGACGCTGCTTCTGATTTTTGATGCGTTACATTCGGGAAAAATTCATTTGCAGGATGAGGTCACGACCAGCGCGCATGCGAAATCCATGGGGGGATCCCAGGTGTTTTTGGAAGAAGGGGAGGTACAGACGGTCGAAACGCTGATCAAGTGCATTGTCATTGCATCGGGAAACGATGCCAGTGTGGCGATGGCAGAGTATATCGGCGGCAGCGAGGAGGCATTTGTTGCGATGATGAACGAGCGGGCGAAAGGGCTTGGAATGGAGACAGCAAGGTTTGAGGATTGCTGCGGTCTGACGGCGTCTACGACGCACGCGATGTCGGCGCGCGACATTGCCCTCATGTCGCGGGAATTGATCACGAAGTATCCGGAAATTTTTCAGTATTCAACGATCTGGATGGAAAATATAACGCACCGGACCAAGCAGGGAGAGAAAGAATTTGGACTTTCCAATACGAATAAGCTGCTGAAAATGGTGACAAATTTTGAGGTGACGGGACTGAAAACAGGTTCTACATCGCTGGCAAAATATTGCCTGTCCGCAACCGGGCGGAAAGATGGTGTTGATCTGATTGCCGTCATCCTGGCAGCACCGGATTATAAGGCGCGGTTTGCGGATGCGGTCACATTATTAAATTATGGGTTTGCAAATTGTCATCTTTACAAAGATGAAAATCCGGGAGCTGTGCCGGAAACGACGGTGGCAGGCGGCATCCAGGAACAGGTTGCAGGACGTCTGCGGGGAACCTTTTCTTATCTTTCGATGGGAGGAGAGAATCTGGATGGAATCGAAAAAGAGTGGATGATGGAAGAATCCCGCAAAGCGCCGGTTCGGGAAGGTGATGTGATCGGACATCTGGTCTACCGGTTGGATGGACGGGAATTGGGAAGTGTGGAGATAGAAGCGGCAGAAACGGTGGAGAAAGCGGGACTATGGGACTATTTTAAGAAGGTAATGGGAGTGTTTGCGGCATAGAAATAAAGAGCTGTCATGTTTGAATAGTGATACATGACAGCTTTTTTGTGTAATAGGAAATTCCTTGGAATTCCCTATTACACAAAAAGGCACTAACGTGCCAATGATGCGCACTCGCGCGAAGATGTAGGTTGTCGCAAGCGACCGCGCGAGACGCCCGGATGTGCCAAGGCACATTCTTTTTTGCTAGTTATTCATTCTGCAATCCAGCCGCTTTTTCAGAATACGTGGTCGTTACCAGTTTTTCATAAGGAATCCGTTCCTTGAGTTCACCTGCTTCTTCCAGAATGTTTTCCAGAAGCTCAAAGCTGTCCCTGTGGAAAATGGTATCATTTTTCCAGGTGTCCTGCGCTTTGTAGCGTTCAACAATGCGGGCGATTGCCGAGCGGTCTGTTTCCGGAAACTGAGGTTGGATTGTCTCGGCGATTTCGTCCGCACTGTGGGAGTTGACGTAAGCTAAGCCCTTCTGGATGGCATTCGTGAACGACTGGATAATTTCCGGATGCCTATTTAGATAGCTCTGCTTTGCACAGTAGGCGGTGTAGGGGACATAACCGGAATCGACGCCGAGCGAGGCGACAACGGTGCCATTTCCTTCGGTTTCAAGGGTGGTGGCGAAGGGCTCGAACTCGACCGTGTAATCCGCATCATTACTCGTAAACGCCGCCGCTGTCAGCCCGAAATTGATACTCTGATCGATTGTCAGGTCATTTTTTGGATCGATGCCATTTTTCTTTAAAATATACTCAAAGACCATTTCTGGCATTCCACCCGCGCGCCCGCCAAGCACCTTTTTGCCTTTCAGATCCTGCCAGGAAAAGTCTGGTTCGGCACTTCGTCCAACGAGAAAGTTTCCGGCACGCTGGGTCAGCTGGGCAAAATTGACAGCATAATCGGCGGAACCTTCCTGGTAGACATAGATACTTGCCTCTGAGCCCATAAATCCGATATCGGCGTCCCCGGAGATGAGTGCGGTCATAACCTTGTCGGCACCGGCACCGTTTACGAGTGTCAGAGCGATGCCCTCATCCTTAAAATAGCCCAGCTCGATGGCGGCGTACTGCGGCGCATAAAAAATCGAGTGGGCTACCTCATTGAGTGTGACCGGTTCAAGCGCCCCGTCCGCCTCCTTCGCCTGTCCACACCCGGTCAGGGTGGTAAGCAGAGTGAGCACAGCCAGGGCAGCTGCAAATTTAGTTCGTTTCATGGTTGCCTCCTGCGGTTCGTTCATACTATTAAGATATGGGAAATACAGGAAGGTGTGAGCGGTCTGCTGGTTTTTCTTTCTGTCTCCAGAGAAGTCCAATACAAAGCCCGACAAGCGACGGCAGAATCCATCCGAGGTTCAAATCAAACAGCGGAAGCGTCTGTCTGGCAAATGCGATGACGGGTTCCAGATGTAGGGCAGACTGCATTTCGTCTGGCAGAGCTGCTAAAAAGTCAAAGATGGAAGCTGCCCAGGAACAAATGGTAACGCAGACATAGACTTTTTTGTTATGCTGGAATGCATTTCCAAGCAGCGCGAGGAGAATCAGCGTGATGGCTGGCGGGTAAATCAGCATCAAAACAGGAACCGAGTAAGTGATGATAGCGGACAGTCCTATATTTGACACAATGAGTGAAAAAAGGGTAAAAACGACCGCCCATGCACGGTAGGAAAGGGCATGGGGAAACAGTTTCACAAAGGTTTCCGCACAGCTCGTTACAAGCCCGATGGAGGTTTTGAGGCAGGCGAAGGTGATCGCGATGGCGAGGATCCAGGTGCCCATCCGTCCAAGGTAGTAGTCTGCAATCTGGGAGAGGGCGATGCCGCCGTTTTCTGAAAGTTCGAATTGTCCCAGTGACTGTACTCCAATCAGGATGGTAAGCAGATAGATAAATGCCATCAGAAGCCCAGCCAGCATACCGGAATGCAGAACCTCTTTTGCAATGGTTGAATCTTCCCGCACGCCCATCTGGCGGATAACCGAAATGACCACGATCCCGAATGCGAGTCCGGCAATCGCATCCATGGTTTCATAGCCCTGGGAGAGCGCGGAAAAGAAAGCTCCATTCTGATAAGAGGCATCGGGAACTGCCGCTGAAACCTCGATGCTCGGATGAAGCAGGGCAGTCACAATCAGAACGCCTAGAAACAGAAGAAACAGCGGATTGATAATTTTTCCGATCCAGAGCGTGATGCTGCCTGGACGAATGGAAAATACAAACACCAGCGCAAAGAAGATCAGCGAAAACAAAAACAGCATAGTCTGTTCGGAAAGCTGTGTTCCTAAAAGAGGTCTGACTCCGGCGGTAAAGGAGGTCGTAGCGCACCGCGGAATAGCGAAAAACGGTCCGATTGTCAGGTAGAGCAGACAGGTAAAGAAATAGCTATATCTGTGTCCGACGCGGCGGGACAGATCCTGAAGTCCCTCCGAATGTGTGCTTCCGATCGCGGCAACACCCAGGATCGGAATGCCGACGGCAGTCAGAATAAATCCAATCGCTGCCGGGAGAAACTGGCGTCCGGCAAGCTGACCGAGATGTACCGGAAAAATCAGATTTCCGGCGCCAAAGAACATGCCGAATAATGTTCCGGCAACTAAAAGCCGCTGCTTATGGGAAAGACAGGTCTGCGTCATAGATATTCACTCCTTTTACATGAGAATTGAAAGTTACTGTTCACGCATACGTGTCCAGTAACGGAATTTGCCGTGGCTTCGCATTTAAATACGGCAAATTCCTGCTGCCACCACGTTTTCTTACGGCACTTTCGGTTCCAAAAGTGCCTACCCGTGAACAGTAACAATTGAAAACTCTTTTCTAATCATCATTATAAAGCCTTCCTTGTGGTTTGTGAAAATCTAGTTTATAATAGAAATATGACAAAATGTAATATTCTAAAAGGAGGTGCGGAATGGATGCCAAAAAACTGGAAATATTGATGACGGCGGTAGATCTTGGAAGTTTTTCGAAAGCATCCGAGGTAGTTGGCTACACGCAGTCGGGGCTGACCCATCTGGTGGACAGCCTGGAGCGGGAGATTGGATTTCCGTTGATCCGCCGCAGTTACAGCGGCATCGCGCTGACGGAGGCGGGAGAAAACCTGTTGCCGGATATCCGCCAGTTTTTGCAGGCAAATGCCACCCTGGAAAATAAGATTCAGGCGGTGCGGGAACAGCAGGAGGAGTCGATCCGTGTGGCGGCATATGCGAGCATCGCGATGTACTGGATGCCGGAGATTTTATACCGGTTCCGCCGCCTCTGCCCGAAGGTGGACGTTGATCTCCGCATGGTCGATCATGCGCTGGAACCATTTGAATTATTACAGAGCGGAAAGACGGATGTCATTTTTGCGAGCAGACAGAAAGAACCGAAATGCGAGTGGATTCCGCTGTATCATGAACTTTTGTATGCGATTCTGCCAAAGCAGTATCCCTTAAATGGGCGCAAAGAATTTCCGCTGCGTGAATTTGAAGGAAAAGATTTCCTGATGCCTTACGGGCGGTTTGACATCGATGTACACGCCGCATTTGCAAAAGAGGGAGTCAGGGCAAAGGAGCAGTCTGTCTATGTGGATGATGAGACGGTGATCCGCATGGTGGGAAAAGGGCTGGGCATTTCAATGATGTCTGAACTGATGATCCGCGGAAATACTGAAGATGTCTACTGCGTTCCGGTTTCCCCGACCTGCATCCGGGAAATAGGAATGGGTATGAAGCCGGGGGCGGAGGAAAGTGAAAGCATTGCGAAGCTGACGAAATGTGTGATGCAGTTTGTGAGTACGTTAAATAAAGGAAGAAACGTCTCTTTGAAATAACCGGAATCAAAGTCCAAACAGTCCCAGCCTTGCCATTTTCCCGGTATAGAGTATATAATTATTAAGAAGAAACGACTGAGACTGCCGGCTTTTCGTTTTTTGGAAGAGCTGGTAGTTAGGTGTTTTCAGATATTGAAATATTCAGGAAAATCAGAAACATAAATACAGATAAATATATGGAAGGAATACACCGTGAGTATAAATAAAAACCTTTTTGATGCTCTCCCAATCGGCTTTTTCAACTGCCTGGCAAGCGGCAGCAGCAACCGCATTTATTCGGACTGTCTTCTGCTCATTTATCATGAGTATGACCGGGAGATCACCTACCGCATTGCCCGCAGCCGCATCCGGGATGCGCTTGCCATCTATCTTCTGGAGAATCACATTGATTATTTGGACGATGAGATGACAACCGACCGGAATTACAACCAGCTTGCCAATTCCGTGATCCGCAAATTCTGCTCGAAAGAGGTCGGATGGCTGGAGGAGGACACGGACGATGCGACGTATGAGAAGCATATCATGATGACGGAGCAGGGCGTCTTTCTGGCAGAATTTCTCCAGAAGATGATGAAGCCGGAGTGGGAAGAATTTTCAAGTTATATTTTCAATATTTATAATATTTTGCAGAATCCCGACCAGTGGGAACCGGATATCTATGTCAATGCGCTGCGCTCGGTCTACCGCAACGCGAAACAGCTCTCCGGTGCGCTCAAGCGCCTGGCGACCTTTATCAAAAAAATCATCGAGCGGATGGTGCGCGAGGAAAGCCTGGAAAGTCTGACCGAGAACGTCCTCGAATACTGTGAGGGCGATTTTATCCGCGAGTACGCGCGTCTGACAAAACAGCAGAATATTCATATGTACCGTTCCTTTATCCGGTCAAAGCTGGAAGCGATGCGGAACCGGCAGGAGCTGTTTGAGGGTCTGGTGGCGGGATGCGCGAAGGAAGAAGAACTGGAACACATTGAGGCGGAGAATAAGGTGCTGGATATGATCCAGACGATTCTGCAGTTTTTCTCAGTCGATTACGACCAGATCATGCGGGATATCAAGCATAAAATTAATATCTATTTACAGATTGCGATTGGACGCGCGAGATTTCTTCAAAACCGGGACAGCGATGTGCGCGGGCATGTCGAGCAGACGATCCGCGTGATTGCGGCGGAGATGAACACACTCGGTTGGAAGGAAGAACTGCCGGAGTCGATGAACGGGTTGTTTTTGCTGGAAAATAATGAGTTTATCGATACTGACTCGATCCGCTATCCGCGACGGGAGCAGATGATCCGCGAAGCAACCTATGCAAAGCTGGAAGAAATGACACAGGAGGACATCGATCGTGCGAGGAAGGCACAGGAGAGGGAGGCAGAGAACCCGTATTCGAAGGATAAGATGAAGAATTATCTGGAGGCGCTTTTAGGAGATCGGACGGAGATATCCAGCGAGGAGGTTCCGATGAAGAGCAAGCGGGATCTTTTAAGCGCGCTCTCGGCGGTTGCCTATGGTTCGGAAAATGGGTATGAGATACAGGCGGAGGATGGTTATCTGGAAACGCAGCAGATGCTTCTGCGGCGCTTTAAAATCGAACGCCGGAAGGAGAAATAAAACATGGGATTTGAAGAAATATGGAATGAATATACATCCTCTGAGAAGGACATGTTCCAGAAAAGTGTCAGGCGTCTTCTGAAGCAGACCTTTATCGTGCGCGACCGTGACGAGGACAGCAAAAAAGCGTACTATTTTGTCTCCAAGCGTTCGGAACCATTTTCGGCGTACCTGGGATATATCGGATATGATATTGTAATTGACCGGGAAAATGGCGTGATTATGCTGCAGAACTGCCGGGATCTCGGCGAGAATGGAAAACTGCAGATCAACCATGTGACACTCAAAAAGATGGAGAGTGTGGTTTTATGCTGCCTCTGGACTCTTTATGCGGACCGGGTGCGTTCTGGAAGTCTTTCGAAAAATATTGAGATTTCGGTGACCGATCTGCGCTATGAGATGGAAAAATATGGCATTCGGGATCAGATTGACAAGAGCAGTTTTGCATCGATTCTGACGCTGTTTACCAAATATCAGCTTCTGCAGGTGATTGGAAAGCTCGGCGAGGAGGACTGCCGGATCTGTCTTTATCCGTCGATGCAGTTTGTGCTGGAACCACAGGAGTTTGGCAAATTTGTGGAAAATGTCAACCGGCGGATGCAGGAAAAGTGGAGCCGTGAGGACGAATGGGAAACGGAGCTGACAAAAGAGGAGGAAGACGGCGATGAAGAATCAGACGATCATGAATAGGAAATCGGCGAAAAAACTTTTGATGGTCCAGTGGTCGCGTTTCCAGAATGTCTGTATCGAGCTGGAAGGTTCGACCCTGGTGACCGGTGTCAACGGAAGCGGAAAATCGACGGTGCTTGATGCGATGACCTATCTCCTGACGGGCAACACGCAGTTTAACAAGGCGGCGAAGGACCGAGACCGGACGGTGCTTGGCTATGTGCGCGGCGACACGCGCAGTAATGGTGAGGCGCGTTATTTGAGAAATGGCAGCGTTGTCAGCTATATTGCGATGGAATTTTCCGATCCGACGCTGGGAGTGCCGCTCACGGTTGGAGTATGCATTGAGTCTCCAAGTGAGTCTGGCAAGCCGGTCAGCAGCTGGTTTATCTGTCCTGGGGCGGCGATTGACGATATCGATTTTACACGGATTGAGGGAAATGCACTCCGCATCACGCCGAAAAATGAGCTGACAGTGAATGGCGAGGCGATGAAGCTTTCCTCTTTTATGGGACGGGACCGCGGCACGGAGGCGGTACTCCGGGCACTGGGACTCCGCGTGGACGCAGTCAAATACCGGACAAAGCTTCTGAAAATGATGGCATTTAACCCGGAAAATAATATCGACCAGTTTATTCAGGACTGTGTCCTGGAACCGGGAAAAGTCCAGTCGCTGGAGGAACTGCGCGAGCAGAAGCGCCAGTTTGAGCGCCTGCGGGAACTCTATGAGAGTCTCAGACAGGGCAAAATCCAGCTCGAAGAGGTGCTTCGCCAGAGTGATGAATACGAGAAGAAAAAGCGGGTACTCCGCATCCGGGAGCTGATGCTTTCGTATCAGGCGCTCCGGGAGAAGGAAGAGGAAGAAAAGCAGACGAAAAACCGTTATCAGGCTTTAAAAGACCAGTACGGGCGCCTGACCGAGCGGGCGGGAGAGCTCGCAAGACAGCAGGAAGCCGCACAGGAACGCCTGCGAATTGCAGAAAATAACGATATGGTCAAGGGAATGCAGGAAAGCCTGGATTCCCTGAAACGCCAGATCGAGGAAGCGGATCGTGAGAAAAAGAACTGGGAGGACAAGCTGGCGCAGATTTTGAAATTGAAGAAGAAGATAAGCGCGCTTATCAAGCTTCTGGAAGCAGATCTTCCGTCCTTATCCTCGGAAAACACCTATCTGGAGACATTGGAACAGGCGGATGGGGAGACGGCGAAGAAGCGGGAGGCGTTTGACGCATTCCGCGAGAAGGTGCACCGTCAGGACGGCATCTATGAGGAAAATAAGATCCACCTGCAGGATCAGTGTAAAGAGCGCGAAAAAGAGATAGGGGCGCTGCAGGAGAAGATCCGCCGTCTGGAATCGAATATCCTTGTGTTCCCGGCGGAGGTGGAAAATGCCCGGAATAAGATTCAGAGAGGGTTAGAAAAACAGGGTATCCAGACAGAGGTCCACATTTTTGCCGAATTGGTCCAGGAGGTGACCGCTCCGGAGTGGAGAAAGGCGGTTGAGACATTTCTGGGAAGAAAGCGTTTCTATATCATCGTGGACGGCGCGCACTGCCATAAGGCGATGCAGATTTTACAGAAAGAGCGGATCTATGATGGAAATGTCGTGATCACGGATAAGCTTCCAGAAACAGAGGCGGTGGAAGGTTCCGCGGCGGAGATTCTGCGGATCCCGAACGTCTATGCGAGACGTTACGCCAATTATCTGTTAAACGGCATTCATCTATGTGAAAACCTGGAAGAGCTGCATGAATACCCGAAGGGCGGACTCATGCGGGATGGCATGCTGGCGAAGAGCTATGCGGTTGCGATGATGGATATGAGACGGACCGAGCTGTGTCTCGGCGCAGACGCGATCCGCTGCCAGCTGGAACAGTCCAGAAAAGAACTGGAAGAATTACAGGTGGTTCAGCGGGCCGATAAAGAGGCACTTTCACAGGTTATCAAATACCGTGATGCGATCAAGGAGATCGACTGGGACGGCGGACACTACGATTTTGGCGCGGCATATGGGCTGAGGGACTGCGGAAAGCGCAGGGACAGCCTGGTAAAGGACCGCGAGGAGATCGAGGCAAATCCGGACTTTACCGCAGTCCTGAAAGAACTGGAGACGGCGGGACGGCTGGCACGCGAGGCAAATGAGAGTGTGAACCAGAACCAGAGTGAGCTCGGCGGCTGTAAGAATGATTTAAAGGGCTGCGAAGGAACACTGGGCCGTATCAGCACGGAGATCTATTTATGCCAGAAGGCATATGAGGAAAAATGCCTTGTCAACATGGAACTCAAAGAGGTGATGCTGGAGGAATATAACCGCGAAAGCGAGAAGCGCGGCACGATCCGCGTGACGACACAGCTTTCCATCGACAAGAGCAAAAATATGCTGGCAGAGCGGGAGCGCCAGCTGGAGGACGCACAGCTGGCGTATTGCCGCCTGGCGGGAATCGACGTCGGAAAGCGCGGCATCGGTTACATCCCGTGGTACCGGGAAGAATACCGGAACCTGGCGCACGTCAAGGTGGAGGAAGCCCAGCAGAAGCTGCAGGAGCAGGCAGGACGACTGGAGAGCGCGTTTATGAACGATTTCGTGGCGGAGATTGACGAGAATGTCCGCGAGGCAAAACGTGAGATGGACGCGATCAACCGCGAACTGCGCCATATGCCGTTTGGCAACGATACCTACAAGTTTGTGATGAAAGAAAAGCCAGACCGCGCTCTCTTCTTCCGCATCTGCAGGCGTCTGGAAAAATATATGAGTTCCCCGCAGGTCTATATGAATTCGGCGCGCGACGACGAGGAGATGGAGAATGATATTCAGGAGTTTATGAGTATCATTCTGGCGGAAGAAGATGAGTGGGAATACACGGATTACAGGAGATATTTCTCTTACGATATGGAGATCAGCAGCCGTCAGGGACAGACTGAGATCACGGCAGAGTTATCAAAAAAACAGGGTTCCGCCAGCAACGGCGAGAAGCAGACCCCGTATTTCATCATTCTGGCGGCGAGTCTTTTGCAGTGCTACCCGGCAAACACCTGCTGCGCCCGTCTGGCATTCATCGACGAGGCATTCTCGGCATTGTCGAGAGAGCGGATCGAGCAGATGGTCCGTTATTTCGAAGAAAATCACTTCCAGGTATTCTATGCAGCCCCGCCGGAGAAGATCAACAGTATCGGTCAGTTCATCGATTCAACCGTCAGCCTGATCGTGACAGGACGGTATACGAATGCGGTAGAAGGATTGGTGAAGCAGGCATAGGAAACGAGGAGAAAAAATGGCGGATCGGAAAGAGTGGAAAGAACAGCTTTTAAGTAAATTGCTGGATCAATACGAAAAAAGCGTCACCTACGCCGGTGAAAACAAGGTAAAACAAGTGTTTTCGGTCAAACCATCCGATATTTTCAAGGGCTACAACAAAGATTTTCTCCCGCCGGAACAGTTTTTCCAGGAAAAAGAATTTGAACGACTGATCCGTCAGATGGAATCGGAGGGACTTATTCATGTAGTTCCTCCGAATACTGGTATTCTCCGTCAGATCTGTGCTGTCCCGGAACGCTGGGAAGATTACTATGCCTGCCTGAACCGGACAGAAAAGAATATTCTAAAAAAACGGCTGGAAGAGGTTTATCATCGCTTCTGCCAATGCGATTTATTGGAGGCATATGGAAAAGAAAAGCTTCAGACACTGAAAAACAGCCGTGCGAGAAAGCTGGATGAAAAGAAGGTAGAAAAAGAGATAACCGAGGCAGAAGCTATCTGGAATCTGGTGCAATTTTTAAAAGAAAATCAGGAAAAGCAGAGAACTACGCTGGAGCGGGAAATGTCAGAGGCAGTTCTGCATGACAGTAAACAGTGGGAAAAGATATACCGGAAAAAGGTGTGTGGAATTTTGGAGTACACGGGGCGGTATGATGAACCGCTTGCGGAGCTGGAAGAAGAACGGGAGCGGCAGACGGCGCTTCTGGAGGAATTTTACATTTATTCCAATCCGGCGTATATCTATCTGAAAGGGGATGCGCGGATCTGCCTTGAAGATGGACGCGAACTTCGGATTTATCACGATCTGCCGATGTCGATCCCTTTTGAGACATTCCAGAAGGCAAAAAGCATCCACATCCGGGATGCAGCGCTGATGACGGTGGAAAATCTGACCTCGTTTCATCGGCTGGAGCGGGAACACATATTTTACCTGTTTCTGAGTGGTTACCATACCCGCACGAAACAGGCGCTTTTGCAGCGGATCGCCAGAGAAAATCCGGGACTTTCCTGGTATCATTTTGGAGATCTCGATCCAGACGGTCTGGCGATCGCGGGACATCTGATCCGAAAGACGGGACTGCCGTTTCAGCTGTGCGCTATGGGCGTGCAGGAATTGCAGCGGTTTCAGACATATGCGAAGCCATTGGAAGCACCCGATCGGGCGAAGGCGGAAGCGATGATAAAACAGGGCAGCAGCTATGCGGGAATATTGCGGTATATGTTGGAGCACAACTGTAAATTGGAGCAGGAGATTATAAGCTGGCAGGAGACGAGATTGGAGAGCTTTCTGTAAAAAGAATCTTTTCGGTTCAATCCGGATTTTTATATATGATATGATAAAGACAAAGTGAAAGGAATGCAGCGTCTATGGAAAAACAGGAAAAAGCCTACAAAGGCGTCATCGAATATTTCAAGAACCGCATCATGGCGGGCGAGCTGCGTCCGGGGGAGAAGCTTCCTCCGGAGCGGGAGATTGCGCAGATGCTGGAAGTCAGCCGCAATTCCGTCCGGGAAGCGCTGCGGATCATGGATATGACGGGAGTGATTTCCTCCCAGCAGGGATCGGGGAATTACATCACTTGTGAATTTCAGAAAAGCATTGCGGAGACGATGGGGATGATGTTTGCTATGTCCCAGATTAATTATCAGCAGATCAGCCAGATCCGCTATGCGCTGGAACAGCAGGCGTTTGCCCTGGCGGTTGAACATGCGTCGGAGAGCCAGATGGACGCGCTGGAAGAACTGGTAAAACGTCTTGACCGGAGCATGGACGAGCAGGAAAACGCCCGGATTGACAAACAGATCCATTTTACACTGGCGCTGGCGTCGGGAAATGTGCTGCTGCTCAATATTTTAGAGGCGTGTTCCGGCGTGATCGATACCTTCATCCGGAATATGCGCGCGGAAATTCTGCGGACAAAAGAGGCGAAAGAAGCACTGAATCTCTGTCACCGGCAGATTGCGGA
The DNA here is from genome assembly GCF_003477745.1 of Clostridium sp. AF35-15. Lineage (NCBI taxonomy): Bacteria > Bacillati > Bacillota > Clostridia > Eubacteriales > Clostridiaceae > Clostridium > Clostridium sp. AF35-15. Next base: position 71,663 of record NZ_QUDY01000003.1, on the reverse strand, counting down.
AGCGCTGCGGAACAAAGATAATGCAGCGGGGAAGGGTGCACTGGACCGGCATTTCCGGATGATAGATGAAATTTTGGAAAAACATGAAAAAACACATTCTATGTGAAAAGATAAACAATCGTTGACAACTAGAACGCAGCCCACTATACTAACGAATAAAGAAAATTGGTTCTACCAAAATTCTTTTTCTTTTCAATAAATTGGTAGAACCAATATGCGGATTAAAAATTCTTTACATCCATCATTTAAAGATTTTTACAAAGCATCCATATGAAGGAGGAAACAGAATGAAGATTCTTGTCTGTATCAAACAGGTACCGGAAAGCAATAAAGTAGAAGTCGATCCGGTTACCGGCGTGCTGAAACGAGACGGCGCGGCTTCGAAGATGAACCCATACGATCTGTACGCGCTGGAGACGGCGTTCCGGATCCGGGAAGAAGTGGGCGGAAGTGTTCACGTCATTTCCATGGGACCGCCGCAGGCGCAGCAGGTGATCCGCGAGGCATTTGCGATGGGCGCGGACGGCGGAACGCTTTTATCGGATCGCAAATTTGGCGGTGCGGATGTACTGGCGACCAGCTATACACTTGCGCAGGGCATCAAGAGCTGCGGTGATTTTGATCTGATCCTCTGCGGCAAACAGACAACGGACGGCGACACCGCGCAGGTTGGTCCGGAGATCTCCGAGTGGCTGAATATCCCGAGCGTGGCAGATGTTGTCAGGATCAATCAGATTGATGAGGACGGCATCACCGTCAGCATGGATCTGCCGGAAGAGGTCGAGGTGGCGAAAGTGCAGTTCCCGTGTCTCTTAGCCGTTGACAAGGACATTTTCCAGCCAAGACTTCCTTCGTATGTCCGGAAAATGAACACGAAAGACCGTGAAATCCGGATTCTTTCCCTGGCGGATATGGATGATAAAGACGCGATGCACTATGGACTCAATGGTTCCCCGACGCAGGTTCAGCGCATTTTCCCACCGGCTGTCAATGACAAAAAGGAAATGTGGGACGGAAGCGGCGAAGAGCTGGCGGACCGGCTGTATCAGAAGATCGTGGATATGAAATTCGTGTAGGAGGTGGAATCATGGCTGAGTTAATCATACATCAGGACAAAATCCCGGATAATCAGGAACTTATCAAGCTCTGTCCGTTCGGGGCGATGGAAGAAAAAGACGGAAAGGTGACGATCAGCGCCGCCTGTAAAATGTGCCGTCTCTGCGTGAGAAAAGGTCCGAAGGGCGCGGTTGAATATGTAGAAGACGCGGTAAAACCGAGCATCGATAAGAGTGCATGGAAGGGCATTGCCGTTTACGTAGATCACGTGGATGGAAAGGTGCATCCGGTTACATTGGAGCTTCTTGGAAAAGCAAGAGAACTTTCCAAGGTAACGGGATATCCGGTTTACGCCCTGTTTATGGGAAATGGAATCGAAGCGGCTGCACACGAACTGCTTCATTATAATGTAGATAAAGTATTCGTCTATGATGCACCGGAACTGGCACGTTTCCAGATCGAGCCGTACACGGCTGTTTTTGAAAACTTCATCCAGACAGTAAAACCATCGTCTATTCTCGTCGGTGCGACCACGGTCGGCAGACAGCTGGCGCCGCGTGTGGCTGCCCGTATGAAAACAGGTCTGACCGCGGATTGTACGATCCTGGAAATGGATGAAAATACTGATTTATCCCAGATCCGACCGGCTTTTGGCGGCAATATCATGGCGCACATCAAGACCCCGAACCACCGTCCGCAGATGGCGACCGTGCGCTATAAGATCATGAACGCACCGGAGCGTGCCGAGAAAGAGAGCGGTGAGATTGTGGTCTGTACAATTGAGAAGGAAAAACTGCTTTCCCACGTGAGGGTTCTGGATATCGTAGAAAAGCCGAAGGAAACCTTTATCGAAAATGCTGACGTCCTGGTGGTAGCCGGACGAGGCGTGAAGAAGCCGGAAGATTTGAAAATGCTGGAAAAACTGGCAGATCAGCTTGCCTGCACCCGTCCGATGGTGGAAGCCGGATGGCTGGATGCCAAGTGCCAGATCGGTCTGAGTGGCCGTACGGTCCGCCCAAAACTCATCATCACCTGCGGCGTGTCCGGTGCGGTCCAGTTTACTGCCGGCATGAATCACGCGGAGACGATCGTCGCGATCAATAAAGATCCGAAAGCGCCGATTTTCAAGACGGCACATTACTGCCTGACTGGTGATCTCTATGAGATTCTCCCGAGACTGATTGAGAAGATTGAGATGGGAAGATAAAGATTCACAGGAAGGAGAGCAGGATATCATGGGAAATTACAAGAAAATAGATAAAGATGATATTTTATATATAAAAAACACAATTCAGGATGACGAGCGTGTCCTCGTAGGTGAAAATATCAACGAAGAGTACAGCCACGATGAGCTGAGCGGCACCAGCAGTTATCCGGATGTGGTGGTAAAGGCAAAATCAGCCGAAGAGATCGCGGCGATCATGAAATATGCATACGAAAATACGATTCCGGTGACACCGAGGGGCGCCGGAACGGGTCTGGTTGGTTCTTCGGTTCCGATGGAACATGGCATTATGATCGATACCACCCTGATGAACCAGATTCTCGAATTGGATGAGGAAAACCTGACGGTCACGGTGGAACCGGGCGTCCTTTTGATGGAATTGTCCGCCTATGTAGAAGATCACGATTTCTTCTACCCGCCGGATCCGGGTGAGAAATCAGCGACCATCGGCGGCAACATCAGCACGAATGCGGGCGGTATGCGTGCGGTCAAATACGGTGTGACGAGAGACTATGTCATGGGGCTGGAAGTGGTTCTGCCGGATGGCACGATCACTCAGTTTGGAGGCAAAGTCGTAAAGAATAGTTCAGGCTATGACTTGAAAGATCTGATTATTGGTTCCGAGGGAACGCTTGGCTTTATTACCAAGGCGATCTTAAAGCTTCTGCCGCTTCCGAAGCGTGTCATCAGCCTTCTGATCCCGTTCCCGACCCTGAAACAGGCGATCGACACCGTCCCGGTTATCATCAAATCTAAGACGATCCCGACCGCGATCGAGTTCATGCAGCGGGAAGTGATTGAAGACGCCGAGGAGTATTTAGGAAAAGCGTTCCCGGATAAACAGTCGGATGCGTATCTGCTTTTGAAATTTGATGGTAATTCCACCCAGGAGATCGAAGAAGCGTATGACAAGGTGGCCAAGCTCTGCCTGGAACAGGGCGCACTGGACGTGCTGATTTCCGATACCCAGGAGCGTGAGGAATCCATCTGGAAAGCCAGAGGCGCTTTCCTGGAGGCAATCAAGGGATCCACGACTTACATGGATGAGGTCGATATGGTTGTTCCGAGAAGCCGCGTCAATGAGATGGTGACGTATCTGCACGATCTCCACAATGAAATTGATATCCGCATCAAGAGCTTCGGTCATGCGGGCGACGGAAATCTGCACGCCTACATCCTGAAAGACGATTTGAGTGATGAAGAGTGGGAAAAACGGATGTCTGCTGCAATGGAGAAGATCTATCAGAAGGCCCATGAACTCGAAGGTCAGGTGTCCGGCGAGCACGGCATCGGATATGCGAAAAAGCCGTATTTAAGAGAATCCCTGCCGGAGAAGAACCTGGATCTGATGAACGGAATCAAGAAAGTGTTCGATCCGAAGAATATTCTGAATCCGCATAAGGTGGCGCAGAGATAGAAGAAAATAACTGCATTGATATTTTTTTTGAGCACCACGCGGTAAGGCTGATTCTAGGAACTGCAGAAGATTTTTGGCAGAAAAACAGAATAGAACAGCAGGTTTTTGAGAAAGCCACGATCTGAATCAAAGAGTTCAAATCGTGGCTTTTTATAGTTGTTGAACTATTTTATAGTTTATATCTATCGACCTATCTTTTCTTCTTCAACGCCTGCATCACCCGAACCAGCGGAATCGTCTTCCTATAAATCCGTTTCCCACTCTTATTTTCCAAAAATTCCCGAAACGCGCCAATTGCTTTCAAATTCTGGCTCTCATCCGAATTTGAACGGGACCCCGCGCTTGCGTCAATCCCCTTTTTCGGCACCATATACCCGCCGTAGGAATCGCGGAACAGATAGAAATAATCGCGGTCCTCACCCAGCTTTTCAAATTCATTGTAAGCCAGTGTGCTTTCGCGGGTGTTTTTCGGAAGAGAATAGACTTCCAGATGATTTTCACAGAATTCATAGCGGGATGCCGGGAACGGCATGCCGCTTTTTTGGATCTGTTCGGCGAGCTTGTGGGCGGTGTGGTTGGCGGAGCTGTAGGTGCTGGTCGTCAGATAGCAGCCGTAGGCGGCTAAGAGGATGCCCCACCACTCGCTTAGATTGATGATACCTCCGGCGATGAACAGGATGCTTAAAATTGTCCGCGTGATCCGGTTGGAAACGCAGAAGAGATCGTACTGCATCCGGGACAGGGATTCGAAGGTTTTTTCGTTGTGGTGCATTTCTATCTTATAGTAAATCATGGTAAGCCCTTTCATATAAAAAATCAATCATCACCTATATAAAAACAGTATATAGAAGCATAGAAAATATCTTAAGAAGTAGTATACTGTTTCTTCCCTGTTTCCGCAACTGGATCTGTTAAATCTGTAATGTTGATAAAAAATAAACAAGATTGTTACAAAAATATCACACAAAAATCGACTAAAATCGAGAAAAAATTATATAATTTCGACAAAATAGCTTGCCTAATCGTAAAATAAGTGTTAAAATTAGGTAAAAGATGAATAAAGAACCAAAAGCAGAGACGAAGAGATGCGCCATGGTTAGAAACAGCTGGAAAAGACTGTTTTTTAAAAATGGTGCTATTTTTTTGCCTAAATGCTGAAATGGTAATTTATTTAGAAAGTAGTAGAAACTGTTGATGAACCGGTCAGAAAGATGACTGGGGGAGGTTAAGAAAAAGGAGAGAAAACGTATGAGAAAAGTATTATCAGTAGTACTGGCAGCGACGATGGCGATGAGCCTGGCGGCCTGCGGCGGCAGCGGCGCAAAGACTGACACAAAGGCAGCAGACGCAGGAACGGCAGCAGGTGACGAGGCATCTGCAGATGATTACTACATCACCATCAAGTTTTCCAACGTATTCCAGCCGGCAGAGTGGAACTACAAAGCCAGCGAATATCTGGCAGACCTGGTAAAAGAGAAGACCGATGGTCATATCACTCTGGAGTATTACGGACAGAACCAGCTTGACTGCTACGCGGAGTCTGTAGCACAGGCACACAACGGCGCTGTCTGGATGGGTCTGGAGGAGCCGTCCTACTTTGCTGATTACATCGGCGATTACAACGTATTAGTTGGACCGATGCTTTACAAGAACAATGCAGAGTATAATGCAGTGATGGATTCTGATATTGTAAAAGATCTGAATGCAAAACTGGCAAGCGAGCACAACATCCACGTTCTGGATACACATTATTCGTTCGGATTCAGAAGCGTATGTACGAACAAGGTAGTTGAGAAACCGGCTGACTTAAATGGTCTGATCATGCGTTCGACCGAGTCTCCGCTGTTTGTTAAGACGATTACCTGTCTGGGTGCTACCCCGTCTGCAATGAGCTTTACGGAGTGCTTATCTGCTATGTCCAGTGGTGTTGTTGATGGTTTCGAAGGTTCCATCTCCACCCTGAAGGATACAGGTGCTTATGAGTACACCAAGAAAGTTGCAAACACGAACCACTTCATCGCAACCCGTTGGTTATTCATGGCTGAGGACGTATATCAGTCCATCCCGGAAAAATGGAGAAACATCCTGGATGAGTGCTGTGTAGAAGCTGGTAAGTGGGAGCAGGAAAATGCTGAGAACGACGAAGCTTCCATGATCGAGTTCCTGAAAGACAAAGGCGTTGAGTGGAATGATGTAGATGTTGATGCATTCACAGAGGCTTGTGCTCCGGTTTACGACTGGATCGTAGACGAGTACGGCGCAGATCCGGAACTTCACCAGAAGCTGGTTGATTTCCTGAATGACTACCGTGCAAACAACGAATAATGTAAATTATTCCGAACAAATACAGTATTTTAAAGCAATTATGAAATAGTAAAAACGTAACGGTTATCAGAACCGCTGCGGAGAAGAAAGTATATCTGCCCGGGCTGTCAGAACGAAGAAGATTGTCTGAGGTCCGGGCAGGCTTCCGACAAACGTATAGTGCCGGAAATATGAAACTGCTGGTAACTGTTCAGTAGGTCTGCGCATTTACTGCGCTGACCGTACGAAAACATGGGCCAGCAGGCAAAAATCCCATTGCCGTAGGCAATTTTTAATGGATTTTTGCGCGTGACTGTGAAGGTACTGAACAGTTACAACTGCTGGAATGATGACTGTATGACAGAACAGTCGTCGGTTATGCAAAACTGACTGCCATTATGAATGCATGAGGATAGACTATGGAAAAGAAAAAAATCACACTGGGGTCGGTGCTGGTAAACCTGGATGCAATTATTACCTGCGTGACACTGACACTCTGTACAATCGTTGTAAACGCAAACGTCCTTATGCGCTATTTCCTGAAAAGACCGTTGTATTGGTCGGAAGAGGTCGCTACGGGGCTCTTCGTCTGGACCGTCTTTATTGGAAGCGCATATGCGTACCGTAAGCACGCACATCTGGGCGTAGACATCCTGATCAACATTCTTCCGGAGAAGATAAGAAAAGTTGTTAAGGTTATTATGGATCTTCTGGAGCTTGCCACTCTGATTATGCTGACCAGAACAAGTATCCAGTATGTGATGAACACGATGGATAAGCTGACGAATACGCTGCGTGTTCCGAGCTGGTATATTTCCGGCGCGGTTCCGATCGGATTTGGGCTTTCACTGATTTTCTGTATTTACTTTTTGGTTAAGGATATTATCAAGGTATTTAAAGGGAAAGGGGGAAATGACTGATGGGACTCGAATTAATTGAACTCGTTCCGATTTTTATGGTATTTATTCTCTATTTCCTGGGAATGCCGATTGTATATGCGCTGTTTGGTTCAACCTTCTTTTATTTTACATTTATTGATACAACCAGTAAAAACTGGCTGATCTTACAGAAGGTTATGACCTCTACACAGTCGTTCTCGATGTTAGCGATTCCATTTTTCGTTATGGCTGGTTCCGTCATGAACTACGGCGGCATCAGTGACAAGATGATGGATTTCGCGGAAGTGCTGACCGGTCATATGAAAGGCGGTCTGGCACAGGTAAACGTAGTACTTAGTATGCTGATGGGCGGATGTTCCGGTTCGGCCAACGCAGATTGTGCGATGCAGTCCAAGATGCTGGTTCCGGAGATGGAGAAGAGAGGTTACTCCAAGGCGTTCTCCGCAGCGATCACAGCGGCTTCCTCGGCTGCTACACCGGTTATTCCGCCGGGAGTAAACCTGATCGTTTTTACCCTGATTGCACAGATTTCCCTGGGTCGTACGTTTGCGGCTGGTTATATTCCGGGTATCCTGATGGCAATCTCGATGATGATCGTTGTTTCGATTATTGCGCATAAGAGAAACTACCCGACCACCCGTGAAAAATTCCCGTCTCTGAAAGAAATCGTGAAACAGGGTATTACCTCTTTCTGGGGTCTGTTCTTCCCGTTTGGTATCATTCTGGGAATGCGTTTTGGCATGTTTACCCCGTCTGAGGGCGGTGCGGTAGCCGTTCTTTACTGTATTATTATCGGACGTTTCGTTTACAAGAAACTGTCCCTGAAAGAGCATCTGGTTCCGATCCTGCTTGACAGTATCGCCGGTACTTCCAGCGTTGTCCTGATCATGGTTGCAGCGAATGTATTCGGTTATTACATGACCTGGATCAACCTGCCGAGAGTCGTGGCAACTGCTATGTTAAGCCTGACAACCAACAAGTGGCTGTTCCTTATGGCATGCAACGTGATTCTTCTGATTATGGGTATGTTCCTGGAAGGCGGTGCGGCGCTGATGATTATCACACCTCTGCTGCTTCCGGTTGCAAGACAGCTTGGAATCAATGATTACCACTTTGGACTGGTAGCGATCGTTAACATCATGATCGGTGGTATTACACCTCCGTTCGGTTCGATGATGTTCACGACCTGTGGTATCACGGGATGTCCGATCAGTGAGTTCCTGAAGGAAGTATGGCCATTTATCGTGTCCCTTCTGGTTGTTCTTCTGCTTCTGACTTTCTGCCCGTTCTTAATTACATGCGTACCGGATCTTCTGTACGGCGCAGCATAGAAACAGATTGACAAAACGTTAATAAATTGGATATAATAAAGCCTGTGAGATTAAGAGCAGAAAGGCAAACGTAGAAATACGGATGCTTTCTGCTCTTTTTTGTTCCATAAAAGATACCGATATCGGTCATGGAAAGTCTTGTGGAGCAAAAAAGAGCTGTGTTTTAGAAGTTTTACGGGCTGGCAGAGGGAGAAAAAATGGCAGTTTGGAAATGGATTGTGGAGACGGCGGCAACCTGGACAGCGGTCGGCATCTGGATTCGCCTGCTGTTTTCACTGGCAGTGGGAATGTTCATTGGAATTGACCGTGGTCTGAAACGGCGCGGTGCGGGCATCAAGACGCATGTGCTGGTCTGCCTGGGTTCAGCGCTTGTCATGTTGACGAGTGAATATATGTTCCGGACATTTCCATCTGCGAAAGCGGACATGGCGCGGATGGGCGCGCAGGTTATCAGCGGCGTCGGATTTTTAGGAGTTGGCACGATCATGGTAACCGGGCGTAATCAGGTGCGTGGACTGACCACAGCGGCGTGTCTCTGGGTCTGCGCCTGTGAAGGACTGGCAGCCGGTATCGGATTTGTGGACGGCGCGTTTTACGGTCTGATTCTGATTGCGGTTACCTTGAAGCTTCTGACACGCGTGGATTCAATGATTCATGAGCATGCGAAGGTGTTCGATTTTTATCTGGAATTTACCAGCAGCCGGTGTGTTGGGGCGTTCATGGATACCATGCGTTCCAAGGATGTGAAAATCGTGTCTTTTGATATTGCCAAGAATAAGTTAAAGGGCGAGGGTCCCTCCGCGACGATGTCGGTGGAGGTGCAGGACAAGTCGCTCCGGAAAACGCTTCTGGGCGACATTCAGGCGATGGAGGAGATCCGGTTTGCAGAGGAGCTGTAGCAGCTAAAGGGTTCAGATGGACTTACGCACGAAATGCAGCAGAAATAGGATGAATTATCTAAACAAACAGGATAGTTGAAACGAGAACAAGAAAACATTTAGTATAAATAATGGAGGATCACAGTATGAACGGAAATACATACGACGTAGTGATTATCGGAGGCGGCGTCATCGGCAGCAGTATCGCCAGAGCGCTTTCGAAATATGAGTGCCGCACCGTGCTTCTGGAAAAAGAAGAGGATGTCTGCTCCGGCACATCGAAGGCAAACAGTGCTATCGTCCATGCGGGCTATGACGCAAAGACAGGTTCTTTAAAAGCAAAGCTCAATGTAAAAGGCAACGCCATGATGGGAGATTTATCCAAAGAACTCGATTTTGATTTCAAGCGGAATTCCTCCCTGGTACTCTGCTTCGCAGAAGAGGACCGCCCGGCGCTGCAGGCACTCTATGAGAGAGGCGTGGCAAACGGTGTGCCGGATATTTCCATTCTGACCGGCGATGAGGTCCGCAAGATGGAGCCGAACGTCAGCGGGGAGGTTGTGGCAGCGCTCTATGCACCGACCGGCGGCATCGTATGTCCATTTGGTCTGACGATCGCGCTGGCAGAGAATGCCTGTGATAACGGCGTTGAATTTGTATTCAACACAAAAGCAGAAAAAGTTGAAAAAACGACAGAAGGATACCGTGTGATAACCAACAACGGTGTCTTCGAGACAAAATATGTCGTGAACGCAGCCGGCGTGTATTCTGACGAGATCCACAACATGGTTTCGGAAAAGAAGCTTCACATTGTGCCGCGCCGCGGCGAGTACTGCCTGCTCGATAAAGAGGCTGGCAACCACGTATCAGCGACCGTATTCCAGCTTCCGGGCAAGTATGGCAAGGGAATCCTCGTCAGCCCGACGATTCACGGAAATCTCTTAGTCGGACCGACCGCGGTGGATCAGGAAGATAAGGACGGAACCTACACGACCGCCGAGGGACTGGCAGAGGCATGTGAGAAGGCAACCAAGAGTGTCAACAACATTCCGTTCCGTCAGGTCATCACTTCCTTCTCCGGCCTGCGTGCCCATGAGGACGGCGATGATTTCATCATCGGTGAGGCGGAGGACGCACCGGGCTTCTTTGATGCAGCCGGAATCGAGTCTCCGGGACTTTCCTGCGCACCGGCGATCGGTGAATATCTGGCTGGGATGATCGAGGAAAAAGCTGGATTTGGCAAGAATCCGAATTTCAATCCGATCCGCAAGGGCATCGTGAAAGCAGCACGTTTAAATACGGAAGAACGCGCAGAACTGATCCGCAAGAACCCGGCATACGGCGCAATCGTCTGCCGCTGCGAGACAATCAGCGAGGGGGAGATCGTGGATGCGATCACCCGTACACTCGGCGCACGCTCGATGGATGGAATCAAACGGCGCGTCCGTCAGGGTATGGGACGGTGTCAGGCAGGCTTCTGCACTCCGAGAGCGATGGAAATTCTCTCCCGTGAGACGGGAATCCCGATCACAGAGATCTGCAAAAACCGCAAAGGTTCCGAAATGATAAAAGGTGAGGAGGCATAACCATGATTCAGCATGACATTGTAATTATCGGCGGCGGTCCGGCTGGACTGGCAGCGGCAGCAGCGGCAAAGAAAAGCGGCGCAGAGGATATTCTGATTCTGGAGCGCGACAGCGTGCTGGGCGGTATCTTAAATCAGTGTATCCACAATGGTTTTGGTCTTCATACCTTTAAAGAAGAGCTGACCGGACCGGAGTATGCGGCACGTTATGAGGAAGAAGTGAAAAAGCTGGAAATTCCGTACCGCTTAAACAGCATGGTACTGGATATCAATAAAGACAAAGAGATCACAGTCGTAAGCCGCAGCGAGGGACTGGAGCTCATCAAGGCAAAAGCGATTATCCTGGCGATGGGATGCCGCGAACGTCCGAGAGGCGCCCTGAACATTCCAGGGTATCGTCCGGCAGGTATCTACACTGCTGGTACGGCACAGCGTCTCATGAACATCGAGGGTCATATGGTCGGTAAAGAAGTTGTCATCCTCGGTTCCGGCGATATCGGACTGATCATGGCGAGACGTATGACACTGGAGGGCGCAAAGGTTAAGGTCGTAGCGGAGCTGATGCCGTATTCGGGCGGTCTGAAGAGAAATATCGTACAGTGCTTAAACGACTTTGATATTCCGTTGAAGTTAAGCCATACGGTTGTGAATATCGAGGGAAAAGAGCGCGTGAAAGGCATCACGCTGGCACAGGTCGGACCGGACCGCAAACCGATTCCGGGTACCGAAGAGCACTATGACTGTGATACGCTTCTGTTATCCTGTGGCCTGATTCCGGAGAATGAGCTGACGAGAAATATGGGCGTGGCGATGAACCCGGTTACCTCCGGCCCAATGGTCAATGACCGTCTGGAAACAGGAATCGAGGGTGTATTTGCCTGCGGCAACGTGCTTCATGTACATGATCTGGTTGACTATGTATCCGAGGAGGCAGCGCTGGCAGGACAGAACGCAGCGAAATATGTGAAATCCGGCGAGACGAAGAAAGGTCACAGCGTGACACTCAAGGCAGAAAATGGCGTCCGCTACACAGTACCGCAGTCGATCGATACCGAGGCGATGGCAGACAAGCTGACCGTTCGTTTCCGTGTGGCAGATGTTTATAAAAACCGCAGCATTTCCGTTTATTTTGACGGAGAGCGTGTGAGCAGCCGCAAAAAACGCGTGCTGGCACCGGGTGAGATGGAGCAGGTGATCCTGACGAAGGAAAGTCTGGAGAAATATCCGGATCTGAAAGAAATAACCATTTGCACGGAGGTGGATGAGTGATGGAAGTAAGAGAACTGACCTGTATCGGATGTCCGCTGGGCTGTCAGCTCACTGTGACGATGGGAAATGGCGAGATCAAGGTAGAAGGAAATACATGCCCGCGCGGCGAGGCGTATGCAAAGAAAGAGGTAACCAATCCGACGAGAATCGTTACCTCAACGGTACGCGTCGAGGGCGGCACGATCGAGAGAGCAGCGGTCAAGACGGCTTCGGATATCCCGAAGGGCAAAATCTTTGATTGCATGAAGGAGATCCGCGCCGTGAAGGTGGCAGCTCCAGTGCATATCGGGGATGTGATTATCGCAGACTGCGCTGGAACCGGGGTTGCGGTTGTGGCGAGCAAGAATGTAGGGCGGGCGTAAAAAAACGTAAAAGTGACGCCGCCAGCCTGTCGCAGAATATAAAGATGAGAGATGGGAGGTTGTACAGACTCATAGAAGAGATTTGTACGGCTTCCCATTTTTGAAATTAAGATTTATGAAAAACCTGCTTGCATATTTGTGCAGGATTGGATAAAGTTGTTTTGGAAAAAATTTTAAATATTTACAAAGACAAAAATTACAAGGAGAGAGGCATGGAAAAACGTGAAATTTTAAAGGAGACAGAACTGTTTGTCCTCGATATGGACGGGACGTTTTATCTGGATACGGATGTGCTCGACGGGGCGTTGGATTTCCTGGAGGAAGTGAAGAAAGCAGGGAAGAGATATGTATTTTTTACGAATAATTCGTCGAAATCTCCGAAAACATATATTGACAAACTGGCAAAAATGGGGTGTTATATTAAAAGGAATCAGATCATTACATCCGGGGATGTGATGATTCAGTATCTGAAAGAGTATTATCCTGAAAAGAAAGTCTATCTGGTGGGAACGCCGGATCTGGAGGAGAATTTCCGTGAAAATGGCATTCTTCTGACAAGGGAGATGCCGGATGTGGTCGTGATTGGCTTTGATATGACATTGACCTATGAGAAGCTGGAGCGCGCCTGCACGTATATCCGCAACGGCGCTGTGTTCCTGGCAACGCATCTGGATATCAACTGCCCGACGAAGGATGGTTTTATCCCGGACTGCGGCGCAATGTGCGCGGCAATCTCCTTATCGACCGGAAAGGAGCCGAAGTATGTTGGAAAACCATTCAAGGAGACCGTGGATATGGTTTTGGAGATGACCGGGGCAAAGCGCGAGGCAATGTCGTTTGTCGGCGACCGGATCTACACGGATGTGAAAACCGGCGTGGTAAATGGGGCACACGGAATCCTGGTGCTGACCGGAGAGACGAAGCTGGAGGATGTACCGAAGGCGGATGTCGTGCCGGATGCGATTTTCACAGGGCTGAAAGAGATGGGAGAAATACTCAAGACTATGAGAGAAGAGGAAGCATAGAATGACAATGCTTGAATTACTGGAGGAATCTCCGATAATCGCAGCGATTAAGAGCTGGGAAGGGCTGGAAAAAAGTCTTAAATCTGAATGTAAGGTAGTATTTGTGCTGTTTGGCACGATCTGTGATATTGATCAGATTGTAGCGCGCATCAAGGACGCCGGGAAGGTGGCGATCGTCCACGTGGATATGATCCAGGGACTGAGCACCAAGAGGGTGGCGGTCGATTTTATCGCCCACAATACGCGGGCGGACGGTATTATCAGCACAAAAAATACACTGGTGGAACACGCGAAGGAGATGGGACTTTATGCGATCCAGAGAACCTTTGTTGTGGATTCGATCGCACTCGATACGTTGAAAAAACAGATCGAAATGTTCCGACCGGATGCAGTCGAGATCATGCCGGGAGTGATGCCGAAAATTCTTAAGATCATGCGCGAGTACACCGATATTCCGCTGATCGCCGGGGGACTGCTGTCTGACAAAAAAGATGTGATGGCGGCCTTTGAGGCGGGTACGGATGCCATTTCAGCGACGAATGAGGCGGTGTGGTACGTGTGATTTTAAAACTTAAACGATTTAGACGCTGTGAGTGACAGATATATTTGAAATAATGAAATTGATAAAAAAATATCAATCATTTCGCGATTTCGCTTGATTTTTTACCATGAATGCATTAGAATGATGAAGTAATCTCTTTTGGTAAAAATAGATAAAGAGAAGAAAAGGCGAGTTTTCGCATTGTACAAAATATAAGAACCGTGAAAAGGTAAAGCGGTTGCAAACTATACACATGTACAGTGGGGGACACTGAAATCCCCGGTTCGGTGAGAAATGTCAGACAAAATTCAAGTCGAACGTCCGTGAGACTTGGCGCATGATTCTGGTCAGCGAGGCTGACAATTTCACACAGACGGGAGCCGCCGGATAACAGGAAAGGGGTATTAAGATGGCTAAGATCGATTTAAGCAAGTACGGAATCACAGGAACAACGGAGATTGTTTACAACCCTTCTTATGAGATGCTGTTTGAAGAAGAAACCAAACCGGAGCTGGAGGGCTATGAAAAAGGCCAGGTCAGCGAGCTTGGTGCAGTAAACGTTATGACAGGTATTTATACCGGACGTTCCCCGAAAGACAAATTCATCGTTATGGATGAGAACTCTAAGGACACAGTATGGTGGACTTCAGACGAGTACAAGAACGACAACCATGTAGCATCCAAAGAGACCTGGAACGCAGTAAAGGATATCGCTTTAAATGAGCTCTCCAACAAGAGACTGTTTGTAGTAGATGCTTTCTGTGGCGCAAATAAAGACACCCGTATGGCGATCCGTTTTATTGTGGAGGTTGCTTGGCAGGCTCATTTCGTAAAGAATATGTTCATCGTTCCGACCGACGAAGAACTGGCTGATTTCGAACCGGACTTCGTAGTATACAACGCTTCCAAGGCTAAAGTTGAGAACTACAAAGAGCTTGGATTAAACTCTGAGACAGCTGTTGTCTTCAATATCACAAGCCGCGAGCAGGTTATCATCAACACCTGGTACGGTGGAGAGATGAAGAAAGGTATGTTCTCCATGATGAACTACTACCTTCCGTTAAAGGGCATCGCTGCTATGCACTGCTCCGCTAACACCGACTTAAATGGCGAGAACACCGCTATCTTCTTCGGACTTTCCGGAACCGGCAAGACTACCCTTTCTACCGACCCGAAACGTCTTCTCATCGGTGATGACGAGCACGGCTGGGATGACAACGGTGTATTCAACTTCGAGGGCGGCTGCTACGCGAAGGTTATCAACCTGGATAAAGAGTCTGAGCCAGATATCTACAACGCTATCAGACGTGATGCACTGCTTGAGAACGTTACCCTGGATGAGAACGGCAAGATCGATTTCGCTGATAAGAGCGTAACCGAGAACACCCGTGTATCCTACCCGATCGATCATATTCAGAATATTGTACGTCCGGTATCCTCTGCACCGGCAGCTAAGAACGTTATCTTCCTGTCTGCAGACGCATTCGGAGTACTTCCGCCGGTATCTATCCTGACACCGGAGCAGACACAGTACTACTTCTTATCCGGATTTACAGCAAAACTGGCTGGTACCGAGCGCGGCATTACCGAGCCGACCCCGACCTTCTCCGCTTGCTTCGGACAGGCTTTCCTGGAGCTGCATCCGACCAAATACGCAGAAGAGCTGGTTAAGAGAATGGAGAAGAGTGGAGCAAAAGCTTACCTCGTAAATACAGGCTGGAACGGAACCGGCAAACGTATCTCCATCAAAGATACCCGTGGTATTATCGACGCTATCTTAAATGGTGACATCCAGAAGGCTCCGACCAAGAAGATCCCGTACTTCAACTTCGAAGTACCGACCGAGCTTCCGGGCGTAGATCCGGCTATCCTGGATACCCGCGATACCTATGCAAATGAGGCTGAGTGGGAAGAGAAAGCAAAAGATCTGGCAAGCCGTTTCATCAAGAACTTCGCTAAATACGAAGGAAACGAAGCTGGCAAGGCTCTGGTAAAGGCTGGTCCGCAGTTATAATGCCAGAAATAAATGGTAAATAAATCCAAGAGGTAAACCTGGTGAGATAGAAAACCTCCAGTTTGTTTGGATGAGAAATGTGATTCTCATTCGAATGGACTGGAGGTTTTTTGTTTCATAGGAAATTACATCCTATGAAACAAAAACGCTCCGCGAGGATGCACACTCGCGCGAAGCAGAAACATGTCGCAAGCGACCGCGCGAGACGCCCGGATGTGCCAAGGCGCATTCTTTTTACTGCTGCAAAACACATGTTTGGATTTGAGTATTTCGTGAAGCTGATGGTTATGCTATAATAGAAGCACTTAGTGAGTTTTTAACTGGATTTTCATATGTACGCTCGGAATCTTTCTGTGCTTGATTTTGTGAGATGATTTTTTACCAGTGGTGCTCAAATTTTAAATTCATAGAGAAGGGAGGAGCCTGCCATGCAGAAAACAGTTTCCAGGCGCGCGTACATTGCCATTGATTTAAAATCGTTCTACGCATCGGTCGAGTGCATCGAGCGAGGTCTGGATCCGTTGACGACGAATCTGGTCGTGGCGAATCCATCGCGGACGGAGAAAACGATCTGTCTGGCGGTATCGCCGCCGCTGAAATCCTATGGTGTGCCGGGGCGTCCCAGGTTATTTGAGGTGATTCAGCGGATTAGGGAAGTCAATGAGGAACGCCGCAGACGGGCGCCGGGACGCCAGTTCCGGGATAAATCGTGGAGAAATGAAGAATTAAAGGCGGATCCATCGCTGGCGGTCAGCTATCTGGTTGCGCCGCCGAGAATGGCGCACTATATGAAATGGAGCACGCAGATCTACCAGATTTATCTCCGGTATGTGGCACCGGAGGACATTCATGTGTATTCGATCGACGAGGTATTCATGGATGTTACGGAATATCTGGGAATTTACAAGGTTTCGCCGCGCGAGCTGGCAAAGCGCATCATCCGCACGGTGTTAGAGGAAACGGGCATCACGGCGACGGCGGGGATCGGGACGAATCTGTATCTGTGCAAGGTGGCGATGGATATTGTGGCGAAGCACGTGGAAGCGAACAAGGACGGCGTGCGGATTGCCGAGCTGGATGAGCAAAGCTATCGGGAACTTTTGTGGACGCATGAGCCGCTGACCGATTTCTGGCGGGTTGGACCAGGATACCAGAAGAAACTCTGGCAGGCGGGACTTCGGACGATGGGCGATATTGCGCGTTGTTCACTGGGAAAACCGGGCGAGTTTTACAGCGAGGAACTGCTGTACCAGATGTTCGGCGTCAATGCTGAGCTTCTGATTGACCATGCGTGGGGCTACGAGCCGTGCACGATCGCACAGATACGGGCATACAAGCCGCAGAGCAGCAGCCTGGGCTGCGGGCAGGTGCTTCCCTGTCCGTACACGGCGGATAAGGCGCGGATCGTGGTACAGGAGATGATTGACGGGATATCGCTGGAGCTGGTGGAAAAACGGCTGGTGACCGATCAGCTCGTTCTAACGGTCGGATATGACATCGAAAACCTGACCCGCCCGGAGATACGGAAAGTATACAAGGGACCGGTGACAACCGATCGCTACGGGCGGCGTGTGCCGAAGCACGCACATGGAACGTGGAATCTGCCGCGTGCGACTTCGTCCTCGAGCGAGCTTCTGGAGGCGATGGCGGCTCTGTATGATAAGATTGTCAACCCGGCGCTTCTCATCCGCCGGATGTCGCTCTCGGCATGTCATGTGGTAAATGAGAAAATGGCGAAAGAGCGTGAACAGAAGGAAACATTTGAACAGCTTGATTTGTTTACCGATTACGCAAAAAAGGAAGCAAAAGAGAAGGAAGAACAGAAAAAACGCGAGCGGGAGCGCCGGATGCAGGAAGCGCTTCTGACGATCAAGAAAAAATACGGAAAAAACGCGGTGTTGCGCGGGATGAACTTTGAGGAAGGCGCGACCGCCAAGGAGCGCAACGGGCAGATCGGGGGACATCAGGCGTAGATGGAAGATCAATATAGAGTGAATGAATTTGAAAACTTAAAAGGTGGACGAAGCCAAACCCAAAAAGGGCAGGAAAGTGACGCCCAGCGCCGCTATGGCGATATCCTCGGTCATTCTTACCCATTTCCCTTGCGCCATGCACGGATGCCGGTGGAGGACCGGGCGGCGCAGTTTGCCTCGTTTGCAGCACTGAATGGCTATGAGGAGGCGGTAGAGGAGGAAGCGCGTCTGACCGAGCGGGAGATCGATCTGGATGACAGCGTGCGTGAGATGATCAATCAGACGCTTGTGGAAGCGGAGGAGCAGCTGATGCGTGGCGAGACGGTTCGGCTTTCTGTGACCTGGTTCCAACCGGACGTGCACAAGGATGGCGGCGCTTACCGAACGGCAGCAGGACGATTGAAGAAAATCGACTATTACCGGCAGGTTTTGTGGTTGGCGGAAATAAGGAGTGGAAATCAGCCTGGACTTGAAAATATAGGCGGGGAGATCGCGGTAAATTTTCCACAGATCTGCCGTGTGGAGCTGATAGAAGAGGAAGTGGAGTGAAATGTTACATGGCAGCACAGTTGCTGAAGCTTTGTATAGACGTCCTGACCGGCAAAGGAAAATATCGTTACTGTTTACGGGTAGGCACTTTTGGAACCGAAAGTGCCGTAAGAAAACGTGGCGGCAGCAGGAATTTGCCGTATTTAAATGCGAAGCCACGGCAAATTCCGTTACTGGGCACGTATGCGTGAACAGTAATAAAATATCAGAAATCCGTAAGAAAAAAGCACTTTTACTTTTGAATGAAATAGGGTAGACTGTTAGAACAGAGAAAACCAGATAGAAGAGCTGAATACAGAGTATAAAGAAAAATATTTCACTGGTTTTAGAAACTAAAAAGTGCCTGGGAAGTTTTGAAAAATTTCAGAGAAGTCCCTGGGAACAGGCAGGGAGCAGGCATAAGAACAGTCGGAAGGAGATTCAAATTATGAAAAAATCGTTATATATTGCAGGAATTTGTGCAGCACTGTCGGTAGGTGCGCTTGGGTGCGCTTCCAGTGCAAAAGCGGGCGATGAGGAGACAAAGCCGGTTGTCGAAGATACGGAGGCAGCTGGGGAGGCCACTGCAGCGGAAACTATTTGTGTTTATGGTCCGGTTTCGGAGGTTACCAGCGATTCCGTCACGATCGACAATCAGTCGGGAATCAGCAGTGCCGGCGAGATGGTGATCACATTTTCACCGGAAACGCCGATTTTTGACGCAGAGACAGGCAATCCGGTCGATATGACCGAGGCGGAGACGGGAACCGTTGTATATGCCTACATCGGGGATGCGATGGCGATGAGCGAGCCGCCAATCACGAACGGACAGCTCTTCTTCGTCCATGTAACCGATGTGAGCGCCGTGCCGGTTTACACGGAGATCGAGTCGGTGAAAAAGAGTGCCGAGAATGATGATACCGTCTGTGTGAAAGCAAAGGATGGCGTGACCTATACTGTCAGCGCTGAGACACGTATTCTGCCGTATTTAACCCGGAATATCGTGACCGCAGACGATCTGGAAGCGGGAAAAAAATGCGCGATCTGGGCGGACGCGGAAGGAAAGGTATCAAGACTGGTGCTGTTTCAGCAATAAGGGCGGATGTGCATAAAGCGATAAAATTATAAATATGTCATGTAGATCGGACGGTTTGAACAGTGAAAAACACAGCGAAAAACCGTCCGATTTTTGGTTTGACTTTTTGTTGCACAGTAAAATACATTTGTGAAACAAAAAAATTGCATAAATGCATATTGGCTGCTCTGGTTGAAGCGCCGGCAAAGCAGACGTTCAGTCTGTATGTAGATGAATTGCTATGTGACAAGACAGATGTAATGAAAAGTGTCAAAATTTCATTGACACAGCTTTTCTCTTAGAGGTATAATCACAGAAGTTTACCGTGTGGAAGCTATATGGACAGAGAAATATGGCGTGGCAAAGATGTCGGATACATTGTAAAGAAGAAAATGAACCGCAGCTGTCGGAAAAATGGTATGGTTTCTGTCAATCGATGGGGATTCGGAAGCGTGAACAGAGCGGTGAAAAAAGGAGAGGAAAAAGAGATGGATCAGGAGATAAAGCAGCGGATCGAGACATTAAAAAAAGAGAAGGATGCCGTGATTCTGGCACATTATTACGTAGATGGAGAAGTGCAGGAGATTGCCGATTATGTGGGCGATTCGTATTATCTGGCGGAGCTGGCGACGACGGTGCCGCAGAAGACGATCATTTTCTGTGGCGTGTCATTTATGGGCGAGAGTGCGAAGATTTTAAGCCCGGAGAAGACGGTTATCATGGCAGACCGGAGCGCGGACTGTCCGATGGCTCACATGGTTGAGGTGGAGAAGATCCGCGAAGTACGCAAAGAGTATCCGGATGTAGCCGTTGTCTGTTATGTGAACTCGATGGCGGAGATCAAGGCAGAATCGGATGTCTGTGTTACGTCATCGAATGCACTCAAAATCGTGAAAAAACTGCCGAACAAGGATATTTTCTTTATTCCGGATGAGAATCTGGGACGTTTTATCGCAAAAAAAGTGCCGGAGAAACATTTTATTTTCAATGACGGTTTCTGCCATGTACATAAGAGTATTCATGCGGAAGATGTAAAGAAAGCAAAAGAGCTGCATCCGGAGGCAGTTGTGCTGGCGCATCCGGAGTGTACCGGCGATGTGCTGGAGCTGGCAGATTTTGTCGGAAGTACCTCCCAGATTATTGATTATGCGACGAATTCGGATGAGAAAGTCTTCCTGATCTGTACCGAGATGGGCGTGTTCTATGAACTGCTGCAGAAGAACCCGGAGAAGAAGTTTTTCTCCGTAGGTCACCGTCAGTTTTGCCCGAATATGAAGAAGATTCATCTGGACAGCGTACTGCGGGCGCTGGAAAATCCGGAGGAGGAAGTGGAGATGGATGAGGCGATGCGGCAGAGGGCGGTTGGTCCGCTGGCGCGGATGCTGGAATTGGCAAAATAAAGGAATAAATAAAGACACAATATAAACAAATAGACCCAAAAGGATCATTCAAAGGATTCCCACAGAAAATGCTGCAAATCAGCGTTTCCGGCTGTGATTGCCTGTCATGAAAACATACAATCACAGCTAGAGACCAGACAGCGGCATTTCCTGTGGGATTTAAATTTTAAATGGAGCGGCTCTGCTTATTCAGCCACAACCGCTTTCACAATCTCCGCAATATACATATCATGATAGTCCTTTTCCGGATAGAACTTGCTGTCAGCGTCCTTATCGATAAAATCTGCCGGATTCATGGATGTGCGGTACATTTTGCGGCAGATGAGGATGGTGTCAGCTTCTTCAAATGCCGGTACGCCGTCGATGAAGACCGGGGTCAGGCCGGCTTCCTTGATTTTGTCGTGGTCACGGCCAGATACGGAGCCGCAGAGTTTGAGGGCATCGCGGTGACCGTCTTTTAAAAAGCTGACGGAGAAGAGTTCTTCTTTGTCTATAAATTCTTTGGTGTAGCGCTGGGGACGGATATAGCAGGTAACAGCCGGTTTGCCCCAGAATACGCCTGCGCCGCCCCAGCTGGCAGTCATGGTGTTGAATTTATCCTCGGTGCCAGCGGTTAAAAGCATCCAGTCGGAACCGATGCGGGTAAACGGGTTAAAATTTAATTCTTCTGGCTTTATTTCTTTGAAGCTCATCAAAAAATCCTTCCTTTCCTGTCTGAATTGATCATTCTGTGAGTACCTTACCATTATCAGAGAAGAAAATCAAATATATTTTCGAAAATTCATTGACAGATGAGAAAAAAAGAGGTAGTCTTTAAATTGAGGTTAGAGATATCTAACTTGAGTTGTGGCATTCTAACCTGAGTTTGTTCATGCTAATTATGTTTTGTTTTTGATGAAACACGATATAATATGAGCACTTAGTGCGAGTCGTATCTAAGGACTTAATGAGGCTGAGCCAGAGGCAAAAGCGGAATTTAGTACTTGCAAAAAGAGTGGCAAGCAGAGTATGCCATATATTTTAAACGAACAGTTAGTCTGCGCTAATAAAAAGCCGGATTGTGGACGGAAACGGCAGATGTGCGGCAAAATAATTTAGAAGATATGGAAAGAGAGATGATACGATGCAGCAGAGAGAGCAGATTATCGGCGAACTGAAGAGACGGGGGAAACGGATGACCGATCAGAGAAAGATCATGTTGGATGTGATCCTGGAGGGAAGATGGAGCAGTTGTAAGGAGATCTACTACGAGGCATCCAAGCGCGACCCGGGGATCGGAAAGGCAACGGTGTACCGGATGATTGCAGTGCTGGAAGAAATCGGCGTTTTAAACCGTTGCCGCCAGTATTCTCTGCGGAATGAGGATGAACTGCCAAGTATAACTTCGGATGCTAGCTGATAAAAAATCTCAATAAGGAAAGTTAGGTTTGACTATCATGGGGATAAGCTGTTACCATCTACTTGTACCTCAGAAATGAGTCATTAAATGCAGCAATATTCGCATTTGAAATGGAATAAATAGTTTTCAAAAATCATATGTGAATATAATTAGATAATATCAGAGGAGGAGTAATCATGATGGACATTTTCAAATTAAAAAAATTAGGTTTATTTGCAAGCGGCGTTTTGTTCGGAACAGCAGGTGTTAAGATTCTTGGCAGCGAGGATGCAAAGAAATTTTACGTAAACTGCGTAGCAGCCGGACTTCGTGCACGTGATTGTGTGATGACCACCGCTACCAATATTCAGGAGAACGCTGAGGACATCCTGGCTGAGGCAAAGCAGATCAACGAGGCTCGCGGCTATGAGAGCTTTGGTGAGGATGAGGATTTCAACGAGACTGCTGAGACAACCGAGGCCGCACCGGAGGCTGAGAAGGCAGAGCAGTAATAGCAACTCCAAGAATACATGAATCTAAATAACAGGGGGGCTGCCGCAAGATAGCATGGGATGCTGTCTCGCGGCAGCTCTTCTATAACCGGAGGAAGATGAATCATGAAATTCATTATAAAGCATGAAATCAAAGGAAGAATCCGTATCAGCCTTGCCCGGAAATTCCATACCGTGCGCGAAGCGGACGTTTTGGAACAGTATCTGCTTGGTCTGGACGGCGTGACGGCGGCCAAGGTGTATGAGCGGACAGCAGATGCGGTTATCTATTATAAGGAGGATCGGGAGGCGGTACTCGTACAGGTAGCGGCGTTTGATGGCCAGATTACCGAAAAACAGGAGATGGCAGTTAAAAGCAGCGGACGCGCCCTGAATCAGGAGTACAAAGAAAAGCTGATTCAGAAGGTACTGACCCGCTTTGCGACGAAGACATTTCTCCCGGCGCCGGTCCGTGCGGTATACACGTCCGTGCAGGCGATCCGTTATATCGTGAAAGGTATCCACTGCCTCGTATTTAAGCGCAAGCTGCATGTGGAGGTGCTGGATGCGACGGCGATCAGTGTTTCCCTTCTGCGCCGCGATTTCAATACAGCTGGCTCCGTTATGTTCCTGCTCGGCGTCGGTGAGCTTCTGGAGGAGTGGACACATAAGAAATCCGTTGGTGATCTGGCGCGGAGCATGTCCTTGAACGTGGAAAAGGTCTGGAAGAAAGTGGACGGGACCGAAGTCTTTGTACCGCTTTCGGATGTTACCGCGGGCGACGAGCTGACCGTCCATATGGGTACAGTGATTCCGCTGGATGGTGTCGTAGTGAGCGGCGAGGCGATGATCAACCAGGCTTCGATGACCGGCGAATCCCAGCCGATCAGAAAAGAGCCGGGCAGCTATGTTTACGCAGGAACCGCGCTGGAAGAGGGCGAGATTACCTTCAAGGTAGAAAAATCCGCCGGCTCTACCCGTTATGAGCGTATCGTACAGATGATCGAGGATTCGGAGAAGCTTAAATCCTCTGTTGAAGGCAAGGCATCAAACCTGGCAGATGCACTCGTTCCGTGGAGTCTGGGCGGTACCGCGCTTACCTATCTGCTGACCCGCAATGCGACGAAAGCACTGTCGATCCTGATGGTTGATTTCTCCTGTGCACTGAAACTGGCAATGCCGCTTGCAGTCCTGTCTGCGATGCGTGAGGCAAGCCAGCATCACATTACGGTCAAGGGCGGCAAGTTTCTGGAGGCTGTTGCCGAGGCGGAGACGATCGTATTTGACAAGACCGGAACCCTGACCAAGGCAAAACCGGTTGTATCCGATGTGGTATCTTTCAACGGCATGGAGAAGGAAGAACTGCTTCGTATCGCAGCCTGCCTGGAAGAGCATTTTCCGCACTCGATGGCAAATGCGGTCGTACAGGAAGCGAAAAAACGTCATCTGGTACATGAGGAGATGCACTCGAGAGTGGATTACATCGTAGCGCACGGTATCGCTACCTATGTGGGCGAAGAACGCGTCGTGATTGGAAGCCACCATTTCGTATTTGAGGATGAGAAGTGCACACTGCCGGAGGATGGAAAAGAGAAGTTTGAGAACCTTCCGGAAAATTGTTCCCATCTTTACATGGCAATCGGCGGACAGCTTGCAGCCGTTATCTGCATCGAGGATCCGCTGCGTGAGGAAGCACCGTCTGTCATCCGCCAGTTAAAAGAGGCTGGATTTAAGCGCATTGTCATGATGACCGGCGATAGCGAGCGGACCGCAGCGGCGATCGCGAAGAGGGTCGGCGTGGATGATTATTTCTCCGAGGTACTTCCGGAGGATAAGGCGCGCTTTGTTGAGGAGGAGAAGGCGAAAGGCCACAAAGTTATCATGATCGGTGACGGCATCAACGATTCACCGGCCCTGTCAGCGGCAGACGCGGGCATCGCAGTCAGCGAGGGCGCAGAGATTGCCAGAGAGATCGCGGATATCACGATCAAGAAAGATTCCCTGGATGAAGTCGTGCTTCTGCGTCATCTGAGCATGGATCTGATGAAACGTGTCCATGGAAACTACCGTTTCGTCATCAGCTTCAACCTAGGTCTGATTCTCTTGGGGGTGGCTGGTATCATCACACCATCGATGTCGGCGCTGCTGCACAACAGCTCGACACTGGCGATCAGCTTAAAGAGCATGACGAACCTGCTGCCGGAGGAAGAGCGGGAAGAGGCGTAAGGAATCTGGATACGGGCTTGATTAGCTTGATTGTATCCTCAATTATAAAATAAGTACAGTGAAACAGATGTAGAATGGGAAGAAAAAAGCCTGTTTTACATCTGTTTTTCTGCTATCTATTAACATTTGTTTTTTTATATAAATAATGCTATAATCGAAAAGCATCAGGGAACGTAAACTAAATAGGAGGATAAACCTTTCATGAAAAATGACTTATTCACAATCGGCAGCATCACGATCCACGGCTACGGTCTGATGATCGGCATCGGCATTATCGCTGCGTATTACCTGGCAGAGTACCGGGCAAACAAGCGGGGGATGGATGTCGATATGATCCTCTCGATCGCGATCTGCGGTGTTGTATGTGGAATTTTAGGTGCAAAACTTCTGTACTATGTCACAATCTTTGACGAGATTCTGGCAAACCCGAAGAAATTGCTAGATATCAACGACGGATTTGTCGTGTACGGCGGCATCATCGGCGGTGTGCTGGGCGGCTATGTGCTGAGCCGGATCAAGCATATTTCTTTTTTCCAGTATGCGGATCTGGTCATGCCGTCGGTTGCGCTCGCGCAGGGCTTTGGACGGATCGGCTGTTTCCTGGCTGGCTGCTGCTACGGTATGCCGACCCACAGCCATTTTGCGATCGTGTTCCACGATTCGGACTTTGCCCCGAACAACATTCCCCTGGTTCCGACCCAGCTCATCTCAAGCGGTCTGGATTTCCTGCACTGCCTTCTGCTTCTCTATGCGGCGAAAAAGTGCAAAAAACAGGGGCAGGTGGTATCACTGTATCTGATCTGCTACAGTCTGGGACGCTTCGTGCTGGAATTTTTCCGCGGTGATTTGAACCGGGGAGCAGTCGGATCCCTCTCGACTTCACAGTTTATCTCGTTGTTTATCTTTGCGGCGGGCGTGGCGATGTTTGCGTTCTGCGGGAAGAGGACGGAAGTACCGTTAGAAAAGTAAAAATTTTTAAATGTCAACCCAAATAAAAATCATTCTTGACATTTTGCCAAAATTGCTGTATGATACCTCTGATATGGAAAATCTTAACATTTTAAGAGTCATCCATGCAAATATATCTGACCACCTGTGAAACAGGGAATGGCCATACGGACAGCCGGGTCAAATGCCGATTGGCAGTGCGAGCTGCCCTATTGATTGAGTTAAAAGCTCAATTTTATAAGTTGGTTACTTTACAACCAGTGCTCATGCACATCAACTTGTAAAACGGTCAATAAGAGTGGTAAAAGTAGATATTTGCTATATAGACTCTGAATGTGAGATTTCTGTGGATAAAAAGGTTTTGCAGTATATGCGGTAAATAGAGACAAGGGAAGATTTCGCAGATATACGGCAGATTTGTAAAAATAGAGCGAAGCAGGAAAAGAACGTTTTTGCGGATGATGTGGAGACACATCATCCGCTTTTTTGATCAACACCATTTATATTTCAGGAGAAGGAAGATATGGATCACAGCGAAAAATTAAAATTATACGGCTTTAATAACCTGACAAAGGCGCTTAGCTTTAATATCTATGATGTCTGTTATGCCAAGACACCGAGGGAGCAGAAGGATTATATTGCCTACATCGATCAGCAGTACAATTCGGAACGCCTGACCCGGATCCTAACATCGCTGACGGATATGATCGGGGCACGGGTATTGAGTATTTCCCAGCAGGACTACGATCCGCAGGGGGCTTCGGTCACACTTCTGATTGCGGAAGGCTCTATGGTGCCGGTGCAGGGGGAGACGCAGGTGGCGCATCTGGATAAGAGCCATGTGACCGTCCATACCTATCCGGAATACCATCCGGAGACCTGTCTGGCGACCTTCCGGGTGGATATCGATGTGGCGACCTGCGGGGAGATCACGCCGCTTTCGACTCTCGATTACCTGATCGGTTCGTTTGATTCGGACATCATCACGATGGACTACCGGGTGCGCGGGTTCACGCGAGATGTGGACGGAAAAAAGCTGTTTATGGATCGTGAGATCCGCTCGATTCAGGATTATATCTCCAAGGAAACGCTGCGGCGCTACGATGTGGTCGATATCAATGTGTACGAGGCGAATCTGTTCCATACCAAGATGATGCTGAAAGAGATCGATCTGCAGAATTATCTGTTTAAGACAGATGTCTATGAACTTCCGCCGACCACCAGACTCAGTATTATGGAGAGCCTGCGGCGGGAGATGATTGAAATTTTCAGCGGAAGAAATGTGTTTTAAAAGAAATGCTTTTTGAGAGGAAAGAGAAGAGTTTGACTGGAAAATACCGCGAAAACCAGGGAAATTCGATAGAAGAAACGAATGAGTGATTTTCAGGAGGGACGGCAGATGGAAGAAGAGAGAAGAAATCTGGAGCCGGGCGTCGGACGGAGTGCACGGCGCAGAAAGGAAGCTTCAGGACCGAAAGAAACGGGGGGAGGCAGTCGAAGAGATGACGCGCTGACCCAGGAGCGCGCGCCGATCTATGAGGCGCTGGAAGCATTTCAGAAGATGCGCGTGGTGCCGTTTGATGTGCCGGGGCACAAGAGGGGGCGCGGCAACCCGGAGCTGACGAAACTTTTAGGAGAGACCTGCATGCGGCTGGACGTCAATTCCATGAAGCCGCTCGATAACCTCTGCCATCCGGTGTCCGTCATCGCGGATGCGGAGCAGCTGGCGGCTGAGGCATTCGGGGCGGCACACGCATTCCTGATGGTCGGCGGTACGACATCGGCAGTTCAGAGCATGGTGCTGACGGCAGTCAAGCGGGGCGAGAAGATTATATTGCCGCGAAATGTCCACCGCAGCGTCATGGGCGCCATGGTGCTTGGAGGCGCGGTTCCGGTCTATGTGAATCCGGCGGGTGATAAGAGACTGGGGATTCCTCTTGGAATGCGTGTGGAAGATGTGCGCCGGGCGATCAAGGAAAATCCAGATGCTAAGGCGGTGTTTGTGAATAATCCGACGTATTACGGCATTTGTTCGGATCTGCGCTCGATCGTAAAGCTGGCACATGAGCATGGGATGTTGTGTTTAGCTGATGAGGCACATGGAACCCATTTTTATTTCGGGGAAAATATGCCGGTTTCCGCGATGGCAGCTGGGGCGGATATGGCGGCGGTTTCGATGCACAAATCGGGCGGAAGCCTGACGCAGAGCTCGATTCTTCTGACGGGTCCGGGTATGTCCGCCGGGTATGTCCGCCAGATTATCAATCTGACGCAGACGACGAGCGGTTCCTACCTGCTCCTTTCCAGCCTCGATATCTCCAGACGGAACCTGGCGCTTCGCGGGCGTGAGGCATTTAAGCAGGTGGTGGAGCTGGCGGAGTATGCGAGAACAGAAATCAACCGGATTGGCGGTTATTATGCCTATTCGAAGGAGCTGGTGAACGGCGACAGCATTTATGATTTCGATGTGACCAAACTTTCAATTCACACGCGCGATATCGGGCTGGCGGGGATCGAGGTTTATGATCTTCTCCGGGACGAGTACGATATCCAGGCGGAATTTGGTGATCTGGGAAATATTCTGGCATATCTGTCCATCGGTGACCGGCAGCGGGAGGTAGAGCGCCTGGTCAGCGCACTGGCGGAGATCAAGCGCCGGTTCAGCCGGGATAAATCGACGCTGATGGATTTTGACTATATTGA
Source organism: Clostridium sp. AF35-15 (assembly GCF_003477745.1). Classification (NCBI taxonomy): domain Bacteria; kingdom Bacillati; phylum Bacillota; class Clostridia; order Eubacteriales; family Clostridiaceae; genus Clostridium; species Clostridium sp. AF35-15. The sequence goes on along the minus strand of NZ_QUDY01000003.1, from coordinate 43,035 downwards.
CCCGATCGTGGCGATGTCGCCGCAGGAGGCATTTTATGGAGAAAAAGAATCCCTTCCGATCCGCGAGACAGCCGGGCGTGTGTGCAGTGAGTTTGTCATGTGCTACCCGCCTGGCATCCCGATTCTGACGCCGGGCGAGCAGATCACGGAAGAGATCATTGACTACATTGCGTATGCGCTGGAAAAAGGATGTTCAATGACCGGACCGGAGGATCCGGGGATTGAGCGCCTGAATGTGCTGAAATAAATAAGCAGTAGATAGAAAGGGGAAAATTATGAATTTCTGGTTTTCAGAGAATCATACGCCAAATGTAAAAATTTCCATCCGGGTGGATCGCCAGCTTTACAGCGGAAAGAGCGAGTTTCAGCGGATCGATGTCTTTGATTCGCCGGAATTTGGGCGGTTTTTGACTTTGGATGGATATATGATGCTGACGGAAAAGGATGAATTTATCTATCACGAAATGATCACGCATGTGCCGATGGCAGTGCATCCGTTGGTCAAAAAGGTACTGGTAATTGGAGCCGGGGATGGAGGCGTGATCCGGGAGCTGACCCGCTATCCAGAGATCGAGCACATCGACATGGTGGAGATCGACCCGCTGGTGGTGGAGGTCTGCCGGAAATATCTGCCGAAGACAGCGTGCCGTCTCGATGATCCGAGACTCTCGATCCACTATGAGGATGGGCTGAAATATGTCCGCTTTAAGGAAAATGAATACGATCTGATCATCGTGGATTCAACCGACCCGTTTGGACCGGGCGAAGGGCTTTTTACCCGGGAATTTTACGGGAACTGCTATAAGGCGTTAAAAGAGGACGGCATCATGGTCAATCAGCATGAAAGCCCGTTTTATGCCGAAGATGCGGAGGCGTGCAAGCGGGCTCATAAGCGGATCGTGGAGTCATTTCCGATCAGCCGCGTCTATCAGGCGCATATCCCGACCTACCCGTCCGGGCACTGGCTGTTTGGATTTGCGTCGAAGAAATACCATCCGTTAAAAGATTTGGATGAGACAAGATGGAACCTGCGGGGACTGGATTGCCGGTATTATACGACGACCCTGCATAAAGGGGCATTTTACCTGCCGGCATATGTGGAGGAGATGTTAGAAGATGTTGAAGGCAAATATTGAGACGTTTCTGGCGTGTGACGCCAGCTATGAGAAGGCGGGGATCGTGCTCTACGGCGCGCCGTTTGACTCGACCACTTCGTACCGCCCGGGCACCCGGTTCGGCTCACGGGCGATCCGCTCGGAATCCTATGGGCTGGAATCGTATTCGCCGTACCAGGACCGTGATCTGACCGATTACGCCGTGTTTGACGCGGGCGATCAGGAGCTCTGCTTTGGTGACGCATCGTTGGCGTTAAAGGATCTGCGGGAACGGGCGGCGGAGATTGCCGGGGATGGCAAGATCCCATTTATGCTGGGCGGCGAGCACCTGGTGACGCTGGCACCGGTGCAGGCGCTGGCAGAGAAATATCCGGATCTGCATATCATCCATTTTGATGCACACGCCGATCTGCGGGACGATTATCTGGGCGCGAAACTTTCCCACGCCTGTGTGCTGCGCCGCTGCTGGGAAGTCCTGGGAGATGGCAGGATCACGCAGTTTGGTATCCGCTCCGGCGACCGGGAGGAATGGCGCTGGGGAAAAGAACACGTGACGACGCATCCATTTATCGTGGATATGGAAGTCCTTCAGGAAACTCTTCGGAAACTGGAAGGAAAACCGGTGTATTTTACCCTGGATCTGGATGTGCTGGATCCGAGTGTATTTCCGGGAACAGGAACGCCGGAACCGGGCGGAATCAGTTTTGAGGAACTTCGACGGGCAGTCACGCAGATCTGCAGTGCAGCTTGGATTGTTGGATGTGATGTGAATGAATTATCCCCGGCGCTGGATGCGTCCGGTGCATCGACGGCGGTGGCGTGCAAGATTGTAAGGGAGATGCTGCTGGCGCTGTTGGGAAATCCAAAGATTAAGTAAGAAATGTTTTTGGCGGGTCCCAAGGTCAAAAATTCTCCTGCAAGCAAGCTTGCGTCGAACTTCTGACCTTTTGACCCTGGTATCATCAAATAAAAGTGTGTGTTTGAGACATGAACTGAAAAGTGTTTGAACAAAAGCAAATGTGAAATTTGGATTATAAAATGGAACAAAAACAGAGTACATTTCAGAATACAGGAGGAAAAAAAGATGGGAAAAGCGTTAATTATCGGATGTGGAGGCGTAGCTTCCGTAGCAATTCACAAGTGCTGCCAGAACAGCGAGGCATTTGAGGAGATCTGCATTGCAAGCCGGACGAAGTCCAAATGCGATGCGCTGAAAGAAAAATTAGAGGGAACCACCAAGACGAAGATCCAGACTGCACAGGTGGATGCAAACAACGTGGACGAGCTGATTGCCCTGATTGAGAAATTTAACCCGGATGTGGTGCTGAACCTGGCGCTTCCGTACCAGGATCTGACGATCATGGATGCCTGCCTGGCAACGAAGACCCATTATATCGATACTGCGAACTATGAGCCGGAGGATACGGCAAAATTTGAGTACAAATGGCAGTGGGCATATCGTGAGAAATTTAAAGAGGCGGGCATTACCGCACTGCTGGGAAGCGGCTTTGATCCGGGTGTAACCGGCGTATTTTCGGCGTATGCGCTGAAACATGAGTTTGACGAGATCAACTACATCGACATTCTGGATTGCAACGGCGGCGACCACGGCTATCCGTTTGCAACCAATTTTAACCCGGAGATCAATATCCGGGAGGTGTCGGCAAACGGTTCTTACTGGGAAGATGGACACTGGGTAGAGACGAAACCGATGGAGATCAAGAGAGAGTATGATTTTGACGGCGTCGGCATGAAGGATATGTACCTGCTTCACCATGAGGAGATCGAATCGTTGGCGCTCAATATGCCGGGAATCAAGCGGATCCGCTTCTTCATGACCTTCGGTCAGAGTTACCTGACCCATTTAAAGTGTCTGGAGAACGTCGGCATGACTTCGATCGAGCCGATTATGTACGAAGGAAAAGAGATCGTACCGCTGCAGTTCTTAAAGGCAGTGCTTCCGGATCCGGCATCCCTTGGTCCTCGTACTGTTGGAAAAACGAATATCGGATGCATTTTCCAGGGTAAGAAGGATGGAAAAGAGAAGAAGTATTACTTATATAATATCTGTGATCATCAGGAGTGCTACAAAGAGGTTGGTTCCCAGGCGATCTCCTACACAACCGGTGTACCGGCGATGATCGGTGCGATGCTGGTGATGAATGGAACCTGGCAGAAACCGGGCGTTTATAATATTGAAGAATTTGATCCGGATCCATTTATGGATGCGTTAAATAAATGGGGACTTCCGTGGAAGGAATCCTGGGATCCGGCACTGGTGGATTAAGATAAAAATACCTCCATGTAAGAAACTGGTTTTATTTTGCGTTTTTTAGGCGCAGGAAGAGAATGGACAGGGAAGATGGAAGCGAGAAGGAAAGGAAGGAAAACAGATGCAGGAACGGGAGGCGGCTGGGGTTCTCCGGGACACGGCGGCGATCCGCACGCCATTTTATGTGGTGGATGAGACGCTTTTAAAGAAAAATCTGGAAATTTTGAAAGATACGGCAGAGCGGGCTGGATGCCGGATTCTGCTGGCACAGAAAGCATTTTCCATGTATTCGGTCTACCCGCTGATTCGTCAGTATCTGTCGGGAACCGCGGCGAGCGGGCTTTATGAGGCGCGACTTGGAAAAACGGAGTTTGGCGGGGAGACCCATGTGTTTTCTGCCGCCTACCGCCCGGATGAGTTTGATGAGATTTTAAATTATGCCGACCACATCGTTTTTAATACGCCGGGGCAGGTGCTGAAATATGGTGAAAAAGTAAAAAAAGCCGGAAAACAGGCGGGACTCCGGCTGAACCCGGAGTGTTCCACGCAGGAGGGTCACGCGATCTATGATCCGTGTGCGCCGGGATCCCGCATGGGGACGACTCTTTCGATGCTTTCGGAGGCGGGAAACTTTGAAGAAACTATCCTTCCGTATCTGAATGGATTTCATATGCATACGCTCTGCGAGCAGAATTCAGATGACCTGGAGACGACGCTGCGGGCAGCGGAGGAGAAGTTTGGAGCCTGGTTTTCAAAGGTAAAATGGCTGAACCTGGGCGGCGGACACCACATTACGAGAGAAGATTATGATCGGGAACGCCTGATCCGTCTGGTGTGCGGGCTGCGCGAAAAATATGGGGTAGAAGTATACCTGGAACCGGGCGAGGCAGTTGTCTTAAACGCGGGATTTCTTGTGACTTCCGTGCTGGAGACGATGGAAAACGGCATGCAGATTGCAATTCTGGATACCTCGGCGGCCTGTCATATGCCGGATGTGTTGGAAATGCCGTACCGTCCGCCGCTTATCGGAGCGGGAGAAGCGGGCGAAAAGCCGTATACGTTCCGCCTGGGCGGACCAACCTGTCTTTCGGGAGACTGCATCGGGGATTATTCGTTTGATGCACCGCTAAAAGAGGGCGGGCGGCTGGTGTTTGGCGATATGGCACTCTATACGATGGTCAAAAATAATACCTTTAATGGAATGCCGCTTCCGTCGATCGTATACCGGCATGAAGATGGGACAGCGGAAGTGGTGCGGGCGTTTGGATATGAGAATTTTGTGGGACGGTTGTAAGCTTGGGGCGAATCGGGGATTGTATTTTTTTATTAAAAAGAGTAAAATGAAATGACTTGCAGAAAGATTACAAAGAATGTCTGCGAGGACAGCCGTTATACATTGTTACACAGTATGGGAATAACGGTTACACAAGTTTTAGAGAATAAAAGGATAGAGAGATAAAGTTATGATACAGGATATCGCACCACATCGCTATGACAATACATACCACATTCAGAAACCTGGAGCACAGGACTACGTCTTCTGCATCCAGAAAAGCCGGATTCTTCTGCGTGAGACCGTGGAGGAACATGTGCTTACTATCCCGCGCCGGGAGGAGATTGAGGCGGCAGTTCCGGAACTGATGGATCGGGCGGTTTATCTCTTTTCGGTTGATGAGAAGCCGTATTTTCTGGTCAGTGTGCCGGAGAAAGAAGCGGAAGAGATTCTGGCAAAGCTAAAAGAAGGTGCTGGTCAGATGCCTGTTTCAGACAAAAATCATATGGAAGCTGGGAAGATGGCTTCTGGTGCACTGGAAGGGGCAGAAAAAGAGCCGGAGCAGCTTTGCTATGCATGGAAAACGTCAACCGACATCCGTGCGATGGAGCCGATGCACCAGGCATTTGCAGCGATCACGGCGGTGCAGCTGTGGCGCTGGAGACAGAGCCGTCAGTTTTGCGGACGCTGTGGGGCAAAGACGCAGGACAGCCGGACCGAGCGGGCACTCGTCTGCCCGGTCTGCGGTCAGACGGAATATCCAAAGATCTCCCCGGCAGTCATCGTGGCGATCACGAACGGGAACAAACTTCTTATGTCGCGCTACCGCGTCAACCACAGTACCTACCGTGGGTATGCGCTGATCGCTGGATTTGTCGAGATCGGAGAGACATTTGAAGAGACCGTCCGCCGCGAAGTGATGGAGGAAGTCGGGCTGAAAGTTAAAAATATCCGCTATTTCAAGAGTCAGCCGTGGGCATTTACTGATACGGAGATGATCGGATTTTTTGCAGAACTGGATGGGGACGATAAGATCCGGCTGCAGGAGGACGAGCTTTCTGAGGCAGGCTGGTATACGCGTGAGGAGATCCCGGACGATGCACGCCTCATCAGTGTCGGAACCGAGATGAAGATGTATTTTAAATACGGTCCGGACTGGGAGAAAAAGTGGCAGGAACACCAGAAATGATGTGTTGATATATCGTTAATGTACACAGGTAGGCACTTTTGGAACCGAAAGTGCCGTAAGAAAACATGGTGGCAGCAGGAATTTGCCGTATTTAAATGCGGAGCCACGGCAAATTCCGTTACTGGGCACGTATGCGTGAACAGTAATGATATAGCTCTGGGGAATACTAGGCATTCCTTTTAATTAGTTGACAAACTGAGAATTGGTTGCTATCATTAAGGCAATACGAACAAGACAGAAGATCAAGGTGGGAAGATTGCATGAGCAGAATTGTGTTATCACTGCTGGTAGATAATACTGCCGGCGTTTTAAGCCGTGTGGCTGGACTTTTCAGCCGCCGCGGATATAATATCGAAAGTCTTACAGTTGGCGTGACCGCGGATCCGAGATACTCCCGTATGACGGTTGTATCGCTGGGCGATCATCAGGTTCTGGAGCAGATTCAGAAGCAGCTTGGAAAACTGGAAGATGTACACGACATAAAGGAACTGCGGGAAGGTCATTCCGTATACCGTGAGCTGATGCTCGTCAAGGTGAGAGCAAATGCAAACCAGCGGATGGCGATTAATGCAATTTCCGAGATTTTCCGTGCGTCGATTGTCGATGTGGGAAAAGATTCTGTCACTGTTATGCTGACAGGCGACCAGTCCAAACAGGACGCGCTGATTAATCTTCTGGAAGATTATGAGATTCTGGAGTTAGCCAGAACAGGTCTTACAGGTCTTTCCAGAGGTGCCGATGATATCCGCTATCTGCCATAGTACATCAGTCGATAGACTGGATACAAGGCATTCAACAGGTTTACAAAGTTTGGTCCAAAGACGCACAGAGAGGCGCCGGTCTATGCTTTATAATAAATTTATTTTATTTTTGTTAGATCCAAGGAGGAAATGAAAAATGGCAGCAAAGATTTACTATCAGGAAGATTGTAATTTATCCTTATTAGAAGGACAGAAGATTGCTATTATCGGTTACGGCAGCCAGGGTCATGCACATGCCTTGAACTTAAAAGAGTCCGGATGTGATGTTATCATTGGTCTTTACGAGGGCAGCAAGTCTTGGGCAAAAGCAGAGGCACAGGGATTTAAAGTATACACCGCAGCAGAGGCTGCAAAACAGGCTGATATCATCATGGTCCTGATCAACGATGAGCTTCAGGCAGATATGTACAAGAAAGACATCGAGCCAAATCTGGAAGAGGGCAACATGCTTATGTTCGCTCATGGCTTTAACATCCACTTCGGATGCATCAAACCGCCGAAGAATGTCGATGTAACCATGATCGCTCCGAAGGCACCGGGTCACACTGTAAGAAGTGAGTATCAGGCTGGTAAGGGTACACCGTGTCTGGTAGCAGTAGAGCAGGATTACACAGGCAAAGCACTTGACCGCGCACTGGCTTATGGTCTTGGCATCGGCGGCGCTAGAGCAGGCCTTCTGGAGACTACATTCCGTACCGAGACTGAGACAGACCTCTTCGGTGAGCAGGCAGTTCTTTGCGGCGGTGTTTGTGCTCTGATGCAGGCTGGTTTCGAGACTCTGTGTGAGGCTGGTTATGACCCGAGAAATGCTTACTTCGAGTGTATCCATGAGATGAAGCTGATCGTAGACCTGATTTATCAGTCTGGTTTCGCTGGTATGAGATACTCCATCTCCAACACAGCTGAGTACGGCGATTATGTAACCGGACCGAAGATCGTTACCGCTGAGACAAAGAAAGCTATGAAGAAAATTCTGTCCGATATCCAGGACGGTACCTTTGCAAAAGAGTTCTTACTGGATATGTCCCCGGCAGGTCGTCAGGTACACTTCCAGGCTATGAGAAAGCTTGCTTCCGAGCATCCGTCTGAGAAAGTCGGCGCAGAGATCCGTAAGCTTTACAGCTGGAACAACGAGAACGATAAGCTGATCAACAACTAATCGTTTTTCGAGTATAGGAAATCTTATACAGGGCTGCTGCAGTTTTGCAGCGGTCCTGTTTTTTTGTTTCATAGGAAATTCTTTGGAATGTTCTATTACACAAAAAGGCACATTCTTTTTATATGAATGGGAAAGGAAACGCGGATGAAACGCTATGATGACGTAAATATAATCAAGGCATACGCCTGTCTGGCGGTCTTTGGAAGTCACTGGTTCGGTACATTCGGGAGTTGGGGCAGCAATAAGGTAAATGCGCTGATGGAAATAGGACCGCTTCCCCTGTTCCGCTATGGAACCTTCGGGGTTAGTCTTTTTTTGATGATCAGCGGAATGCTGATAGCCGATAAGGTATATTCCGGGCGGTTTACTTCGTGGAGCTTAGAGATCCTGCGCCGCTATCTGAAACTGACCTGCCCGCTGACGGTCACCTTTCTGCTGGCATATCTATTTTACCGGGGCGGTCTCTTCTACACGGTGCGGGTTGCGCCGCGTCTGGAAAATGAGTGGCTGAGCAACTTTTACAGCTATCTGCCAGGCGGTCTGAAGGCGATCCGCTATGCCTGGTTTGATACAATCTTCAAGGCGGATTCAACGTACTATGGTCCATCCTGGATGCTGACCTACACTTTCATGGGAAGTATTCTGACTCTTGTACTTTCATCCGCCCTCCGGGAAGTAGGAACCCGCCAGAAAATCCTGATTCTGGCAGGTGTCGCGGCAGTGCTGATCGGAATGAACAGCTTTTATATCTGCCTGCTTCTGGGAAATGGGATCTGTCTGCTGATGCGGGCAGTTGAAAAGTCCATGAAAGAAAGAGAGCGAAAAGAGAATCTGCTTAAAGATGGAGAAGGAAAATATGGCATCTTTGGTGCTGCCCTCTGGATTTTCAGCATCTGGTTCGTCCGAAAATCTTTCTGGATCGGAACCACATTGGGAGCGCATGGATTTCCAGGCGGACTCGGAACCATGGAATTCTATGGTCATGTTGCTGCATTCCTGATGATTTTAGGCTTCCGTCTCTTCTGGCTCGGCGGTCTGGAGACCTGGCTCCCGGAGATACTTAAAAAAATTATTCTGTGGATCGGCGAGTATAGCATGGGAATCTTCCTGACGCACTGGCTTGTGATTGCCAGCTTTTCCTGTTGGTTTTATAGCATTTATTCTGAGGCGGGAGAGAAGCTGGCGATCGGGGTGAATCTGGTTCTGAGCTGTATTTTAATAGGAATTTGTTCGAAAGTGTATGTCTGGCTGGTAGATGGGAAAATATTTCCATGTGTGTGGAAATGTGCGAAGAATATTTTAAAAGAAAATCGGTAACTGCTCAGTAGGTCTGCGCATTTACTGCGCTGACCGTACGAAAACATGGGCTAGCAGGCAAAAATTCCATTGCCGCAGGCAATTTTTAATGAATTTTTGCGCGTGACTGTGAAGGTACTGAACAGTTACGAAAATTGATAAAAATAGGAACTAAACAGAAAAAGTCCGGCATATGGCAGCTTGACCGCCATGCGCCGGACTTTTTCGTTTCATAGGAAATGGCGTCCGTGTTGCCAATTATTTCATCATTCTGAACAAAACTGCACAAAATCATTCATCGTCCGCGTCATCGCCGTCGGATGATAAGCAAATCCAATCGTTCGGTTTCGGATTGGCACTTCCAGCGGGAGTTCGATCAGCGAACCATCTTTTAATTCTTCCCGCACAAACTCGCGGATCACACATCCGATTCCAAGTCCCGTTTTGGCAAATTCAATCAGAAGATCCATCGTCGTCGCCTCTAAAATCTGCTTCGGTTCAATTCCGTGCTCTGCAAAGTAGGCGTCAATGTGCGTGCGCGTCATATTGCTGCGGTCGAGCAGCAGGATTGTCCCGGATTCGAACGGATCAACATCGGCACCTTCGCGGATCCGCAGATTTTCCAGATACGACCGGGTGCAGACGAAGGTGTCCTCAATTCGCATGACTGGGAGAAACGAAAGGCTGCGGCGGTTTTTCGGCTCGGCGATCAGACCGATGTCGAGTTTCTGCTGTTCCAGCATCGAGATTGTGCGTGCAGTGTCCTGACTTTCAATCAAAATGCGGACATGCGGGTACTGCGCGATAAATCCCTTTAAATAAGGAAGAAGAATATATTTGCACAGCGTGTTGCTGACGCCGATCTTGAGCTGTCCGATGTGGAGGTTCTGGATCTGTTTCAGCTCATTTTCACCGCGCTCCAGTGCTTCAAAAGCGGCTTCCACATGCTGAAATAAGACCTGTCCCTCTGCGGTCAGGGAGACACCGCGGGAATTGCGGATAAAAAGTGCCATGCCGAGGCTTTCTTCCAGCTTGCTGATTGATTTGCTGATCGCGGGCTGACTGATAAAAAGTTCCTTGGCGGCGCGGGAAATATTACCGGCGCGTGCAACGGCGTAGAAAATACGGTACTGGGTTAAATGTTGTTCCATAATACTCCTTTATATCTATAAAGTTACTGTTCACGCATACGTGCCCAGTAACGGAATTTGCCGCGGCTTCGCATTTAAATACGGCAAATTCCTGCTGCCACCACGTTTTCTTACGGCACTTTCGGTTCCAAAAGTGCCTACTCGTGAACAGTAACACTATAACTTCGACTCATAGTATCTATTAATAATATATATTTGTATTATAACAGAGCCGGTGCTATAATACAAACATAAAAAAGCAAAAGATGGCAGCGGCACCGTTGGAACAGAGTTTTTTCCTATAACAGTAAGGGCATCGGAGCCGTTACCAAGTATGTATATGCAGGAGGAAATAAATCATGGGAATGACAATGACACAGAAGATCCTGGCAGCGCACGCGGGTCTTGCAGAGGTAAAAGCAGGACAGTTGATCGAAGCAGATCTGGATCTGGTTCTTGGAAATGATATCACAACGCCGGTAGCGGTCAATGAGATGAAGAAGATGGACAACCAGACGGTATTCAATCATGACAAAATTGCGCTGGTTATGGATCATTTTATCCCGAATAAGGATATCAAGTCGGCGGAAAACTGCAAATGCTGTCGTGAATTTGCCTGTCGTCATGATATCACCAACTATTTTGACGTAGGAGAGATGGGAATCGAGCATGCACTCCTTCCGGAAAAAGGTCTGGTTGTAGCAGGTGATGCAGTCATCGGTGCGGATTCCCATACCTGTACATACGGCGCACTTGGCGCATTCTCTACAGGTGTCGGCAGTACCGATATGGCAGCTGGCATGGTAACCGGTAAGGCTTGGTTCAAGGTACCGTCCGCGATCAAGTTCAACCTGATCGGCAAACCGGCAAAATGGGTCAGTGGTAAAGATGTCATTCTTCACATTATCGGTATGATCGGCGTAGATGGCGCGCTGTACCGTTCCATGGAGTTTGTCGGCGAGGGCATCAAGAACCTTTCCATGGATGACCGTTTCACGATCTGCAACATGGCGATCGAGGCAGGCGGCAAGAACGGTATCTTTCCGGTTGATGAGAAGACCATCGAGTACTTAAAAGAGCATTCTAAACGTGATTTCAAGGTATATGAGGCAGATCCGGATGCAGAGTATGACGAAGAGTACACCATAGACTTATCCGAGTTAAAGCCGACCGTATCCTTCCCGCATCTTCCGGAGAATACGAGAACGATCGATGAGGTGGGTGACATTGCGATCGATCAGGTTGTCATTGGCTCCTGTACGAACGGACGTATCGAGGATATGCGTATCGCAGCTGAGATCTTAAAGGGCAGAAAAGTGAAAAAAGGTCTGCGCTGCATCGTGATTCCGGCGACACAGGCGATCTATTTACAGTCCATGAAAGAGGGACTTTTAGAGACCTTCATCGAGGCTGGTGCTGTTGTCAGCACTCCGACCTGCGGTCCGTGCCTGGGCGGTTATATGGGTATCCTGGCAGAAGGCGAGAGATGTGTATCCACGACCAATCGTAACTTCGTTGGACGTATGGGACACGTGGATTCTGAGATTTATCTGGCAAGCCCGGCAGTGGCAGCAGCCAGCGCCATTACCGGAAAAGTGAGCGGACCGGCGGAACTGGGACTGTAATAGGCATAAAAGTTTAGGAATAAGTAAAACGGATGTAACTGTTCAGTAGGTCTGCGCGTGACTGTGAAGGTACTGAACAGTTACAAACGGATATTACGGTTCGGGGAAAGGTTTCCTGCAATCGCAGATGCCGTTTCGTGAATTGGAATAAAATAACAGGATAAATCGCAGGAGGATATAGAAATGAAAGCAAATGGACATGTGTTTAAATATGGAGACAATGTAGATACAGACGTTATCATCCCGGCAAGATACTTAAACTCTCCGGATGGCAACGAGCTGGCAAAACATTGTATGGAAGATATTGATAAAGAGTTTGTAAATAAAGTACAGAAGGGTGATATCATCGTAGCAAATAAGAACTTTGGCTGCGGTTCTTCCCGCGAGCATGCGCCGCTGGCAATCAAGTGTGCAGGTGTAAGCTGTGTTATTGCTGAGACGTTTGCACGTATTTTCTACCGCAACTCTATTAATATCGGTCTGCCGATCATCGAGTGCCCGGAGGCTGCAAAAGCAATCGCGGCTGGTGATGAGGTAGAGGTTGATTTTGACAGCGGTGTGATTACCGATAAAACCACCGGCCAGAGCTTCCAGGGGCAGGCGTTCCCGGAGTTCATGCAGAAGATCATCACAGCCGGTGGACTGGTAAACTATATCAACCAGAAATAAGAGGAGTGCACTAAATTTGTCTCCAGAAAGGATTTAGCTTATGACAAAAACAAACGTAATGCGTCTTTTAGACGCGGCTGGAATCGATTATGAAGCAGGCGAGTATGAAGTAGATGAGGACGACTTATCCGGCAGCCATGCGGCGGATATGATGGGGATGGACCATGACACGATGTTCAAAACGCTCGTTTTAAAGGGCGATAAGAACGGCTATCTGGTCTGCTGTATCCCGGTCGATGAGGAGCTGGACCTGAAAAAGGTGGCAAAGGCTTCCAAGGACAAGAAAGTGGAGATGATCCATATGAAGGAACTTCTTCCGCTGACCGGCTATATGCGAGGTGGTTGTTCCCCGATCGGCATGAAAAAGAAGTTCCCTACTTATATAGAAGAAACAGCGCAGATTTTCGACAAAATCAGCATCAGCGCGGGTCAGAGAGGTGTTCAGGTCATTCTGAATCCGGAGGAACTTGCAAAATATGTGGATGCACAGTTTGTAGCGCTGATCTAGAGTGGTAAGGAGTCTGTCTGACACCTTTACAGATACCATAATTGTTCTATTACAGTTGACATAAAAAACAGGCGACTTGATTCGCCTGTTTTTTTGACGGGCAGAATTTAACAGAATTGTAAAAAATTGAAAATTTTATACCAGCCAAAGTTTATAAAAATTGGGAAGAAAAAGCAAAAAAGTTTATAAAATGCTCACATAAATATTAAGGAAAAGTTAAATGAGAATGTGATTTGTCACAAAAATGTAAAAAAGACGTTGACTTTGAAGCCGGAAACCACATATAATGTCTCCCGTCACTTGAAGGAAGCGGCACAGGCAGAGAGGATCTGTCCTTAGCTGTCAGAAAAAATCAGACAGCCAAAGAAGATGCCGCAGATGTTAAATGGCAGTCAGACCGGTTTTGGGAGGACTGCACTGATAGAAAGAGGAGAGTGTATGCCAAGCATTGACACATTTCTTCAGACTGCTTATCAGTTTATAAAGGCATTATTTGTCCGTGTGACAAAAAGGATGTACCGGACCGCAGCCGTATTGATGACGGGGGCAGCGGTTGTGACGGTGATAGCATTTAATTCGGTCAGTTTTGGCGGCGTTGGCAAAAATGCAGCCTCGGCACACCGGGAATATCCGGATGATGTGGAACTGACAGAAATGCTGCAGTCAGAAGAAACGACAGAGACAGAGAGCTTATCAGAATTTACGATTCTCGCCTCCAACGAGGAAAGTCAGCATCTACTCGGACAGAGGATGGAGCAGGGGATTCAGGATGAACTTGCGAAGGAAGCTCTGGAAGTAGAGGTAATCGAACGAGAAGTACGAATGCAGACCCAGCAGGCGGCGCAGGAAGCAGAAGAACGGGAGCGCCGGGAACGCGCAGTCATCTCTTACAGCGATGAAGATTACAGTGTTCTGCAGAAAATTGTGCAGGCGGAGGCGGGTGTGTGTGACGACAGGGGAAAGATACTGGTTGCAAATGTAATCATCAACCGGGTGAAAAACAAGAAATTCCCGAACAGCGTTAAAGCCGTTGTGTACGAACCATCCCAGTTCTCACCGGTACTGGATGGAACGATCAACAGCTGTAAGGTAACGCAGCAGACAATTGACTGCGTCAACCGTGCACTGGAAGGCGAGGATTACTCGGGCGGCGCCCTGTACTTCATGAACCGCGGAATCTCTGCTTCCTCCAATGTACGCTGGTTCGATGGCAAGCTGACCTATGTCATGCAGCATGGTGGACATGAATTTTACAAATAAAGAGTGAAAAGCAGAAAAGAAAGATGGCTGGAGAAAAGTTGTCTTTCTTTTTTGCGTAAAATGTATTAGAATGGTCGTAAGCAATGAAAACGTAGTTTTTTCAAGCTGGTGTGCTGCGGAGTAATGCACCGCGGACTACAATAAGGAGAACGAACCATATGAACCATATCATACTATTTGACCTCGACGGAACCCTTACAGATCCGAAGGAAGGCATCACAAAGTCTGTCCAGCATGCGCTGCAGGCATACGGGATCGATGAGCCGGATCTGGATAAACTGTGTCCGTTCATCGGACCGCCGCTGTCGGACAGTTTTAAAGAATATTACGGATTCAGCGAAGCGCAGGCGCGCGAAGCGATTGACCATTTCCACGAATATTTTACGAAACAGGGAATGTTTGAAAACAAAGTCTATCCGGGAATCCGGGAGATGCTGGCACGTTTAAAGGATGCCGGTCTTACGCTGGCGGTGGCAACCTCGAAGCCGGAACCGTTTGCTATTCAGATTCTGGAGCATTTTGATCTGCTTTCCTACTTTACCCTGGTTGGCGGGGCGGATATGGAGGAGATCCGGGTCCGCAAAGGCGATGTGATTGCCTACACGCTGGACCGTCTGGGAACAACACCGGAGAAATCGAAGGTTATCATGGTGGGCGACCGGAAACACGATATTATCGGGGCGCATGAAAATCAGCTCCCATGTGCGGCAGTGCTGTATGGATATGGTTCCCGGGAAGAGTTTACGGAAAATGGGGCAGACTACCAGATTGAGACGGTGGAAGAGCTGGGAGATTTCCTGATGAAGTGGGGAGAAGTATAAAAGACAAAAAAGAGCTTCTTAAAAGAGATAGAGAGATGGATAACCTGAACAGTAACAACCTGACCGCATTATCAGAAAATGGAACTTGAAAAAACATCCGACTTGCGGTATAATAGCCGTATCAAAAGAGAATATTTGTAATTCCTGGGATGCTCGACAACTCTTGCTTTTTTTGAACCTACATTTTGACTAACGGGATTCCGATATTTTTAGATGGATGTCAGGCCTCCTCTCGAGTGGAAGACAGAAATCTAAGTGAGGTTGCCCACCTAGCAGCGCTAGGCGTCAATATGGTAAGAGCCGGCATTTTGGGGTTACAAAGGATAAAAGCAGCGAGCAATCGCTGCTTTCTCTGTAAAAGAAAGTGTGTAAAGAAAATGTAACATTTTCCAGAAGCACATTGTAAAATCAGAAAAGAGGAACGGATAAGAACATAAGTATGGAAAAAAGAGATTTCAAAGAATACATTTATATGGGGATGACGGCAGTTTCGGTGATTGCGGTCTGCATACTGCTCTGGTTCAGCATCCAACACTGGGATGTGGTGTCGGCGGGCACCCGCAAGGTTGTGAAAATCCTCGCGCCGATTCTCTGCGGTGCGGTGCTGACGTATCTGACCGCCCCGGCATATAACTGGGTAGCAGGGATCGTGGAAAAGACCCTTGGCTCTGTCACTAAGAATTCCAAATACGTTCGTGGTGCAGCCCGGATGCTTGCGACGGCAGCCTGTCTGGGGCTGGTTATTGTGCTTGTGGTAGGGATGTTCCAGCTTATGATCCCGCAGCTGATCGAGAGTTTGATCGGCATTCAGGATTCATTTCCGCTGTATGTGCAGAATGTGTATGAATGGATTCAGCGTATTTTGAAAAATAATCCGGAGATCGAAAATATGGTTCTGAGCAGTTTTGAAAATAATCTGGCAGTTTTTCAGAACTGGGCGGAGAAATCGTTTACCAACATTGATATGCACCGGATTGGACAGATCGTGACAGGCCTTTCCAGCAGCGTGCTGGGTGTCCTGGAATTTATCAAAAACTGGCTGATCGGTCTGATCGTCATGGTGTATCTGCTAAATATCAAAGATACACTGGCAGCACAGGGAAAGAAGATTGTCTATGGCTGCCTGAATCTAAGACAGGCGAATCTGGTAATCGAGGAGCTCCGGTTTATCAATCAGATGTTCGGCGGCTTCATCATCGGCAAGCTGGTGGATTCCCTCATTATCGGTATTATCTGTTTCATCGGTGTGACGATCTTAAATATGCCGTTCCCGATGCTTTTGAGCGTCATTATCGGTGTGACGAATGTGATACCTTTTTTTGGACCGTTCATCGGTGCGATACCTGCAGCGTTCCTGGTATTCTTAGTCAGTCCGCTCCAGTGTGTGTATTTCCTCATCTGGATTCTGCTTCTGCAGCAGTTTGACGGCAATATTCTGGGACCGAAGATCCTGGGCAATTCGACAGGACTTTCGAGTTTCTGGGTACTGTTTTCGATTCTCTTCTTTGGCGGACTCTTTGGTTTCGTCGGCATGATTATCGCAGTACCGGCATTTGCGGTTATCTATGACTTGATCTCCCGCGCGGTGCACCGGTCGCTGCGGCTTCGGAAATTGCCGATGGAGACAGACGAATACCGGAAGTTAGACCACATTGATGAGAAAACAGGAACGTTTATGGAGTTAAATAAAAAGTGACTGTGAATGAGAAAGGACAGTTAAAAAATAAAGGCGGCTGGAGAAATATGGAAAAGAAAACAGGCAGATCGCGAAAGGCAGTACAGTCTCTGAAACCTAAAAAGCTGGTTTACTGGGCAGTGGCGATTCCGGCTTTTCTGGCACTCCTGCTCTTTGCAATTGTATTTTTGGATCACTCGGATAATGATATTTCACGCGCCATGGCATCGAAAGCTATGGCGTTATCATTTGCAGACCGGGACGACATCGTTGCGTCGCAGGGAGAACACGGAAGCCATTTTGGAACGCCGGATCAGGATGAATGGTATGCCAAATATATTGACTATATGATTGAGGAAGGCTATCTGGAGCCGGGAGACGAGAAGATAAGTAAAAGCTACGCGATGGGCGCACTGACCTATGGCGAAGCGGCATATGCGGCAGATCGCGTTTCAAAAGGGCTTTCGAGCGCCCTGAATGTATCTAAAAATAAATATAAAAAGGCAATGCCGAAGGAAGAATGGTGGCTGTTTTATGAGTCATTCTTAAAAAAGGCAGATTCGGAAAACGCGGTCAAAAAACAGAAGCTGGTGCTTTATGGAACACCGAAAAATGTGAAGGAAGCAGCGGCATGGACGGCATATACGGATCAGGGAACGATGAATTTTGAGGGCGTGTCGCTGGATGCCTGCATCGATCGGAAGATCGAGGTCTATGAGCGTGATGGTTCGATCATCACGCTGTGCGGCGTACAGTCTGAAAAAGTTACATATAAGAATGTCTGGATCGTTCCGGGAGAATCGGGTGGGATGGATGTGTATATTGGCACGATCGTCCGGACATTTCCAGAGGAAGAAAAGCTCAAGGATCGTACCGATGGCGTGCTGGCGGATGTCGAGCTGGATAAGGGCAAGATCCGCAAGCTGTCGCTCAAGGAAGATATGATCGAAGGAAAGGTACTTTCGGTCAAGGATGATACGATCGAGATTGACGGGTACGGAACGCTGAAACTGGACGATGATTTTAAAGTATATAAAACATATGGAGTCGTCAAGGAGCAGAAAAAGCGGGATGTGCTGGTCGGCTATGATCTGGGAAAATTTGTCGTGGCTGGCAAAAAGGTTTGCGCAGCACTCTTAAATCATGATTTTTCAGCGACGAACATCCGCGTGCTGATCATGAATGATGATTATTCCTCCTTGTTTCACACGAAGGTGGTACTCCAGTCGGACAGCACGATGCATGTGACCTGGGGCGAATCAGAGGAGACTTTGAGCCCGGGAACGAAATTGTCCGTGAGTCCTGGCGATGACCGTCTGAAAGAAGGGCGCATGACGATCACGCTGGAAGACCCGCAGAAGGAGATCCGCATCCTGAGTACCAAGCGGGCGCAGGGAACGCCGTCGTATTTCGGCAGCTTCGAGTTGAGCGAGGAGTCGGATGGGCTGCTTCTGATCAATGAGCTGGACGTCGAAGATTACCTGACACGCGTAGTGCCGAGCGAGATGCCATCTAATTATGAGCTGGAGGCGCTCAAGGCGCAGGCAGTTTGCGCACGGACGTATGCCTACCGGCAGATCAAGGCGAATGCATACAGCCGTTACGGCGCACACGTTGATGACAGCACGAACTATCAGGTGTACAATAATACAGAGAGCAGTGAGCGGACGAATCTGGCAGTCAAGGAGACGGACGGGAAGATTGTATATTACAACGATACCCCGGCGGAAACGTATTATTTTTCAACTTCCTGCGGATATTCTACCGATGGAACGATCTGGGGCGCCAGCAAAGACGAGGTTCCGTATCTGAAAGGGATCGGTTTGACGGAAAAGAAGAAGATTCCGGATTTGACGGACAACGACACATTTCTCAAGTTTATCCAGGGACAGGGTGAGCAGAATTATGATTCCTCGTTCCCGATGTACCGCTGGAAAACAACGATCACGAATAAGAAGCTGCAGCAGAAGGTAGATACCGTCGGCGAGATTCAGGGTATTTTTGTGACTTCCCGCGGTAAGGGTGGTATCGCCCAGACGGTGCAGATCGTCGGAAGCGAGGGAACCAAGACACTGAAAGGTCAGAGTCAGATTCGGAGTGTCCTCGGCTCGGAATCACTCGTTTATAAGAAAAATGACGGAACCGAACTGACAGGATGGAGTACGCTTCCGAGTGCCTTTTTCTCGGTGGATGAAACTGCCAGGGATGAGGAAAAAGACATCCGCACATTTACCATCTGGGGCGGCGGCTACGGTCACGGAGTCGGCATGAGCCAGAACGGCGCACAGGAGATGGCGCGCGAAGGCAAGAATTATGAAGAGATTCTGATGTTCTTTTATGATGGGGTTGAAATTCGGGATTGTGAGGAAGATTAGATTTAGAAGATGGCTGCGCTGAAAGGGCACGGTCAGGATTCCTCCCCAAATGATAAGAGTGTGTGATTGGGGTAAATTAGAAAAAATTCAGGTATTATGTATTATTAAGTAGAAAAGAGACGCATTCGTAAAATGAAAGAAGCGTCTCTTTTTCTGTTGCTTGTATGGATTTCAAGGATGAAGCAGTTATACTGTGTGACGGACTATTTGCGGTACAAATATTTTGGAAGTCCGTTTTCCATAATATGGGAAACGTCCCCTTGGATCAGCGGCTGCGAGTAAGCCAGGAAATCATCGCTGACATCGGTACCGTTTTTCGTGATCCACTCGGCAGGTACTTTCTTTTCCTGATTGCAGATCAGATTGACATCCTTGAGAACTGGATGAATTTTATATACAGTGTTACGATGTTTTACGCATGAAGCGGATGCTGCGCCTAAGTCTGCAGCGTTTGAAACGGCAGCAGCTGCATGAACAGGTTCAGAAGCAGCTGTATCAGTCTCACGCTCAAATGCCACCATCTGCCCAGTATGGCCGTCCAGAGCTGCCTGGACACCGAAACGGCCTGCCATCTCGGCCTCATTCAGATCAGTAGCGGAAACGGTGAGACCGGAGCAGCGCTGGTTGACGTTGAGCTCGACCGAGCGCACCTTGACGCCGAACTGGTTGCGGACATAATTTTCCAGAATTTTTCCGCATCCGGCTAACATTTTGTGACCGAAGGTGTCGACCTGGGCTTCGGTTGAATATTCGCAGATAAAACGACCGCCGTGGTCGCGGATGCCCTCGGAGACGCAGACGATGACATTCGCTGTCTTTTCAAACGCTTTCTTTAAGTCGTCATTAAATTGTGCCAGCTCAAATGGAGCTTCCGGCAGATAGATTAAGAGCGGATTGTCACCGGCTTCCTTGCGTGCTAAGGCAGAGGCAGCCGTCAGCCATCCGGCATGGCGTCCCATGATCTCAACGATGGTGACCGATTTCTGCTGATAGACAGAGGCGTCCAGCGCAATTTCACGGATGGATGCAGCGACATAGCGGGCAGCGCTGCCGTATCCCGGCGTGTGATCGGTCAGGACGAGATCGTTGTCGATCGTCTTGGGAATGCCGATAAAGCGGATCGGGCTTTTGATCTGCGCCGCATAGCGGGAAAGCTTGCTGACGGTGTCCATCGAGTCGTTGCCGCCGATGTAAAAGAAATAGCCGATGTCCAGCCGCTCCAGTTTTTCAAAGAGGACGCGGTAGAAGCTGTCGGAGAGGTTCTCAGGGAGTTTAAAACGGCAGGAACCCAGATACGCCGCCGGAGTCAGGCGAAGAAGTTCCAGATCGTCATCGGAGAGTGTTTCTGAAAGGTTCATATAAGAATCCGCGAGAAAGCCCTCGATTCCATTGATCATACCGTAGACGCAGCCAACCGCATCGCTGTGGCGCGCACCTTCGCAGATAACGCCGTAAAGGCTCCCGTTGATAACTGCGGTCGGTCCGCCGGACTGTCCGACTAAGATGTTTTTCTTGTTCATAAGGTAAATCTCCTTTTTGTGAGGTAAGTACAAGGTTTATGATATAAAAAGTTTCAAATCAATATAAAAATGTACATAAAATGATTTGCTGGAGTTGTATTTTTCATAGAGGTAAAAATAAATTAAAAAGTACAACTCAAAACGTATCTATTGTAACGGAAAGAGAGGAAGAAAGCAAGGGAAAAAGGTATGTATGATAAATAATATGAAAACCGGATACTCGGAAGCAGATAAAAGGCGTATAAAAATTTGGAGATTGATGTATAGAATAACAGAAACGGGTCATACTGTTAGTATCACAAAAGAGAAATTTTTGAATACTTATCCTCCCCTTTTTAATACCCTGTTCGTTGGCTTTGTGCAGCGGACGGGGTGTTTTTTTGTTTCATAGGAAATTACCGAAAAGCCTTTTTTAACAGGAAAACCGCGAATTTTAACCCAGATTAGCTTGCAGAGAAATGGAAGCTGCCGCTCAATCATCTATTTTTGATAATGATTTTGCAACAGCCTCTTTGTTCTTGTGATTAAAAGTATTTCCGATTCCCCCACAAATTTGCCTTTTTCAGATCCAGATACTCATTGTAGGCTTTTTCCAGGATCTGTTTTTCGTTGGAAAATTTCAGAAGGTGGTAGGCTTCGTAAAATTTGTAGTAGCCGGAATCGACGAAGTATTCTTCGCGCTGCGGCTTACTGTAGTAGCTGTCCGCCATCATCAGATACCAGTGCACGGTCTTTTCGATGGTATCCTGAGGGGTGTTGAAGGTGTACTGGCTTTTACCAATGTACTTGATGATGGAGGCGGCGACGCCAGTCTCCTCATGAACCTCCCGGAGGGCGGTCTGCTTGAAGTCTTCGCCCGGTTCTACGGTTCCTTTGGGAAGAACCCAGCCTTCGTATTTGTTCCGGTAGTTTTTGTAAAGAACGAGTAATTTTCCCCGAAATATAACCACACCGCCGCAGCTCGTTGCTTCGATCATCTGCAATCCCTCCTGTCCTGGTGTGTGCATGGAAGTTGATTCGTGGCGTATATCCGTGAGCCGGGAACCAGCTTTATGCATATGATTTAAACTGGTTTTAGTATACCGCGTTTTGCATGATTATGCAAGATTGGAAAGTCACATAAGGCATCATGAGAAAATCCTGTTACAGTTTGCACAATGTGTGAACTGTAAAAAATCATAAGAAAGATATAAGAAACAGAAGAAAGAAAATCTGGTATGATGAAGATGGAAATGGCTCATATTACAAAAGAATGCAGGCATATGTGCAGCGAAACCTAAAAAATACACAGAATTTGGATGATAGAATTACGAAAAAAAGACAGGAGGCAGGAAAATGGCACAGACAGAACAAAAGAATCAGAATGTAAAAAAACAGTTTGAGGAGCTGCAGTCTCTTTTGGAGCGGGCGATGGCGCTTCAGACGTCGATGGTTTTGTTTGAGTGGGATGATGAGACGCTGGCGCCGAAGGGTGCAGCAGAGCATACCGCGCGGGTGATAGGTTCACTTTCGGAGCAGTATCAGGAGATTCTGGCGTCAATGCGTTTTAAGGAGCTGCTGGATGCCTGCCAGAAGGCAGAAAAAGAGAATGCGGGCGTATTTGATGAGGTGCAGTCGGCAATTCTCCGGGAAGCAGCCGAGGAGCAGGAGCGGCTTTCCTGCATTCCGCCGGAGGAATACCGTGCGTATGCAGAACTTACGGCGCGTGCGACGGGAATCTGGACGCGTGCGCGAGAGAAAAATGATTTTGCTTCATTTGCCCCTGTTTTGAAGGAGATTATTTCCTATCAGAAGAAATTTGCGGCGTACCGGGCAAAGCCGGGACAGAAGCTTTACGATGTGATGCTGGATACCTACGAAAAAGGTTTTAATATGGAGATGTTAGATCCATTTTTTGAGCTGATGAAAGGGAAAATCGTGCCGCTTTTGAAAGAATCGGCAGAGCGCTCGAAGACGGTTCCGGACGCCTTTTTATCCGCAGATTATCCGGAGGCGGCGCAGGCAGAGGCGGCGCGTTTCCTAGCAGAGTATGAGGGCTTTGATTTTGACCGGGGAGTACTGGCACTCAGCGCCCATCCGTTTACGACGAATCTGCACAATCATGATGTACGGATCACGACGCATTATCAGAAACGGATTGATTCTTCGATTTTTTCCGTGCTGCATGAGACGGGACATGCTATCTATGAATTTGGCATCCGGGATGACCTGACACAGACGCTGGTGGGGCAGGGAACTTCGATGGGAATGCATGAATGCCAGTCCCGTTTCTTTGAAAATATCGTGGGGCGCAGCCATGCATTCTGGAAACCGATTTATGGAAAAGTGGCGCAGATGTTTGGAAGCCCGCTGACGGAGACGAGTCTGGAGGATTTTCTGGCGGCGGTTAATAGAACCGTTCCGGGGCTGATCCGGACGGAAGCGGATGAGCTTTCTTATCCGCTGCATGTGCTGGTGCGCTATGAAATTGAGAAAATGCTGATTGAGGAGGATCTGGAGGTGGAGAAGCTGCCGCAGATCTGGAATGATAAGTATGAAGAATACCTGGGAGTACGCCCGTCCACGGATCGGGAGGGCGTACTGCAGGATATTCACTGGTCACAGGGATCGATCGGCTATTTTCCGTCCTATGCATTAGGAAATGCCTTTGGCGCGCAGATTTATCACCAGATGAAGAAGGAATTGCCGGTAGAAAAACTACTGGAGGCAGGAAACCTGGGAGAAATCCGTGAATATCTGCGGAAAAATATTCACCAGTATGGCAAATTGAAGGACAGCCGTCAGATCCTGCGCGATATGACGGGGGAAGATTTTAATCCGTCATATTATGTGGCATATCTGGAAGAGAAGTATGGACGGCCGGAGAAAGTGCAGTAAGGCGGTCGATCTGTTCTTTCTTGAATTCCAGAGAGGAATGAAAATAGTATTCAAGCGTGACTTTCAAATCGGAGTGTCCCAGAATTTCGCTGAGCGTTTTGGGATCCATGCCATTTGTGATACAGCGGGTGGCAAACGTGTGCCGGATTGCATGAAAATTCAGATAGCGCAGTCCGGCTTGTGATAGAATGCGCTGGTAGTGATTCTGGAAGGTTCGCGGATCCATCGGGGAGCTGGCAGATTGTGACAGCAGAAAATAATCCGGGTGTTCCGGATGAGAATAGGGCTGTAGGATCGACAGAAGGAAAGCGGGCAGGGGAACCAAACGGTTGGAGGAGATGCTTTTGGGAGCGGATAAAATGAGTTCTGATTTATGGGTTGTGTCAAGGCGCGTCAGGCGCTGCACCGTGTGTCGGACATGGAGATAGCGATCGGAAAAATGAATATTTTCCCAACGCAGGGCGCAGAGTTCTCCAACTCGCAGCCCTGTATAGAGTCCCAGATAGATGACGGCTTCGGAGACTCCTGTACGGGCAGTTAGATAGTGTTCGAGCTGTTCCTGTTCCTGAAGGGTAAAAACAGGTACTTCAGGGCGCTTTTTTGGAAGACGGGGCGGGAGATAGAGAATGCCGTTTGTCTGCCCGGTTTCATAGGAAAGACGCAGAATGGAGTTGACGAGCAGAAGAATACAGCGGATAGTTCCGTTCCCAAGCGGATGCAGGGAATCCGGGGATAAAAGGGAATTGCGGAATGTCTGAAGCATAGGCAGATCGACATCTGAAAGCTGGATGGATCTAAAATAAGGGGAGATATAACGGTCTGCCAGATGCCGGTATTTCACATAGGTAGACAGGGCTCGCGCCTGTTTCTGCTTTTCCAGCCAGATGGAAAGAAGATCGTTAAAGTACATTGTTTCGTTTTTCATGATGAAACCTCCTGTATAAAAAATAGTTGTCGTGGACAATCGTTATTTTACAGGCAGATATGCAGAAGAAATATGTGACTGCTTATGGCGGAGGGTTTTAAAATGAGATGTGTCTATATGATGACTGACGAAAATATTACAGCAAATGCTGACAAGAAGATTCTTTTTTGGTATAATGAGACAGAATATGTACATGACTGAGAAGAAAGTCTATATCGAAGGTGCCGGTCAGGCGCTATTTAGGGATAAACGACATATTTTATAGAAGATTCTATTTTGAAGAATCAATAGATTTATCATATTCTTGAGATAGAGATACGAAGGCGGGAGTGTCTGAGGCGATATGATGGCAGCGGCTCGCTTGGTTGAAAAAAGGAGGAATAATTATATGTGTGGTATCGTAGGATATACAGGAGACCAGCAGGCGGCTCCGATCTTATTAGCGGGTCTGGAGAAGCTTGAATATCGTGGATACGATTCAGCAGGTCTGGCAGTCAGAGACGGAGAAGGTGTACCGGAGGTTGTAAAGGCGAAGGGACGTCTGCGCGCGCTGGCAGAGAAAACAGACAATGGACGCGCAATGCGGGGCAACTGCGGTATCGGTCATACCCGCTGGGCGACACACGGGGAGCCGTCTGAGAACAATGCACATCCGCACTGCACGGATGACCGCAGCGTGGTAGCGGTTCACAATGGTATTATCGAAAACTATCAGGAAATTCGCGAAAAACTGATTAAAAATGGATATACGTTTTATTCAGATACTGATACAGAGGTGGCTGTAAAGCTGATCGATCATTATTATAAGAAATACAACGAGGGACCGCTCGATGCGATGGCGCGTGCGATGATGCGTATCCGTGGCACGTATGCACTGGCGGTTATGTTTAAGGATTATCCGGAGGAGATCTTTGTAGCCCGTCAGGATAACCCGATGATCATCGGAGTAGGCGAGGGTGAATCCTTTATCGCGTCGGATGTTCCGCCCCTGCTTCCATATACCCGCAAGGTATACTATATCGGCAACCAGGAATTGGGACGCTTACATAAGGGAGAGGTTACTTTCTATAATATTGATCAGGAAGAGATTCAGAAAGAACTTGTGACGATTGAGTGGGATGCAGAAGCTGCTGAAAAGGGAGGTTATGAGCATTTCATGATTAAGGAGATCCATGAACAGCCGCGTGCGGTTCGGGATACATTAAATTCAGTCATTCGCGATGGTCATATTGACCTGACCGAGGCGGGACTTTCCGATGATGTCATTCGTTCGTTAAAGCGTATTTATATCGTAGCGTGTGGTTCTGCTTACCATGCAGGCGTGGCAGCGCAGTATGTGATCGAAGATCTGGCGCGTATTCCGGTCCGCGTCGAGCTGGCTTCCGAGTTCCGTTACCGGAACCCGATTCTGGAAGAGAACAGTCTGGTTATCATCATCAGCCAGTCGGGCGAGACAGCCGACAGCCTGGCAGCCCTGCGTCTGGCAAAGAGCCAGGGCGTTCCTACGATGGCGATTGTCAATGTAGTAGGTTCCACGATTGCGCGTGAGGCAGATCATATTTTCTACACATTGGCAGGTCCGGAGATTGCGGTGGCGACCACCAAGGCATATAGCACACAGCTGGTTGCCGGATATCTTCTGGGCGTGCAGTTTGCCCATGTGCGCGGTACGATCACAGAAGAAAAATATGAAGAACTCCTTGCAGCCCTGCAGGAACTGCCGGATCAGATCGCGAAGCTGCTCGAAGATGACAAAGAACGCATCCAGTGGTTCGCAGCGAAATATGCCAATGCAAAAGACGTGTTCTTCATCGGCCGCGGCATCGACTACGCAGTCAGCATGGAAGGCAGCCTGAAATTAAAAGAGATCAGCTACATCCATTCCGAAGCGTATGCAGCCGGAGAATTAAAACACGGAACCATCAGCCTGATTGAGGATGGTATCCTCGTAGTCAGCATCCTGACCCAGGAAGCCCTGTATGAGAAGATGATCAGCAACATGGTAGAAGTAAAATGCCGCGGCGCCTACCTCATGGGACTCACAACTGCAGGCAACTACAATATTGAAGACACCGTCGATTTCGCAGTCTATATACCGAAGACTGACGAGCACTTCACACCGAGCTTAGCGGTTGTGCCGCTGCAGCTGCTGGGATATTATGTAAGTGTATCGAAGGGACTGGATGTAGATAAGCCTAGAAACCTGGCGAAGAGTGTTACGGTAGAGTAATAGAGCTTTTTATGGTGTTGTTATAGATCTAGAAAAAGTAATATAAATGGAAAGAAAAGACAAGGTTTGCAAAAAGGCATAAAATGTCAGACGCAGACCTTGTTTTTTGCTTGAAACTAAACAGAAAAAGAGAGTTCTCCGTGTGATTTTGCAATCACGCGGAGGACTCTCTTTTTCGTCTCGTATGCGATTTTTTATCGTCTTTATTTTTTCTCCACCCCATGCTCACTCATCAAAGATTTCATCACATAAGCATAAATCTCTTGGCTTCGATCCTTCCAGTGATTGCACATGATTTCCGCCTGCTCCTTATCCGGAACGGAGATATCGAGATTGACAAGAACGGCTTTTCCTTCCCGCACCTCGCAGTGAACGATGTAGTCCTGATTGGTCGATTTATAGAAATCGGAGATCAGTCCTACCTCGTTTCGCATGCGGAAGCGGTTCTGTTTCAGGTATTCATCCATGTCGCTGACGATGGCAGGAGAGATGTTTTTGCCGAAAAATTCCAGCGTTTCCTCGCCCTCCTTAGTGATCTCATAGCGGGAGCTGTTCCGCATCGTCTCCTTTTTTACCAGACCTGCATCCAGAAGCTCGTTCAAAGCCTGCTGGAGTGTGAAATACGTGGTGTACTCACGATCCAGGAAAAAATTGGAGAGCTGCGCGTTGGTCAGCGGAAAATTGACCTGGTGCAGCATATAGAGATTCATCAGTTTGTAAAGTGTCATCGGTTCAGCCAGCATGGAAAAACTCCTTTATTATTATTTCGTAACGGTGCAAATTTTGTGCGGTTCTTACGGTAAATGCGAGAATCGCTTGAATTGTTACGTTTATTTCTTAATGTGTTCCTTCACAGCCTTGGAAACAGCGTCAGCTACACGCGGATCAAATGCTGCCGGAAGAATGTTCTCGTCGCTCAATTCGCTGTCATCAACCAGAGCAGCAATTGCGTTGGCAGCAGCCAGTTTCATTTCTTCGGTGATAGCGGTTGCGCGTCCTTCCAGAGCGCCGCGGAAGATGCCTGGGAAGATGAGAACGTTGTTGACCTGGTTCGGGAAATCGGAACGTCCGGTTCCTACGACTCTTGCACCAGCAGCTTTTGCCAGATCCGGCATGATCTCCGGTACCGGGTTTGCCATTGCGAAGAGAATGGAATCCTTATTCATGGAAGCAACCATCTCCTGGGAAACGATGCCCGGAGCAGACACGCCTACGAAGATGTCAGCGCCTTTTAATGCATCGGCAAGTGTGCCCGTCTTGTGCTCTAAGTTGGTAACTTCGACCATCTTTTCCTGCATCCAGTTAAGCCCTTCCATGCCCTTGCAGAGCATACCGGTCTTATCACACATGGTAATATGCGGGAATCCGTAGTTTGAGAGCAGTTTGGTGATGGCAACGCCTGCGCTTCCGGCGCCGTTGACAACGACGCGGCAGTCTTCCTTCTTCTTGCCGGTTACTTTCAGGGCGTTGATGATACCTGCCAGTACGACGATGGCGGTTCCGTGCTGATCATCGTGGAAGACCGGAATGTTTAACAGTTTCTTTAAACGTTCCTCGATCTCAAAGCAGCGCGGTGCGGAGATGTCCTCCAGGTTGATACCGCCGAATGCCGGAGCAATGCGGACAACTGTCTCGATGATCTCCTCGGTGTCCTGTGTGTCGAGGCAGATCGGGAATGCATTGATGCCGCCGAACTCTTTAAACAGAACGGCTTTTCCTTCCATAACCGGCATAGCTGCTAACGGTCCGATATTGCCAAGTCCCAGAACGGCGCTTCCGTCGGAGACAACGGCTACAGTGTTGGACTTGATGGTGTAGCGGTATGCAGCTTCCGGATCTTTTGCAATTACCTTACATGGTTCTGCAACGCCCGGTGTGTATGCCAGAGCCAGATCCTCTCTGGTTTTTACCTGTACTTTGGAGACGGTATCGAGCTTGCCGTTCCATTTTTCATGAAGTTCGAGTGCTTTTTCATTGATCGTCATGGTTTTTATCCTTTCGAATGCTTTCATTTTATTCTTACATTATAATAGCAATTTTGACATTTTAAATCAAGATGCATATTTTAGAATGCAGGAAGGGCAGTACCATGTTACTGTACACACACAGTACCACTTATTTATAATACTTATACCTATCATGTAGCATAGCATATAAATGAAGTTCGTAAATGTTATTTTTATGCATAAAACACATGAAAAATGCATAAAACACGTTTTTATACAAAAATTATTCATAAAAATGCAAAAAAAGTATTGCATAATTAGGATCAAGGAGGTATAATCTGGGTAATTTCACGTGAGGCATATAAATCTGCCGGTCTTAGTTGACTGGACGGACAAAGAAAAAAGCATCACGCAGGCAAATGATTGGAGGAAATGAAAAATGGCTAAGAAATATAATAAAATTGTTCTTGCATATTCAGGCGGTCTGGACACATCGGTTTTAATCCCGTGGCTGAAAGAAAACTATGGCTGTGAGGTTATCGCAGTTTCCGCTGACGTAGGTCAGGGTGCGGAGCTGGATGGTCTGGAAGAGAAGGCATTAAAGACAGGTGCTTCCAAGCTGTACATCGAGGATCTGAAGAAAGAGTTCGTAGATGAGTACATCATCCCGACCATGAAGGCTGGCGCTACTTATGAGCATTACCTGTTAGGTACTTCCTTCGCTCGTCCGATTATCGCTAAGAGAATCGTTGAAATTGCGAAGAAAGAGGGCGCAGACGCTATCTGCCACGGCTGTACCGGTAAAGGAAACGATCAGGTTCGTTTCGAACTGGCTATCAAGGCATTTGCTCCGCAGATGGATGTTATCGCTCCGTGGCGTTTCTGGGAACTGAATTCCCGTGAAAAAGAGATCGAGTACGCAGAGGCTCACAACATTCCGTTAAAGATTACGAAAGAGACCAACTACTCCAAGGATAAGAACCTGTGGCATCTGTCCCATGAGGGTCTGGATCTGGAGGATCCGGCAAACGAGGCTCCGATCAACAAACCTGGATTCCTTGAGTTAGGCGTATCTCCGGAGAATGCACCGGATAAAGCTGCTTATGTAACCATCCACTTCGAGAAAGGTGTTCCGACCAGTGTAAACGGCGAGGAGATGGATGCAGAGAAGGTAATCGAGGTTCTGAACAAGGTAGGCGGTGAGAACGGCTGCGGACTTCTGGATATTGTAGAGAACCGTCTGGTTGGCATGAAGAGCCGTGGTGTATATGAGACTCCTGGCGGAGCTATCCTTTACAAGGCTCATGAGAAACTGGAAGAAATCACTCTGGACAAAGAGACACAGCACTACAAACAGCAGCTGGCTCTCAAGTTCGCTGAGTTAGTATACAATGGTCAGTGGTACACACCGCTGCGCAAAGCAATGAGCGCGTTTGTTGATTCCACACAGGAGACCGTAACCGGTGATGTAAAACTGAAACTTTACAAGGGCAACATCATTCCGGCATCTGTTACATCTCCATACACCCTGTATTCTGCAGGCATGGCTACATTTGATGAGGATGACTGCTACAACCAGGCAGATTCCGCTGGATTCATCAACCTGTTCGGACTTCCGATCAAGGTTCGCGCCCTGAACGACGAAGTTCTGGCAGCAAAGACCGGCGAGCATTTTCCGAGCGTAGAATAATTTAGGAAAATAATAAATAATCTGCAGGCGACAAGCCCGCAGCCGATGGTGACCATTGGTTTTCCGGTATCTGCCGATTCCAATGGTCGCATTGGTTCTAAATCAGAGAATAAAAAGGAGTTTACACTTATGGCAAAGTTATGGGCAGGACGATTCGGAAAAGAGACAGATCTGGAGGTAAATGATTTTAACTCATCGATTTCCTTTGACTGTCGTCTTTATAAGGAAGATATCACAGGCTCCATGGCCCATGCGGCTATGCTGGGCAAGCAGGGCATCATTGCGAAGGAAGAATCAGACAAGATTATCGAAGGACTGAAAGGTATCTTAGCGGATATTGAGGCAGGTAAGATTCATTTCTCACAGGATTATGAGGATATTCATATGAATGTAGAGCAGATTCTGACCGAGCGCATCGGCGATGCCGGAAAACGTCTTCACACGGCGAGATCCAGAAATGATCAGGTTGCACTGGATATGCGTCTTTACGTGAAGAAAGAGATCGTGGCAATCAAGAAAGAAATCATCGATTTCATGGAAGCACTCTGTGAGAGCGCGAAAAATAATCTGGAGACCGTTATGCCGGGTTATACACATCTGCAGCGTGCACAGCCGGTTACATTTGGACATTATATGATGGCATATGCCAATATGATGCGCCGTGATGTAATTCGTCTGGAAAACTGCTTAGAGGGCATGGATGATATGCCGCTCGGATCCGGCGCGCTGGCTTCCACGACTTATCCGATCGACCGTGATTTTGTACGCCAGCAGCTTGGATTTGCCAGAGTGACCAACAACTCCCTGGATGGTGTTTCTGACCGCGATTACTGCGTGGAGCTGACAGCCGCTTTATCCATCCTGATGATGCATCTGTCCCGTTTCTCTGAGGAAATTATTTCCTGGTGCTCCTGGGAGTTCAAGTTTGTAGAGCTGGATGATGCATTCTCCACCGGTTCTTCCATTATGCCGCAGAAGAAAAACCCGGATGTATGCGAGCTGGTCCGCGGCAAGACAGGGCGTGTCTACGGCGATTTATTTACTCTTCTTACAATGTTAAAGGGCATTCCGCTGGCATACAACAAAGATATGCAGGAAGACAAAGAGGCTGTCTTTGATGCGATTGACACCGTAAAACAGTGTCTGCGTGTGCTGACACCGATGTTCTCCACGATGCAGATCCTGAAAGACAATATGAAGAAAGCGGCTCTGAAAGGCTTCATCAACGCAACGGACTGTGCAGATTACCTGACCAAGAAGGGAATGCCGTTCCGTGACGCATACAAGACCGTCGGACAGCTGGTAGCCCAGTGTGTACGTGAGGACAAGTCCTTAGCCGATTTGACTCTGGAAGAGTACAAGACGCATTCGGATGCCTTTGAGAATGACGTATATGAAGCGATAGACTTAAAGACCTGTGTACGTGGACGTAAGGTGATTGGTGGACCGGCTCCGGAGGAAGTAACCCGTCAGATTTTGGTGATTGAGAAGTTTGTGAGCGAGCACGAAACGGTTTAGTGCATTCTGGTCAGCGCCGGATGCGGATGGTGATGGCTGCGTAAGCAATGACGGGCGTTGGAAATGTGACATAAGAAAGACGGATAGGAAACGGGGGACGAACAATGGCGAAACCGAAGATTTATATAGACGGAAAAGAAGGAACAACCGGACTGCAGATTTATGATCGTCTGGCCGGGAGAGAGGATATCGAACTGCTTCTGATTGATGAAGAAAAGCGGAAAGACAGTGAAGAACGGCGGAAACTGATTCACGCAGCAGATATTGTATTCTTGTGTCTGCCGGATATGGCGGCGATCGATGCGGTTGCGCTGGCAGAAGGTTCCAAGGCACGTATCATCGATGCCTCTACCGCACACCGGACGGCAGCCGGATGGACGTATGGTATGGCAGAGCTTTCGAATGCACATCGCGAGGCAATTCAGAAATCGAACCGCGTAGCGAATCCAGGCTGTCATGCGACCGGATTTATCACTTCAACGTATCCGCTGGTTGCACAGGGCGTGATTCCGAAGGATTATCCGATGACGGTATTTTCGCTGACTGGCTATTCGGGCGGCGGCAAAAAGATGATTGCCGAGTATGAATCCCCAGAGAAGCCGCAGAGTTATTTTGCACCCCGTATCTATGGCCTGACTCTGAAACATAAACATCTGCCGGAAATGCAGAAAATCTGCGGACTGGACTTCCCGCCGGTATTCAGTCCGATCGTGGATGACTACTATAAAGGAATGGCAGTCACGATTCAGCTTCAGAACCGCCTGCTTCCGGGGAAGCCGACCGCGGAAGATATCTACGAGAAGCTGGCTGGCTGGTATGACGGACAGAAGCTCATTAAGGTACATCCGTTTGGATATGACGGTATGATCGCGGCGGCAGATATGGCAGGCCGAGACAGTCTGGAGCTGATTGTCAATGGTCACGGGGAACAGACCATGGTGACGGCGCTCTTTGATAATCTTGGAAAGGGTGCTTCAGGCGCAGCCGTTCAGAACATGAACCTGATGCTCGGATTTGAGGAGACAACTGGACTGGCACTATAGAGGGGTTGAGAGATAAAATCATAAAATAGCTGCGGGGGACTATAGAGACGAAGTTATATAAAAATGTACTCTCGGAGTCTTTCTGCACTTGCTTTTGTGGCTGATTTTCCGCCAGCCGCACCCGAATTTCATCAACGTACGCACCGCGTACGCCTCAGAAATTTGGGCACAACTGACAAAAAAACATCTCACAAAATCAAGCACAGAAAGATTCCGAGAGTACATTAAAAATGACAGGAGGAATGTCATATGAAGATAATCGAAGGCGGCGTTTGTGCTGCAAAAGGATTTAAAGCGGGTGCGATGCGCTGCGGAATCCGCAAATCTCATACAAAAAAGGATCTGGCGATGATCCTTTCGGACTGTGTCTGCAACGCATCGGCGGTTTATACGACCAACCGCGTCAAGGCATCGCCGATTTTACTGACAAAGGAACATCTGGCCGACGGAAAGGCACAGGCGGTTATTGTCAATTCCGGTAATGCGAATGCGTGCGCTCCGTTTGGCATGGAGAATGCAAGAAGACAGGCAAAGGCAGGCGCGCGAGCGCTGGGCGTTTCGGAGGAAAATGTAATCGTAGCATCGACCGGCGTCATCGGTCAGACGCTTCCGGTTGAGGCGATCGAGGCTCATGCAGGCGAGATGGAGATGAAATATGACAACTCCCTGGTAGCTGCAGAAGCGATCATGACGACCGATACAAAAGTGAAGACGATCGCTGTTGAATTTGATGTAGATGGAACAACCTGCCACATCGGCGGTATCTGCAAAGGTTCCGGCATGATTCACCCGAATATGGGAACGATGCTGTGCTTCATCACAACCGATTGTGCAGTCAGCAGCGAGATGATCCGCAAGGCGCTGTTATTCAATGTAAAACGTACCTTCAACCGTGTGACTGTTGACGGCGATACTTCCACCAACGATATGTGTACCGTTCTGGCAAATGGTATGGCTGGCAATGCGGAGATTACTGCAGAAGATCCGGCATACGAGGCATTCCGCGAGGCATTGCAGACGGTTATGCAGGATCTGGCTCGTAAGATTGCGGCAGACGGCGAGGGCGCAAGCAAGCTGATGACCTGTACCGTGAAGGGAGCGAAGGACGAGGAGACAGCCGAGGTACTGGCAAAATCCATCGCCGGTTCTTCCCTGACCAAAGCAGCAATGTTCGGTTCCGATGCGAACTGGGGACGCGTTCTCTGCGCGATGGGCTATTCCGGAGCTGAGTTTAACACGGAGAAAGTGTTAGTCGAGTTTGCTTCCAAAGAGGGCAGCATTGCGGTCTGTGAGGACGGCAGAGGACTTGATTTTGATGAAGATTTGGCAAAGAAAATCTTAAGCCAGGATGAAGTGGAGATCAATGTAACGCTTCAGGAAGGCAGCGGAAGCGCTACCTGCTGGGGATGCGATTTGACCTATGATTATGTGAAGATTAATGGAGATTATCGGACGTGATGAAAACAGGATCAAAAATGAGCGCAGAAGTCCTGGTAGAGGCACTGCCTTATATTCAGGAATATGCAGGTAAAATTATCGTTGTAAAATACGGCGGAAACGCCATGATTAATGAAGATTTAAAGCAGGCGGTGATCGAGGATATCGTCCTTTTAAATCTGGTAGGAATCAAGGTCGTGCTGGTACACGGCGGCGGTCCGGAGATTTCGGAGATGCTCAAAAAAACCGGAAAAGAGTCTAAATTTGTCAAAGGTCTGCGCTACACAGACCGCGAGACGATGGATATTGTCCAGATGATTCTCTGCGGCAAGGTTAACAAAAACCTTGTTTCCCTGTTTGAGAAAGCAGGCGGACATGCCGTTGGTCTGGGCGGCATGGACGGCGGACTCTTCAAGGCGATCCAGTTAGTCGATCCGGATGGAACGGAATACGGCTATGTGGGAGATATTAAAGAAGTCAATGAGAAAGTCGTTCTCGATGTTTTAAATGAGGGCTTTATCCCGGTTGTTTCCTCCGTGGCAGCAGGCATGGACGAGGAGACGAACTATAACATCAATGCAGATACGGCAGCGGAGAAGCTGGCGGTGGCACTGAAAGCGAAAAAACTGATTCTTCTGACGGATGTATGCGGTCTGATGCGCGATCCGAAAGACGATTCGACATTGATTCCGAGACTGAAAGTTTCCGAGGTTCCGGCACTCATCAAAGAGGGCGTGATCTCCGGCGGCATGATTCCGAAGGTAGATTGCTGCGTTGAGGCAGTGCGCCAGGGCGTAGAACGTGCCAATATCCAGGATGGTCGTGTGCCGCACTCGATTCTGGTCGAGCTTTTGAGCAATGACGGTGTAGGAACCATGTTCTCGTAAACAGCAGATGAACTAGATTCTGCACGAATCCGGGCTGTTTTAGCTGAAATGCAGGACGGATGCTGGAAGCTTTGCGGGCAGATGTGGGCGTTAGGAGGTTTTTTATGACATTTGAAGAAATCAAGCAGGGCGAAGAAACATATATCATGCATACATACGGCCGCTTTCCGATTGCGCTGGATCACGGAAAAGGCGCGACGCTGTGGGATACGGAGGGAAAGAAATACATTGATCTGACCTCCGGCATCGGTGTCAACAGTCTTGGCCATGACAACGAGGCGCTGACGACTGCGGTATCGGAGCAGGCACATAAGCTGATGCATGCCTGCAACCTGTATTACACCGAGCCGATGGTGCAGGTAGCAAAGAAGTTGGTCGATGCAGCCGGAATGGGAAAAATCTTTTTTGCAAACTCCGGTGCGGAAGCCAACGAGGGCATGATCAAGCTGGCAAGAAAGTATTCCTTTGACAAATACGGCGAGGGAAGAAATAAGATTATCACGCTGAAACAGTCCTTCCACGGACGTACCGTGACGACATTAAAGGCAACCGGACAGGACAAGTTTCATCAGTATTTCTTCCCATTCACGGAAGGATTTGATTATGCGGCAGCCAATGATATCGAAGACATGAAGCGCAAGATTGATAATACGACCTGCGCTGTCATGATGGAGATGATTCAGGGCGAGGGCGGTGTCCTTCCGCTTGATAAGGAATTTGTACAGGCAACTGCCGAGTTCTGCAAGGAGAAGGACATCCTGCTTCTGATTGACGAGGTTCAGACGGGCATCGGACGTACCGGAAGCCTGTTCTGCTATGAGCAGTACGGCGTTCAGCCGAACATCATCAGTATGGCCAAGGGACTCGGCGGCGGTGTTCCGATCGGTGCTGTCATGGCGGATAAGAAATGCCAGGATGTACTGGGCGCCGGTACGCACGGTACAACCTTCGGCGGCAATCCGCTCTGCTGTGCGGCTGCCAATACCGTATTAGATATCGTAAATAAGCCGGAATTCCTGAAATCGGTTCAGGAAAAGGGCGAGTACCTGAAAAAGGAGATTTTAGCGATCGGTTCTCCGAAGGTAAAAACTGTTCGCGGCATGGGACTGATGTTAGGCATCGTAGTGGACAAAGACGAGAGAGCTGCGATGGTCAGTCAGCTGATGGAGAAAGGCGTCCTGGTCCTGACAGCCGGTACAGAGGCGATCCGTCTGCTTCCGCCGCTTGTTATCACGAAAGAGGAGATGGACGAGGCAATCGCTGCTATGAGGGAGGTATTTTAGACATGAAGCATTTATTAAAGCTGTTGGACTGCACACCGGAGGAGATTACCTCGATTCTGGATCTGGCAGATCAGTTAAAATATGAGCGGAAACATCACATTTCACATCGTCTTCTGGAGGGCAAATCCATCGGTCTGATTTTCCAAAAGTCATCCACCCGTACCAGAGTTTCGTTTGAGACCGGTATGTTCCAGCTCGGCGGACAGGCACTGTTCCTTTCCTCCCGCGACTTACAGATCGGACGCGGTGAGCCGGTACAGGATACCGCACGCGTACTCTCCCGTTATTTGGACGGCATCATGATCCGTACCTACGAGCAGAAAGAAGTGGAGGATCTGGCAAAATACGGTTCTATCCCGATCATCAACGGTCTGACTGATTTCTGCCATCCGTGCCAGGTACTGGCTGACCTGATGACGATCCGTGAGAAATACGGCGTACTGAAAGGGCTCAAGATGTGTTACATCGGCGACGGCAACAACATGGCGAACTCCCTGATCGTAGGCGGTCTGAAATCGGATATGCAGGTATCTATCGCAACTCCGGATAATTACCGTCCGGCGAAAGAAGTGCTGGATTTCGCAGCTGGCAATGACGCATTTACACTGGTAAATGATCCGATCAAGGCAGTGGAAAATGCAGACGTTGTCATCACAGATACATGGACTTCCATGGGTCAGGAAGAAGAGAAGAAGATCCGCCAGCAGGCATTCCAGGGATATCAGATCAATGATGAACTGATGGCTGCGGCAAAACCGGGGGCGATGGTAATGCACTGTCTGCCGGCTTACCGTGGACAGGAGATTACCGAGAAGATCTTTGAAGAACATGCGTCTGAGATCTTTGAAGAGGCGGAAAACCGGTTGCATGCCCAGAAGGCGGTTATGGTTACGCTGATGAAATAGAAATGCATAAAAATGGCAAGGTGACGCGCCAGAAGCCAAATGCCCTCCGTTGCGGTTTCGGAGCCGGTAACACTAGGCTTGCATAGATTTGTTAAAAGCAGAGTCCAAAATACAAACTCGCTTCGCTCAGACAGGTGTATTTTGAACTCTAACACAAATCTCTGCGAGCCAAGAGTTACCAAGACTCCTGCAAATGCAACGGAGGGCATTTGGCTTCTGGCGCTGTATGTTGTATGCTTTTTGGGGTGTTTAAAAAGTGGAAATGTATGTTATAATTGGCATAAATAGTATAATATAAAAAATTTAGCAGATTAAGAAAATTTTAGGAGGTATCAGTATGACGAAAGAAGAGATTTCAGCGCGTCAGCAGCAGGCGGCTCAGTTTCATGGAATGGGGTATAATTGTGCCCAGTCGGTGGCGTGTGCGTTTGCGGATAAGGTGGATTTGGACAAGGTGGCGCTGTTTAAGGTGACGGAGGGGCTTGGTCTTGGCATGGGCGGCATGAATGGTACCTGTGGGGCCATTTCGGCGGCGGCTGTGCTGGCGGGGCTGAAGGATAGTACCGGGGATCTGGAGCTGGCGAATTCGAAGGCGGTTTCTTATAAGGATGCCAGAGAGTGCATCGCGCGTTTCCTTGAGAAGAACCAGAGCGTGGTCTGTAGGGATTTGAAGGGTGTGGAAACGGGAAAGGTGCTGCGTGCCTGTCCGGACTGCATCAGCGATGCGGTGGAGATTATCGGAGAAGTATTGTTCTAATACATCCTCACAAATTGGCACGCTTGAAACTTCAGGTCTATGTTTTCCGTACCGTAGAATGAGTCAGACTGGATGGCAGATATTCTCCATTGTGTGAGAATATCTGCTTTTTATATATAAGGCTTGAAGATCTGAGAACAGGGGTGGCAGCGACTGACTTAATGCGCATCCCCTTAAATTTTTCTTAGAATACATCTAAATCCTGTCCATTTACAACGGCACCTTCATATCCGGCATCACGGATTTCCTGCAAAATGGCGGTGTTTCTGCGCGCCATCTCAGCCTCGACATCGCGGGTGTTGTCCTGGATTTCCATGTGATAGATACGGTGGTAGGTAACCAGAAGCCGCGGGTGCGCTTTGGCGGCAATCTTTGCCAGATCAACGCTGAGAGTGTGAACTTCCTGGTGGTATTTCTGCCATTTTGGCTCTCTGGCGGAGAGTCCGGCGGTGTACTCGACCTCATGGAGGAGAATATCGCAGCCTTCCGCTTTCTGCGCCACGATCTCAAGCGGAGCCGTGTCACCGCTGATCACGATCACCTTATCCGGTGTTGTAAACTTAAATCCGTAGCTTTCAAGCGTACCGTGGCTGACTGGAAATGCCTCAACCGTCACGCGGTCATCCTGATAAATGATACCAGGCTGGATATCGGTAGTTTCGACTTTGTAGCCATTTTCGTTGGCTTTTTCAAAGCCGTGGATACGGAAGTCGATGTCCGTCTCATATGCTTTTAAAATATGTTCGGTCATGTTCTGGATGCCTTTTGGACCGAATACTTTCAGCGGCTTCGGGCGTTCCAGTACCCACGGGGTAAAAATGAGATCCGGATAGCCGGCCGTGTGGTCGGTGTGCAGATGTGTGCAGAATGCGATCATCAGCCGGTCCGGGCGCAGGGCATCAATTCCCTGTTGGTATGCTTTCGCCGCCTGACGGACAACGCCAGGACCAAAATCTACAAGATAAGCGCGGTCGCCTACGACAACTGCAGAAGAAGGACCGCTGGCATTCGGGCAGGCGTTCGGGGTACCGGTTCCGAGAAGTACAAGCTTTGTTTCCATCATAAATATTCATCTCCTAAATTCATATGTAATATATTTTGCGCGAAATCATGAAAAAAGTTCGGGCAAATTAGATGTGTTCAGCCTTTGCACAGGTAAACACTGTGTCAAAGGCTGAATATATGTTTCGATCCTTTTGTTTTCATCAAGAGAAAGGTTTAATTTTGAGCGCCGTCTGTATGCCGGATGGAGATTCCCGTAAATCCATAGAAAATACTGAACAAAGGTGTTAAGTACAGTAAGAACAGGTATGGGAAGAATACTGACCAGGCAACGCCGAGGGTTCCAGACATGTATACACAGTAACCGTGCCACGGAATCATCGGACCGGATAAAGTACCTGCGTCCTCAAGGGTACGAGAAAGGATTTCTGGTGCGATTTTTCTGGATTTGAACAGCGGTTTCATCATATTTCCAGTCAGGACGTGGGACATCGGCTGGGAACAGCTGATTAAGCTGGTTACATAGCCGACTAAAAGGCTTGCTGCAATCAGGCTGCCATCGCTGTTGATGTGATTTACGATGGCGTTTAAGAGATTGCCGAGAACGCCGAGGCGATCCAGCATACCGCCCATACCAACTGCAAAGCAGATGATTGCCACATACTGAAGCATGCTGCTCATACCGCCGCGGTTTAAGATGGTCTGTAAAATACCTTCCTCAATGCTGGTACTGTATCCGTTGTAAGCAACACGGATGATACTCTGCAGAGTTGCGCCCTGATAGAAGAAAGAGACAGCTCCGGCGCAGATGGCGGAAAGACCAAGGGAGACAACCGAGTTTACTTTGCATAAAAGCAGAATAATGATTGCGATGGCTGGCAGCAGAGTGATGAAGCCAAGTTTAAACTCACCTTGCAGGGCATCGATGTATGTCAGAAGATTTCCAGTTTCATAGTTCCCTGAAGTCTGGCTGATGCCAAGAATTACAAAGAGAACCAGGCTGATGACAAAGGTCGGAAGCGTGGTCCAGAGCATGGAACGCACGTGGTCGTTTAATTTAGAGCCAGCAACCGCTGGAGCCAGGTTGGTTGTGTCGGAAAGCGGGCTTAATTTGTCACCGAACATCGCGCCGCAGATGACAGCACCTGCCACCATGCCAGGATGGATGCCCATCGCGTTGCCGATTGCCATCATGGCAACACCGGCACTGCCGACGGAACCGTAGGAGGTTCCGGTCACAAGGCTTAATACGGCACAGAAAATCAGGGTCAGAGGCAGCAGCCAGGTCGGGTTGATCAGTTTTAAACCGCCGACAATGATGGTTGCAATCGTGCCGCTTTGCAGCCAGGTACCGATCATGACGCCGATTGCCATGAGCAGGCACAGGGTAGGAACGACAACCCGGATCGCGTCGTAAGCGCCGTTTACAACATGCTCATAATTTATGCGTAATACCTTACAAAACAGATAGATGATGATCCAGCTCATAAATAGTCCAATCATCGGTCCGCCCGTTTTCAGCCGGATGCAGACTGCAACCGCTCCGATGATCAGGAGCAGAAGCAGAAGCGACTGAGGCATGTTTAATTTTTTGTCTTCGCTCATAACATAGTTCCTCCCTAATGTGAAAGTCGTGCTTTTTTGAATTTAATGCGTTGAGGTTTAACGCGTTAAATTGTAAATTTATTTTCATTATATAGAATAATTCCGAAAAAATCAACCGTAGGAATAATATTTATTTGGCTCAAGGGAGAAGAGGTGCAGGTGATGTTCCGTGATGTGAAGAATTATGATATAATGGCAGAATTACTTAAAAATTTGACAGGAGAATGTTATGGAACAGAGGATTCAGTTATCGGATCATTTCGGTTTTGGGAGATTGATCCGGTTTACAATTCCATCTATTTTAATGATGATTTTTACCTCCATTTACGGAGTGGTAGATGGATATTTTGTATCGAATTTTGTAGGAAAAACGCCGTTTGCGGCGGTCAATTTCATTATGCCGTTTCTGATGGTCGTAGGTGCCATGGGATTTATGTTCGGCACGGGTGGAAGTGCCCTGATCGCCCGGATTATGGGCGAGGGCAGGCGTGAGAAGGCGCAGGAGATTTTTTCCCTTCTGATCGCTGCGACCTTTGTTTCTGGTCTGGTAATTGCGGTTATCAGTATTCTGTTTTTACCGCAGATCGCTGCCTTTCTTGGCGCGAAGGGAGAGATGCTGGCGGACTGCATCCGGTATGGACGGATCATTCTGGTGGCGCTTCCGTTTTTAATGTTGCAGTATGCGTTTGGCAGCCTTTCCGTGACGGCGGAGAAGCCGAAGCTGGGGCTGATTGTAACGATCATTTCGGGTGTGCTCAATATGACGGGAGATGTTCTGTTCATGGGAGTGTTCCATTGGGGAATTGCCGGAGCGGCGATGGCGACTGCGATGGGACAGATCATAGGCGGAACGATACCGCTGGTTTATTTCCTGCGGAAGAACAGCAGCAGCCTGCGCCTTCGCAGACCAAAGTGGGATGGAGGAGCGCTCAGACGTGCCTGCACCAACGGTGTATCGGAATTGATGAGCAGTATTTCCATGTCCATTGTCGGCATGCTGTATAACGCGCAGCTGATGCGCTACGCGGGAGAAAACGGAGTCGCAGCTTACGGAACCATCATGTATGTGGATTTTATTTTCCTTGCGATTTTCATCGGTTATGCGACCGGCGTAGCTCCAGTTATCAGCTATCACTACGGCGCAGGAAATAAAAAGGAGTTAAATAACCTGCTAAAGCGCAGTGTGCTTCTGATCGCGGCGGCGTCTCTGAGCATGCTGCTGCTGTCCGAGGTGATGGCGGCACCGTTGGCAGCTATTTTCGTAGGATATGATGCCGGGCTTCTGGACATGACGGTACATGCGTATTCCATTTATGCGGTTTCGTTCTTATTCTGCGGTTTCTCCATTTTCAGTTCCGCCTTTTTTACGGCGCTGGGAGATGGACTGACCTCGGCGCTGATAGCATTTTTGCGTACTCTTGTGTTTGAAAGTGCATCGGTTATCATTCTGCCGCTGCTCCTGGGCTTGAACGGAATCTGGGGTGCAATTATCGTGGCGGAGTGTATGTCCGTGACGGTGTCAGTTATCTTTTTGGTGGCGAAGAGAAGGAGGTATCAATATTTTTAGGACAATAAGCGGGAATCCTCGGCAATTCAATTACCGAGATGAAAGCGCAGGAGTGTGCATATCTGCACAATGCAAATAGTATAATAATTCTCATCCTTTGATAGTAATGCCGTAACCGGCATACAATAAAAGCGAAAATATGTTCGAATAATAATTGCGTATTACACTTCAATATGATATACTATATGTATGAAATGAAATCTGATACATTATAGAACTTGCGTGTGTAATATTAACTACCATATGGTTTGGTCGGTGAAATACAGACGGAAGATATTAACCCCAGAAGTTGAGAAATACCTACAGGAACTCGTGCAGCAGATAGCTGACGATAAAGGTTTTACCGTTCATTTATTTGAATGTGGTGAAGGTGATCATGTTCACTGTTTTGTATCAGCTCCACCAAAGCTGTCAATAACAGCCATTATCAAGTATCTGAAGGGGATCACAGGCAGGAAATTATTCGAACGTTTTCCGGAAATAAGAAACCAGTTGTGGAAGGGAGAACTGTGGAACCATTCCTATTATGTGGAAACGATCGGATCCGTATCTGAGGAAAATATTCGCTGTTATATTGAACATCAGAGCAAGTCGTATTAATTCAATGTGAATTGTAAATATTCATATGCATGGCTGTCTGAAGGGGGGAAGGGGAATGCTGCTGTCGCACAGAACATCGGTCAATATCCGGCCGGAATATTCTAATATTATAGGG